>CAWKES010000021.1:0-153005 GCA_963848755.1 Candidatus Bathyarchaeota archaeon | reverse complement strand
TCGATCATGACGATGCGCTTGGCCTCGAGCTTGGAAAGAAAAACACGGAGAGCGATATTGTCATGTGCAGCCGCAAAACAGAGAACAACATTTTCACTTTCATGTATCCAGTAGAAGACAAATTATCACCAAAGAGCCAGATAATTTCGAGCGTCGATGCGGCTATCGTTACATTCTCTGGAATGACCAGAGAACTGGGCGAGACACTAGTGATACTTGACGCAGTCGGTTTGTCCAAAGGGATTGCTATAACTTCTCCCTACGCCACGGCCGACCAGATCGCTAAGTTAACTAAAGATACAACCGCCAAATCGTTTTCTGTCGAGAATCGTGATGCAGTGAAGATTCTTGATTTGCTCAAAAATTATCAGCCTGAAAGAAATACTACATCTCCCGCCGTCGTGGTTGTGGATCATTCTTTCAGTGTTAAGGGAGTCGGAGAAGTCATTCTAGGGTTTGTAAAAAGAGGTGTCGCAAGAAAATATGACAAGCTCACGTTGTTACCGGCCAACAAGGAGGTGATAGTGCGTTCCATACAAATGCAAGATGAAGAGTTTGAAGAAGCAGAAGCAGGATCGAGAGTCGGTCTAGCTATGAAAGGCGCGACTGTTGAAGAAATGAAGCGAGGCTCTATGCTATGCGCTCCTGATGACGTCAGAACTGACTCAAAAGTGAAACTATCCTTCAAGAAAAGCCCATTTTATTCAGATGATGTGAAAGAAGGTGTCTTCCACGTCACGGTAGGTATGCAGACTTTACCAATCACTATCACGGAAAAGAGTGATACGTCGATCGTTATCGAGTCTGAGAAACCAATCGTGTATTCAGAGCAGGATACGTTCCTCATACTAGATCTTAACGCCAAAAAAGTGCGCATTATGGGCAAAGCGCATGCACTAAAAACCTAAGACGTCGATGCTAACGGCACTCCTATGACTTTGCTCTAGCCCGCACTCCAATTAATCACCCTTGAAACTTTGACCTCAACGCTCAAATGACTGATTCCTGATTTTTGTTACAACACACGTTTGAAGGTAATCGTAGCCACTGCGACCATAACTCCCGTGAAGACTGCTAGGAAGGCGAAATCTCCAAGAACGGCCGACAATCCGGCGCCCTTGTACATTAGAAGCCGAAGTGCATGGACAGAGTAAGCTTCCGGATTGAACACTGAAATGTCACGCATCCAGGTTGGAAATCCATTGATTGGATACACCGCACCGCTCGTGAAGTATAGAATCAGGTTAATCGGGAAAGATGTGAACCTATAGCCATTAGTTGATGTGGCCTTCATTGCATATGCAGTCATCATCGAAATCAGTCCTAATGAAGTGAGAAATAGCGTTACGAACATGAGCGCATATCCCAATGGTCCGCGTCCGGACGAAAAGCACCCACTAGAACTGCGAGTATGAATAAGATCCCGGTTGAGAACATCGCCTTCGTTACACCTGCGAAGAGTACACCTACAACGATCTCGTACTGTTTCAGTGGAGTGACAAGGTATCCTTCGATAATTCCTCTCTCCTTATCCTCAAGCAGCGCAACCCCACCTCCTATAATTGAAGAGAACATGATGCATTGAACGAGAGACCCTGGTGCCATGAATTCGATGTAGAAGACATTTCGATAGTAGTCGGATGGTACTACGTCAACGATGGGGCCATTCGAAGACGCAATCGCTTCCTGAGTAGAGAATTGTTGACCGGCCTGGGTCAGTCCAGCTGAAACCGCAGAAGCGCTTACCGGGTCAGTGTTGTCCAAATAGACGGTGATCGTCGGCTGAGTATTGTTCATGACTGCCAGCGCTTGATCGAAACCTAAAGGAATGTAGACGATTGCTTTAACCAAACCTTCACGAAGCATGGCTTGTCCTGAATCCAAATCGGGAGCATCGACCAATTGAAACGCATTTTTGCAATTCACTCCACCATACTCGCAATTTAATTGGGTCCGAAGAATGTCGATGAAATCAGACGAAAATTTGCCGTAACTTTCACGAACAATCACGACCGGAGCATAAGTAATTGCGCCACCAAACGTGTAACCAAGAAGAAGCAAATACAGGAATGGTCCGATTATTGCAGACGACATCAGTATGGGCTGCCTAGCGAACTTGCGCGCGTCTCGTTCCCAAACCGCCAGAGCGCCCTTCATTCCTTTAGGCTCCACACCAGATACGTCGTCTGACTTGAGTTCAAGTAAAGTTTGCTATCCGAACGGATCTTAGCCTGCCATCGCACGTTACTAAAATCACGATCTATGATAGTCGATCTGACCTACGAGCTAAGATGGCAACGCAAAGCTGAAAATTTCGAGGACGCAGATACGGTCAGGATTTATCCAAAACCCATCGACAACTGTAAGTCTGTGAACACGCTCAAAGGGATCACAGAGTGCCAAATATGCGGAGAAAGAGGCGCCCCCCGCCTAGGACAGAGAAGAAACAACAATTAGCGAATTTTTATGCTAGGCTAAGTGCTCTTCAAAAATACGCTCAGAAGCTTGGTTCAGCTAACAGTCTTGACGACATCGTAAACCACACACTCGATGCAATTCAATACACTCTCGGATTCGATTATACTGACTTCGTAATCGCTAAAGAGAACTCTCTAAGGATCGCAGGATTCAGAGGTCCAGAACCCGGCATCTCAGAGTTAGATTTCGACGGAAAGGGGGTAACTGTAAGAGTTTTCAAGACTGGAAAAACGATCATGTTGAGAAATACTCAACACGAACCAGATTATGTCGACTTCAAACGTAAGGGAAAAGAAACGACGATGCTGTCGGAGTTGGTTGTGCCGGTCATCGTTGACGAAAAAGTTGTCGCTGAATTAGATGTGGAGAGACAAACACTGAGTGCTTTCACCAAAGAAGATCAGAAACTTCTCGAAATCCTAGCATTGCAAGTCGCGTTTGCGATGAAACGATTAGCAGATCTCGGACGGTTACGGCAGAGCCAGGAACAACTTCTGAAATCTCAACGACTGGCCGCTATTGGTGAGACCGCTGCGATGGTCGCACATGATATTCGCAATCCGCTACAAAGTATCGCTGGAGCCTCGTATCTTCTCAAAGCGAGAACCTCGAACACGGATTGGAAACTTGACGAAATAATCCGGATCATTGATAAGAGTGTGGAATACTCGGACAAACTTCTCGAGGAACTGATGGAATATTCGAAGGATATAACGTTGCACCGTACCGAATCATCTCCAAGTCTCCTCATTAAAGAATCAATATCTAAAGTTCAGATCCCAAATACAATTCGGGTAGAAGACATGACCACGACTACGCCAACGTGTTTCGTGGATAAAGATCAACTCATACGAACGTTCATCAACATAATCGAAAACGCTCTCGATGCGATGTCTGCAGGCGGTACACTAACAATCTCAAACAAGCAAGTGAACGGTAAAATGGAGATTGTGTTTGCAGACACGGGAAGGGGAATATCGAAGGAGGATATGGAGAAAATTTGGGCTCCTCTCTACACGACTAAACCTAAGGGGGTCGGTTTGGGATTGGCAATTTGCAAGCGAATAGTAGAAGCTCATGGCGGAACTATCAATGTCGAGAGTTCTCTCGGAAAAGGATCAATCTTCACAATTACAATTCTAACCACAGCACAATCACAGGACAGATAACAGGATAACGCATCGAAAGTGGATCACATGGGCAAATCCTTTTTGAAATACTTGGAGTTACCACTTGATCGAGATCCTACGCGAGAAGAACTGATCTTACATATGAGACAGCACAACATTTCGCCTAGATGGAATCATAACACTGGATTCTTCCTCCAGCTCGGCAATGAAAGGAATCAGTGGGTCATAGGTCGAATCAAAGAACGGTTCCGAAAAATATTGCAGATCAACACGAAAGAAGACGTCGATAAATTACACGATGAAATTTTCGGGCCGAATCAGTAAACGCTTCACATCAAATAATTCGGTATGACGGAACGAATTGAGAGAAGAACTGAGTAGAAACTTCAATCTGTAGCGCCATCGACTACGATATAACTTGTCGAAAGCATTATTTCCAGCTGAATCCACAGATAAACGTGAGCTGCATTTGCCGTTCTGTCCCAACTGCGGGAAGCATTCGGAAACCAAGTTTTGTCCAGATTGTGGAACGCGCTTAACAACGGTCGTGTCACAAACCGCGCAAACTCCAGTTCAGAATGTTTCGCAGCCTCGACAATCGCCATACTCGCAACCGAGACCGAAAGGTAGTATTGGTCTTGGGATAGTAGCTGGATTTCTGTTATTGATTTTGCTCGGGTACATACCGATTTTCGGAGCCCTAATGGCTGGTTTTGTTGCCGGGCTTGTCACGCGAGGTGCTGGCCGTGGTGCTGCCGCAGGATTGATTGCGGGGATTGGAGGCGCGGTGGTCTTATCAATAATACTTTTAGTCGCTGGAGCTACGATCGTTAGCCTTCTTGGGCAAGCGGGCCTGGCAGTCCTTCTCAAAGGATCCACAGGTGGGATCATAACCCTGCTTGCTCTTGGGAACGCAGTCGTATGTCTAGTCGGTGGACTCATAGGGGGAGCACTCAGACGAACATAACGGACTACAACAACAAATCTCGCATCTAGCATCCTTTAGCTACTCCTCATTAGATGACGAAAACTTTCTATGGTCACGAGATCTCTTCGCCCTCGGTCCTAGTTGACGAAATTTCACGAATTCCAAATGGAACGCTGGCAGTCCACATGGGAGAACAATGTGGAGTACAACCTCTCAGAAAGCGGGGTACATCCTCTAACGATAAGGGAAGTGATGGAAGGTGACGCGCCTGAGGTGCTCGATAAGGCATTGGGATATGGGCAAACCAATGGAACGATAGAGCTGAGAAAGAGAATCGCTGCAATATACGAAGACGCAGATCAGGACAACATACTCGTAACCAACGGGAGTTCCGAAGCAAATTTCGTGGCTTTATGGCGTCTTCTCCAACACAAAGGTGAAGTTGCCTTCATGGTTCCAAACTACATGCAGATTTGTGGACTTGCCAATAACCTTGGAGCCAAAGTGAAAACTTTCAGGCTTATAGAATCACGAAACGAATGGATCCCCGACTTCTCCGCTCTAAGTCGAATAGTCAACAAGAAGACGAAAGTGATTGCGATTTGTAATCCGAACAATCCTACCGGAGCCACTCTGAACGAGAAACATCTAGACGAAATATGTGGAATAGCTAGGAAAGTTAACGCATGGATCCTCTCAGATGAGGTATACCAAGGCTCGGAAATTAACGGAAAAACTACACCGTCCATATGGAATTATCATGATAAGGCGCTGGCGATCAGTGGCTTATCAAAAGCCTACGGACTCCCAGGATTGAGAATCGGCTGGGTAACCACTAAGAAGCAGATGGCGACAAAGCTATGGTCAAACCATGATTACACATCCATCGCGCCAAACGTGGTTAGCGACTACGTAGCCACAAAAGTAATGGAACCGGACAATCGAAACAGAATACTCACAAAAACCAGATCCATACTAAAACAAAATCTGCCAATCGTCGCAGAATGGATAAATCGAAACGATGAACACTTCCGCTTTATTCCTCCAAAAGCAGGAGCCATAGCTTACTTGAAGTATAACCTGAAAATTAATTCGAAACAATTCGCGAATCGGCTCCTGCAAGAAAAGAAAACGCTCGTGGTACCAGGCGCACATTTCGGAATGGATCGATATCTACGTATAGGTTACGGATCTCCGGCAGACTATCTCAGCGCAGGACTCAAACGAATCGGCGAGCTAGTTAATGAAATCAACCGGTGATTTTCACGACGCATCAGTAAGGCGCATGGTAATTAGAGCGATTTCATATTGTAAAACTCAATTGTGATTATCTATGTCTGATCAAGAAATTTTGGAAGAGCTAAGAAAAATTCGAGAGGCTGTCACACCGAAACCTGCTCCCCCTCCACCGAAAGGGATTCGGGCTGAATTCATGGAATTCATCGGTAAAGCTGGAGTATTAGGATTAGCCGTAGGCTTCATAATGGGCACGTATATCGGGAAAGTAGTCTCAGCTCTCGTCCAAGACATTATAATGCCTGTTCCAGGGGCTCTCATTCCTGGCGGCAATTGGAAAAATGCCACTATGACAATACCGATCGGAGAAGGAATGAATTTTGCGATAGGCGACTTCGTAAGTGTCATGATCGACTTCCTAATCGTTTCCATAGTTATCTTCCTCATAGCCAGATATGCTGGGAAAGCAATGGAGAAGACAAAGAACTGAAGACAGAACTCAAATTTCACATAACTGATGCTGCTTCTGTATTTCAGTCAGAAATGGAGATCACACACTGAGCCACTAGATAACACGGCGTGAATAGCCACTGAGCAACCTTACCAGTATCAGAATTCGACCTTAACAATTTCCTGAAAAGCCTAAGTTTTTCCTTAGCTAGGAAATTCTTTCTAGTTAGCTTGACCAAACTGTTACTAGACTTTGACGACTGTTGGAACATTACACCTTTCAAAATTAGCCAAATATTGCTTCAGGTAGTTCAACTTGCACGCGATCGAAGACAAAACCCGCCCCCTAGTTAAAGACGAGGCGATCTTCCGCACTCTCGCGAACATACCGGACGTGATGTGGATAGTACGCGAAAGACAAGTGGTGTACATAGGACCGAACATAACGAAATTGCTAGGATTTACCCCTGAAGAGATCATTGCTAGCGATTTTCCGATCATGAAAAAAGTGTTACATCAATCACTCTCAAACGAGAGCGAGTACGATATCGAATATCGAATTCAGCGCAAGGATGGACAATGGATTTGGATTCAAGAGCGGGCCGTGTCGCTTTACGAAAAAGACGGCGCCCTGTACACTTATGGACTGTTGTCTGATGTTACGCAAAGGAAAATGCTGGATGAATCATCTCGTTCTTCACGAGAGCGTTTGGAATTTGTTGTCTCCTATAACCCCGCAGTTGTTTTAATTGAGAAACCTCTTCCCGATCGCTCGGCTCTGCTGTCAACGTTCGTAAGCGAAAGTATCACTTCCCTTCTGGGTTTCGAACCTGCAGATTTCATTGGAAAATCCGGAGAAGAATTCTGGAAAAATCACGTCCATCCCGATGATCTACCAAAATACAGAGCAAACATGACCGCCCTCTGGAGAAATGGACATCAAACGTACGAGTACAGGTTTCTACACAAGGACGGGAAATATCGTTGGATACGTGAAGAACAGCGAGTAATCCGAGACGAAGACGGTAACGCGAATGATATTGTCGGGTACATGAGTGATATTTCCGAAAAGAAGCAAATAGAAGACGAATTTCGTTCGACGAAGGAACAGTTAGAGTACGCTGTCTTTTCCAATCCCGCGGTAATCTATGTCGGCAAACCTCTTCCTGATCAATCCGACTTTATTGCAACCTATATCAGCAAGAGCATCAAATCGGTAGTCGGATTTGAAGCTGAACAGCTACTTGGTGAATCAGGATCTAAGTTCTGGAAAAGCCGCGTGCCACCTGAAGATTTCCAAAAATATCAAGATGAGGTACCTGCGCTCTGGAGGGACGGACAACATGCGTTTGAGTACAGATTTCTCCATAGAGACGGGAAATATCGTTGGATACGTGAAGAAGAGCGAATCATTCGCGATAAGCAAAATCAAGTCCGAGACGTCGTCGGTTACTGGATAGATGTAACTGATCGCAGAATGTCAGAAGAAAAATTTCATGAGCTCTTTGAAGCCTGTCCAATCTCACTCTGGGAAGAAGATTTCTCCTCTGTCAAAGAATACTTTAACGAATTGCAGCTCAAAGGAATTTCTGATTTCAGAAAACATTTCACCGATCACCCTGATGACGTCATAAAATGCGCCGGTATGGTCAAGATTCTCAGGGTAAATGAAGCCACTCTTAAACTCTACAACGCGAGAGGCATTCAAGAAATTGTTAACGGATTACAACACATCATAACCAGCCAATCAATTAACACATTCCGGGATGAACTCATCTCATTAGCTGAAGGCAAGACACAATTCAGTAATAAAATTGAGAACAAGACTCTGAACAATGAAACCCTCCACGTCAACGTGTTATGCAGAGTGGTTCCTGGATATGAGGAAACGCTCGCGAAGGTATTAGTCTGCATAGTCGACCTGACACCAGAAAAGAAATTGAGAGAGACGCTCCTCAGATCACAACGTCTGGCAACAATTGGAGAAACCGCAACGATGGTTGGACACGATTTGCGTAACCCCTTACAAGGAATATCCGGAGCAGCATACAACATACGGAAACATCTTGGAGCCGCATCCAACCCTTCAGTCACTGACATGCTTGGAGTAATCGATAACGGAATACAGTACGCCAATCGAATTGTAAATGACCTACTCGATTTCTCAAGAGATACACAAATCCATCTGCTGCCTACCACAACCAAATCGATCGTAAAACAGACGCTCACCAACGTTAAGGTCCCAGGCAACATAAGAGTAGAAGATGAAATGTTAAACGATTTTGAAATTCTCGCAGACGAATCTAAGATGAACCGTGTCATTACCAATCTCATCCAGAATGCGATTGACGCCATGCCCGACGGAGGGATCTTGTCAATATCCAGCACGAAGGAAAACAGTCAAGTTTCAATTCGAGTAGCCGATACAGGCATCGGAATCCCAAGAGATCATTTAGTAAAACTTTGGAATACGCTCTTCACAACCAAATCCAAAGGAATGGGTTTAGGATTGCCGATCTGCAAACGATTCATTGAAGCGCATGGCGGCACGCTCACCGTTGAAACCACACTCGGGAAAGGCTCAACTTTCACCGCCACGATCCCGATCAGGACAGCTTCGGAGGTGAGTCAGATTGAGTAAAAGCATCAAAGCCAGAATATTAGTAATAGATGATGATGAAGGAATACGCAAAGTCATCACAACCGCACTTAATGATGAATCCTACATAACAGACACCGCGAGTAACGGAAAAGAAGCCATAGAAAAATCCAAGACAAATGCATACAATTTAGCAATCATCGACATTCACCTACCCGACATGGAAGGCACACAACTCCTCTCCGAACTAAAGGAAACCACGCCCAAAATGCGAAAAATCATCGTAACAGGATTTCCAGAAGTGCAAAACGCCATCACAGCTGTCAAGAAGGGCGCGAACGATTACATAACCAAACCCGTAAAAATCGACGTACTCATAAACTCGATCAGAGAACAACTCAGAAAACAGCAGGAAGAGAAGAATTACAGCGAAGAGAAAGTGGCTGAATACATCGAAACACGACTACGAGAAAATCAACCATAACGAATCATACCCATGTTTCCTATCCTACTCTCAAAAAACTAGCTCGAACAATCCGATCTGTTTTTTGATAGCGATTGAAATCAGAGAATTAGATCTAAATGACAACGCCTCGGCTCTACTATCAGAAACCCAGCCATTACTGCGAGAAAGCTCGAGCGATTTTACGCTATAAACAAATCTTGTTCGAGCTTGTGAATGTGCCTGAAGGCGATCATCATGAAGTTATTGAAGCTAGCGGGCAAGATTACGTTCCCTATCTTTGGCTCCCTGACGGAAAAGGCGTCACCTGGCCTCATATAGCTGACTGGGCGGAGAAAACGAAGCCCAAACCGACCATATATCCAGGAGAAAACCCGAAAGAGACGCGAGCCAGAAGTAGAATTATCGAACATTGGGCACATAACGTGGTTGAAGACAGAATATGGAACTACGTTCTGCCAGACCTTCCACAAATATTTCATGACACACAAGAACGTTGGATCTTCATAGAACTCCAAGAAGCCAAACGTGGCCCTATTGAAATCCTCAACCTTCGGAAACATGAACTGCTAGCCGGGGTGAGAGAAATCTGCAAGCTCTCACAAGACCTGCTCAGTACACAAGATTTCCTACTAGGACCACACCCAAGTCTCGCAGACTTCGCATTGTACGGAGCGCTTCATCCGCTGAAAGTCTCAGGCAACAACATTCCCACACAATTCACTTTACTCCGTGACTGGCATAAGCGAATGCACGCTCTAACAAAATAGGAGAATTCGATCAAACACTCTTCAGCATGTCGATTACTTCTGAAGACACACATTATGGTAGGATGGCGAAGACTCGTGCTGGAAAACCGCTGCCTTTCTTTGGTTTCGGAAAGGCTGCAACGATCAACGCGCCGAACTCTGGCACTTGATCCAGATCTTTCAGTAACTCGATCTGATAGTGGTTTGTGCTGAGAACATAGCGCTCGACATCTAAGTCGTTCGGAGCGTTATCTGTTGTCTCGTGCCCGCATGCCGTAATTTTACGTTGTTCGAAAAGATACTTCAACACAGGTATGTTCCAACCAGGGAAATGTTCCAAACCAGACGAATCCTTGTTCTCCATTGCCCGAGCGTCGGGCCAACGCTTCGACCAGTCCGTACGCAAAGCGACGAAACAACCCTCAGGAATCAATCCGTGTCGGCTCTCCCAAGCCTTGACATCATCCATCATGACCGAATAATCAGCGTTCTTAGCTGCTTCCTCGTGAATATCAATAACCACGAGAGGGAGAATCATTTCTTTGACATCGATTTCATCTAAAGTCCTAGTCCCTCTCACGAAGTGAGCAGGTGGATCAACATGAGTGCCCCATTGCCCAACATGGGAATATTTCTGGATAAAGATTGATGAACCGATACTTCCAACACCCTCATCATAATAGAAGAGCGTCTGGCGCTCCTCGTCCGGAAATCCATACCAATGAGGAATTCCCGGAGCGAACGAATGAGTCAAATCGACCCATCGCTTTGCCTTCAAAGAATTGTACAGCTCTAGAAGATCCATCGATGAACTTCGACTCATAGTCACAAATCTCCGCTCTGCATTATTCTTCAGTACGCTGAATTCTTTGAATTGAATAAGCCTTTCCTATTATGTGCAGAATACGTGCTAAGACGAAACAGGTCGCGTCGGTCTTACGGTTTACGAATCGATAACGGAGCAATTATTGAGCCGTGGCCAGTTCAAAATCTGTCTCTCGAAGGCAAAATTACCTACCCTGAAACCATTCCGCTTTAGTTATATCTAACTACACAACGTAGTTTAAGATGAGGTAACTACAGAGTGTAGTGCCGACGAGGTGATAACTGAGTTATGAAAACGCGGAATTTCGCACTAATAGCCTTCACTATCTTTCTTGTGATGGCAACATTTGCAACGAGTAACAGTCAAGTGTTTGCCCAATCCCCATGCGTAGCACAGGTCAGTTACCCAGCGATTTCATCATACTATAATCCGAATATCGGGATGACAGTGCCTGTTTCCGCAACGTGCTCCTACAGCGGACAACTCTTTGCTGTAGGCGATGCATACGACACAACAACGAATACAGATCTAGGTTCAGTCAACACCGGCCTCACCTCTGCGGGGAGTGGCAACTTCAACGGCCAACTCAACTTCTTCTTACCAACGACGATTCAAGGCCATACCATACAAATCTCTGTCTCAATCTACAATACCGCATTCGGTAACAATGGATCATCGCCGTTAGCAACCACCTCGCAGACGGTCACGATTGATGGCGGCGGTTACAACCAAAATTACCAAAACAGTTACAGCTCCTGCCAACCCGGATATTCATACGTAGGGGGAAATTGTTATCCACCGAACTACAACAACGGGTCGTACTATAACAATGGACCCAACTATAACAATGGACCCAACTATAACAATGGTTACTGTTCGCCGAGTTCTTCTTACGTGGGCGGCAGTTGCTACCCACCGAACTCTAACAACTACAATAATTACAACAATTACTACGCCTATTGTCCACCTGGGTACTCGTACATTGGTGGGAGTTGCTCATACCCGGGCTACTATTACTATAGCATGTACAGGTCCAATGGCAACTACTATTACCACTGGTACTACCGTCATCGCCACTGGTAAATCAAAACGACCTAAAGCAGCGACACTAATGGTGTCGCCAACCACCTATTTTTCTCTACTTCGCCAGAACTTAGCAAAGAGCCTAACTTCTGTATAGAAGTCTGAGAACGAAAAAAGTCAACGGGTAAGTAAATAGTTATTTGTTCTCGGCGTTGCCAAAGTATCTCTTTTCAAGTTCTTTTTCTGCTGTCTTAAGATTCGAATATCGTCTCTGCCATGTTCTAAAGAAAAGAAGTACTTTCACACCTGCGACGGTGGAGATTACGGAACAGATTCCGAAAAGTAATCTGGAAATCTCAAAGATGGGCCTCAGAGTTCCAATATCCACCAATCCTGCGGGGCGAAGTACGTCGAAGGCGAACAACGTCATCGCAAATATCGCGGAGAAAATAATGCCCATTAATCCAATTGTCATAATCCATTTTTTCTCTTCATTTACTCCAGCGATCAGTTCTCTCGCAGTTGGAGATCAGCCCATCTTCGCTCATAATCATCCCGTCCAGAAGGATTGGGTTAAAACGAATTGTGTAACTATGTTCTATCACGTGGTACTCTGGTCACGAGACGTGTCCTCATCACTAGAGCCTGTTATTCGACGAATGGGTCTCCAGAATCTGCCCTCTTCAATTACCTTGCGTCGTTCTGGGAAGTGCTTGCGATACAAATCAATAGTGTCCCTTAGGAAGTCAACGCCTCTTTGCATAATCTCGTACTCGTCACTTGCGTTTTTCTTAATGAACTGACGTTCGTTCAGCTCGCTCAGGTACTGTTTACAAAGGTCGTCTCGAAGGTTGCAGGCTCGCTCTATTTTGGTAATCTTCTGTGGGCCGAAGCTGTATAGAAACTCGCTCATGTCCATCATTATCTCTAATGGTTCGCGCTGTTTCTCTTTCGGCAAATAGTAAGCCCACTTGGCTGGTTTTGAAGTCTGTTAGCACCTACTGTAAAGAAACTATCGTTCAGATCACAACCCGCTGATGTCACCTACACGAACGTATACCTGTAGATTTCAGAACTATGTTCCATCTCCACCTTTCATTACAACATTCTCTGACCCCATTGTCTCACCCAAGCATATTCCAAAGTGGCGCAAGCGGAATATCCACACTAACCTGTGTTGTATTTGATGTGAGCAAAATGAGCGCAACTCAAACAGCGAAAAAAACACGGAAACGCACTGCAACAAGAGACTCAATTCTGTTATTGTCAGATGTGATTTTATCCGTCGAATTTCTAAAAGCCCTCTATCCGCTCGGTTCGAGGACGTCAGTGTGATCTCTTCAAACCACCAAGCGGGGAGAGGAAATGCGTCTCCTGATGAATTCGAGCCTGAAATTGCGTCGAATCGTAAGATCGAAGTATTACTGATTGCCTTCGTGGTCATCCTTGTAGTTGCAACAGTAAGTATGTCGCCTAACGTAGCAGCATACCCCACATCTTATTCTGCGAACTATTCTCAACCTGGCGTGTATTACGGCAACAGTACTGGTCCGAACCAGTGCTATGGGTATGGAGGTTATGGTTGCGGAGGATACAGTCGCTGTTATTACTCATCATGCGGATATGGCAGCCGTTGCTATTACTATTCATGCGGATACGGAAATGGTTGTTACTATAATTCACGGGTACTACAATTATGGTTCCTACTGCGGGTCGAACTATAACGGATATAATAACGGGAACAATTATCAAACAACAGCGACCACAACCCAAACTGTCTACTCTACGGCCACGTCCTATGTCACATCTTTCGTAACCTTACCCGCTGTAACAACCACAACAACGATCACAAGTGTCACGACTGTTCTAGATGAAACCGCGGCAACCATAGCCGGCATCTCAGCGTTGGCACTGGCCCTAATCCTAGTTATCGTCGCATTTTCACTGGCAGGTGCGAGACGGGCATACAACGATCTACAACAACGGCAGATCCAACAACAAACGCGAACTACCACTCAAACACCCCAGGCAGCACAGATTGGTTACTGCGGCGTTTGCGGATCACCAATCCAAGTCGGCCACGCTTTCTGCAGCAAATGCGGTACAAGATTCACTGGCAGTACCCAATTATGATCGAATAGAGTGCAGCAGTCTCCCTGAAGAGGCCTTGAAACTAGGCCGAAACATCCAGAACAAAACTCGGATGTCGGAGAACAACTCAACCCTTAGCCCTTCATCAAGTAATTTTCGGTTTATGCGAAATCTGAAATAGCTTAGTAAAGGATATCGAACTCGATTCGAAATTCCGATTTGATCTTCATGTTGAAACTGGGTTATGCCACCGAGCACGAGGAGTATCAACCTCAACAATTGTTAGATTTTACTGTCGAAGCTGAGAAAGCCGGATTCGAGTCGGTCTGGACAAGTGACCACTTCCATCCTTGGGCACATACAAATGCAGCCGGCGGTTTCGCATGGGTCTGGATGACCGCTGCCGCAGAACGAACCAGACGTCTGGAAATCGGCACCGCAGTCACGTGCCCGATCCTCAGATATAATCCGGCAATTATAGCACAGGCCTTTGCAACAATGCGCGCTCTTTACCCAAACAGGATTTTCATCGGAGTGGGCACTGGAGAAGCCTTGAATGAATCACCGGTTGGCTGTCCCTGGCCATCATTCAGGGAAAGAGCAGAACGTCTAGAGGAAGCTGTCACAGTCATGAAACTTCTCTGGTCAAAGAATTTCGTAAACTTCAAAGGCAAATACTACAGGCTTCGCAGAGCAAACCTATACACTAAACCAACAACGCCCGTCCCAGTTTACGTAGCAGCATCCGGGCCAACTGTCGCTGAGATCGCCGGCAGAATAGGTGACGGCTTCCTAACTGTCAATACGACCGAAGACCATTATCGAAACGTCCTATCCCCCGCAGTTCAGAAAGGAGCGAAGGAAGCGGGGCGTGATCCTAAAAATATCATCAGAGCTGTGGAGATTGGGGTTGCATATGATGAAGACTACGACAAAGCATTAGCGAGGGCGCGTTTCTGGGCAGGGGCGCTGCTTCCTGTAATGTACAAATATGACATCTTTGACCCCCGAGAGGTCGAAGAGCACGGGTCCTATGTAGGGGACGAACAGATCGCACAACACAGACTGATAGGAACCAAACCCGAAGACCACATCAAGAACCTAGAAAAATATATCAAAATGGGATTCCAACACATCTACATCCAAAGCTCAAGCCCCGACGAAATTCGAACTATACAAATGTACGCGAAAGAAGTTCTCCCATACATACGCTCAACGTACACATAGGCAACCGCGTTCAGAAAAACTCGATAACTCGACAAGATCTCTGTTCAGCAGTAGAGTTTATCCCACCATCTCCATGATGGTTGCAGATTATCGAAGTGGAAACCATTGTTGAATGACAAGCGTTCCCATTTCTACATCTCTGTGTTCGTTACAGCCCTAGGCTTGGGCATGTACATTTATTTCATACCCGTCTTTGCTCAATCGTTTGGCGCCACGTTTTTTGATCTAGGACTTATTGGCACCGTCTGGGCGATCGCAACTACCATTACGCCTATTTTCGCCGGCCATTTGGCTGACAAAACGAATCGTGCGTGGATTTACGTCGTCTCGCTGATGGTCAACGGTTTTGCGACAATCATTCTCATAACGTCTCACTCGGTGTTGGATATCATTATCCTACGATTTCTTGGAGGAATAGGAATGGAAGCATTCTGGGTAACGACAGAGATTATGGTTACAGACTTGGCGCCGAAAGAAGAGAGAGTGAGAGAGATGGGCCGGTATGGTATCGCCTTGACGATGGGTCTCTTGTTTGGCCCGTTGATCGGAGGATTAGTGGTCGAAAGATTTGGTTACATCAACCTCTTCATAATCTCCTCAGCCGTAATCGGGATCTCTACCGTGCAAGCACTAATCTGGCTAGTTCCAGGCTATAGGAGACTCGAGACAACAATTCCTCAGAGTACTTCGACTAATACTCGTGCAATCAAGCTGCTCCTTCCCTTGTGCATTATGATCGTGTGCTACGGAGTCGTATGGGGACTCATAACGTCTATATTTCCGGGTTATGCGAATTCGGTCGGCATCAGTGCAGCCCTAATCGGATCTCTCTTCGCTGCCTTTGGTGTGGCGAGGATGGTCTCGTATGCCACCGCGCATAGGTACTTGAAATTCGGTAAGTCGAGAACACTGTTCTTTGCCTCGCTGACAATTTTTGTGGGCATGGTCACCATGGCTATTCAACCAAGTTTCATCTCATTGCTAGTAGGAATAACGTTGATCGGCGGAAGCCTTGGCTTGACCTTCCCTATCACAATCGATCTTATCTCACGCTATTTCCCTGATGACCGTGCGGGCAAAGCGATCGCCTCATATGAAACCGCGATCAACATAGGCGAGTGCGTGGGACCGTATCTCGCGGGAATCCTCACAGTCATCACAACGATCGCAGGCAGTATGCTTTTGATGTCTGTTTTCGGAATCCTCATGGCCATTATCGCAGTCACTGGACGAACTGAAACATGACACGTCCGTCACATACTTAGTGTCTGAGTACGTAACATGTAACGTCTCCGTGGTCAAGTCTTGTGTGTCTCGGCGTATAATCGAACTGCATCCTGCTGAATCGGCATCTCAATCGAGGTTGGACGCATAGTTCTCACTTGATCGATAGCCTCTTCAGCGCTCTTTCCATGATGAACTAGATATGCAGCAAGAACTGTGCCTGTTCGTCCCTTACCAGCAGCACAATGTACTAGCACAGGCTTCGATTCAGAGATGCTATCCTCAATGAAGTGGATAATCTCACCAAGTTGATCTTGCGAAGGCGCCTCGAAATCCGTAATGGGAGAATGTAAATAGTCAAAACCTAACCGATCGACATCTGAGTCAAGAGTGTCTTCCGTCAAGGAAACGATTGCTTTGATGCCTAGCTTCCTCAAGCCTTGTAATTGTCTCTCGTTTTCGGGTCGAGCAGACCCGGCTAGTTTGGATGGATCAAGCCAACTGAAATTGTCGGGGATCGATAAATCATTGTCCAACACGTAATCTCCGAGTTCTTCGTCAGGAATCGATGTTAGTATTCTCTCTTAAACGTGAACTACTCAACAATATTCCAGAATCCCAATGCTCTCTCACGGTAAGATGATTGGGACTCTGTAGAAGTTTTGAAGAAACGGTTTGATGCTATCAGAGATATCGTCGACGTCGCAATCCACACATGATGGATCTAATCGTACAGGCACCATTCGCAATCCGTCGACAAGTTCAACTTCAAGCAAAGCATGGCCCTGTATCCTTTTCTCTCCTTGCCCGTTAGATTCCGAATAAGTTCCACCTGGTAGGACGAGGAAATGCATTCTCCTAAAGGCTAAGCTGGAAAGCATAGTCGCAAGTAGTACTACCTTGCAGTCGCAATCTCCGCCAGTTTTGATAGTCTCCCACGGCCACCGCACATACTCACCAAAAACCTCGCCCTTGTAGTTCACTTTATCGCGTGTATACTCGAAGACTAGAGTCAGCAATCTGAGTTGGTCCGAGAACGTCAATTCCTGCGAGTCATGAGGTTTGTTTTTGCCCAATGCAACTTCTCCAATCGTTGTCGTCAATTGATCGATGGTTGAATATTCTGAGTGTTCTTTCGCTTCGGTGACTCTACTTAACATTAGAAGGCTGATTTTCAATGTATGAGGATCGAGTACCGTCTGAGCGAGCTCAGTGATGATCTTCTGTGGTGTTCCACAGAATCGACAGAATTTTTCTGAAGATCCGATGGGTTTCTTGCATGAGAGACAGAGTTGTAGTCGTTCGATTTTTGGCTGTTCACTCGGAAGCCTGCCAGTTTGCATGCGCGTGGGGGAAGCTGTAACCGCTATTTCTTGTGGAGGGGTGATTGAAGGTTTTGGTGGTTCTTGCCTTTCTTTAGTAAGCGGTGGTGTGGTACGAATGGACCTTCCGCAGTTGTGACAGAAATTTGATGATGCGAGATTTATTGCGGTGCAGGCTTGACATGAGATGAGAGGCTGGTTACATTTGCCGCAGAATTTTTGCCCTCTGACCGCGAGCTTTCCGCATTGAGGGCAGGTTAGAAGAGTGTTCTTAGGCGGCAAAACGTCGTCGATGTGATTGTGAGCTTTATGTTCTTAAACTGTAGGACGATTGTGGTAATTCGATTCAAACTATTTTTTCTTCAGTCTAGACGCTATTTCTGGTGGTAGTGCGTTCCAGTCGATGTTCCAGACGAATCGTGATTTCCGTTCGGGGTCTTCGTTGAAGTCTCGTTTGACGAGGCCTTCCTCTTCCATTCTGTTCAAGTATTCGCTTATGACGCTGCGACTGATGCCGAGATGATCGGCTAATTGTTCTGTTCCAGTTTTACCGCCTAGGTCTGTCATCCCGATCAGGGTTCTATACCAGGCTATTCGGATTTTCGTTTGTTTGTTTTCTGAGATCGATTTTTCGAGTTCATTTAGGCGTGTATCTATTTTTTGGAATCTTGATTCAAGCCACTTTTTCAGCTCTTCATTGTTGCTCATTTTTTGTATCTTCCTGGCGCAGGCGACGTTTCAGTTCTGTTAGGCGGGCTTCGATCTCTGTCATTCTTGATTTGAGCCAGATCTGGACGTCGCTATTCATTGCGCAACGTATATCGATTGTCGATAGGTGTTTAAAAGTGTATCGACAGATTCGGAACTCATAAATAGGCGACTGTATAATAGTGTCGATACACGTATCAACAGTGATATGAAATGATCGAACTAACCGAATTTCTGGACCACGCCAAACCGCACATCATAACGATGCTTGCGCTGGGTGTTGAAACCACAATCTCACTCAAAGTGATGCCCGTATTCATCCAAAACCTTCCACCAGAAGTATACTCGATCATAGTGTTCGTGATCGGTGGCGGAGTGGGCTTCATCGCTACCCATCTAACCCGAAGGATCGTTAAGACTCAACACGTGACAATTCTCAGTTCCATAAAGGAAGAGAAGATTCGAGGCGCAATCTATCTCAGCCTACTTTCCGGCGTCGCTCTTGCTGCAATGCTTCTCAAACTCTAGATCTCCAGATTTTTGTAACGATCTCAAAATTCGCGAGGGCCAAGCTGAATATGGCAAGAACATCCGATATCAATTTTATTTGTCCGAAATGCAACACGATGATTCTTCATGTTGATGAGAACGTAAGAATTTCTCCTGATCAGCTTCAAATCTTGTCGAAGTTGAAAACTTGTTCAAAGTGTAGCCACGAATTATCGTTGGAAGATCTGCTCAGAACAGCAACACATCAACCTCGTACATTCGCGGCTCTTGAGAACCAATTCTAAACATTTCAATTTCGTTTGGGCTATCGTCTATGATCCTTGTTGCAATTCTCCTCAAGCTTTAGAGCCATTTCTCAGAGGTTTTCCGCAGTTAACGCAGAATTTACTAGCATGGGGAGGGTTCATGTGTCCACAATTTGGACACATTATAGATTTCGCTCCCGTTCGAACTTTGATTACGAAGGCTATGCTCAAAATCGACGCGATTGCTCCAATCAAAACCGCAAGTTCAGCGAGCGGGTTGGCTAACACATAGACGGCTACACTACTCTCGACAATTGAAGTAGTCGAGAATGCGATCGCCGTCGTAACGGTCGCAACAACCGATGTGGTCAGCACACTCGTCGAGGTCAACAACGTGGTCGATGTGCTCGTTGAAGTTGATAATGTGGTTGATGTGCTGGTTGAGGTTGATAACATAGTTGACGTGCTTGTTGATGTTGACAATGAGGTCGATGTGCTCGTTGAAGTTGATAATGTGGTTGATGTGCTGGTTGAGGTTGATAACATAGTCGAGGTACTTGTTGATGTTGACAGCGAGGTTGACGTGCTAGTTGAAGTGACATTCGAAGTTGCCGTCGTAATAGTGGCACTCTGAACCGTGAACCCTACGTTCGAACTTACCATCGAGCCCAGGTTGGAAAATAACGCATAAACATTGTATGCACCCGTCAGACAGGTGACCGGAAGTGTAAACTGGTACGTTGCCTGACCGTTCGAGTTGGTTTGAGAAACCCCATTTAACATTAACATCCCTCCAGGCTCGTAAACTTGAAACTGTACCGTTACTCCGAAGAGCGATGACAGGCCGGATATTTCGGCGGTGATAAAGACAATATCACCGCAAGAATAGATGGCGCTATTAGAAAACACCTGAATTGAAACTGCCCCGCTCGAAGTAGTTGATACGCTAGAAGTGGCTTGGTCGTTACCTATCATTGCAGGCGAACGCGTTGGGAAAACAGATGGGAATAGGGATAGAGTCGGCACAGTTAGGCCGATCAATGCTAAGGACAACAGTAAAACCGTAACTCTGACGCCCTTCAATAGCATCGACCCGAAACAGACATCCATCCCTCATACTTAACGTGAAAGGTTGAATTGTATGTAAGTCTGACAGGATTCATTCCATCGCTTTACCCCAAGCCCGAAAGTTTTTGCTCTCCACATACGAATTGTTCATGAACACCGGTCCGTGAATGCCCGAAGAGCGTTTATTCCTAATCCAACATAATGCGGTCATGGTATTCACCGAAAGTCGTGATGAGTTTCCTCGTTTTCATTTGAATGGCCAAGTTGCGTTAGTGACCGGTGCGGCGCGCGGGTTAGGTCGAGCGATTTCTCTAGCGCTTGCAAACGCGGGAGCTGATGTCGCTCTGGGATTACGCGATATCGAGACAGGGGTCGATCTTGCGGCAGAGATAGAAGGTATGAACCGGCGAGCACATAGATTGCAGATGGACGTTAGCCGTCTTGACCAGATCTCCCAAGCCGTTAACGGTACTGTTACCCATTTAGGGCGATTAGATATTCTGGTGAACAATGCTGGACTAGGACCTAGCAACTTAGCCGAAAATGTACGTGAAGAGGATTTTGATTTGACTATGGCTGTGAATCTCAAGGGCACGTTCTTCACAAGCCAAGCTGCTGGACGAATAATGATTCAACAAAAATATGGACGAATCATAAACTTAGCATCACAAGCGGGGTTGGTTGCGTTACCAACCGAATCAGTCTACTGCATGACCAAAGCGGCGATTATACACTTGACCAAATGCCTAGCAGCAGAATGGGCACGATATAACATCACAGTGAACGCGTTGGCGCCCACATTCATCAACACCCCTGGTACGGAGGAGGCATTAGCTGACAAAACCTTCCGAGCAGACGTCCTATCCCGTATCCCTCTCGGTCGGATAGGGAATCCAAACGACGTCACCGGAGCCGTCATCTTCCTCGCCTCACCAGCCGCATCACTAATCACCGGAACTACAATTCTCATAGACGGCGGCTGGACCGCAACATAACCATCCTTGAACTAAACAGATAACGAGTTCTTTTGCTCAGAACTAAGGTCACGATACTGTGAAAGACGGATTTTCAGATGGTCTTTCCTTAAAGCAACTACTGCGTGTTGCTTAGAGGGTGATTCAATAATTCATTAATTTGAAGTTGGAGATCTACTGCTAACCCGTAGAAAGCAAGCATAGGAAGTAAGCAGATACACATTACGCTACTTCGTAATGCTACAAACATTTCACTTAGAAACTGCTTCATCTGCAACTCAGCGTCGTAATAGTAGGACCCTTCGCCCTATGTATATTGAACCTTATATATATTGAATGCAACGGCTCTGAGACTGGATCTTTGAGGTAAACGGACTAAATATTCACACGAAACTCAGATATAGAAACAATGTGTTCAACAGGACTGGTTCCGTGTCTTAGTTAGCCCTTGTCTGCAGCTCCTAGTTGTCTAAGATCGTATCCAAGCGGTAGTAGCAGGTTCGATGCCGATGAGCGTAGTAGGTCGACGTACTGCTCAGTGTCATACTCGCCCTCGTTGGCAAGTTCTAGTGGAAGGGCTCGGTTATTTAGCATCCTCGACTTCCTTCGAGTTAACACGTAGCATACCGACTGTCCGGCTTGAACCTCGTGACCTTCTCTGACTAGATGTCTCGCTGCTACTGCTTGGGGAATTATTTTTTCGTAATTCTCCGGATTCTTACTGAGATTCTTTGAAATTACAAGATCTTCGATAGTAGCATCTCGCTGCCTGAGCTTGGTTGCGTAGAGTTTCAAGACATCGAACACTTCCGGGATCAATTTCCTAAACTCCGTAGAATTCCTAGCTTTCGAGAGCACTTCGAGCATCTGGTTCTGACACTCGTTCACTATCCGTGGTGTGTCATGTCTTCTCAGTTCAATCCCTCTCAGCTTCAGTTTGCCGTCTTCGGAGACTCCATAATATCGATTCAACACCGGCACATGTCGATCCATTTGTGAGTTAAGAAATACAATCCACTTGTACTGGCCTTCGAAACTTATCGGAAGATCAAGTTCCCTTGCTATTTCGCAAGCGAGATCTTCGTATTCTCTGTTCGTAGCGTTAGCTTTTTTCAGCCACATCGAATCAACAATGCCATGAACAAGTTTGAAACCTTTAGCCTCGGCAAATGCCACTGCCTTCCTAAGTATCTCTCTTGAATACGCGCATGTGGCGATGTGTGCGTCTATCTTGCCAAACCGCGCGTTCTTGAACCCCAGATACCCGAATGAGCAGACGAGAATCCATTTCAACGCGGCTTGACGTTGATCATAGCGAAGCCTGATATGCGGGTCGATAGTTTCTTTCTTAAGCTTCTTGTAGAGCATACGCTTTCGTAGCAGTATACGCAATGAAAGCGGAACGATTCCTTCCCATCTTTCGCAGATATTCCAATTTAGCTCGGGGACTCTGCTGGTTGAGTTCGGGCAACATTCACAGTTAACCGTCTCTCCGCTAAGGTTCTTCTTCATCATAATCGTCGGGTAGAGCGAAGAGAAATCTAGTTCTCCGACCGAATCGTGGATTCCGAACTGTGGCTCGTAGATCAATCCTCCTCGATCAGCGATAAGGAGTTCTTTCCCGTTCTTCCAGTCCTCAGCATCATTCTTGTTCCAGGGAATCAGCACGTCCTGCTTCACTGCGTGGTATAATTGTAGTGAAGTCATGCTCGTGCCGATTGTAGTTCGAGAAGCTCTCTGAACTGGAATTATGCAGGTTCTCGCAACTTCGAACAACCCTTCTAGGCCACAGTCTGTGCCAATGAATGCGTTTGACCCGTCGATATGCAGTCTTCCAAACAGCCTTGCAGCGGTCTGCCTGAAAAGTATCTTCCCATACGAAAAGTAGCTGTGTCCCTGCAATTCGTAGATTCTCAATGGGACTTCCTCACGTCCAAGAATCAGGCCATCCAGGATTCCGTTGAGGTCTGCGCGTCTGGCGAGATATGGAAAGATGAATGAATCTCCGTCTTCGGTAAGAATGATGTCCGGATTAATTTCACGAAAAACCTTGACAAGTTTAAGGAGCTTTTCTGTTTCATCACCCGAATCTATTCTGAGAATTTCGTTTCCATCACGAATGGTTACCGAATGTAATCCATCTTCAAAACTTCGAATTCTACCAGAGAGGTTGGTTGTGACTTTGAATTCAATTCTTCGTAACGGCGGCAGCTCGTAGTCAGTTGATTCCCGGGAATCTCTCAGCGTCCATCGTACGTTATTTCCTGTTTCTTCTGCTTCAACCAGTCCGAAGGGAAACAAGTCTTTCTGGTAGAGATACATCTGCGTGGATGGGATGTCAACATTGTATAGTCGAAATCTGGAAAAATTTCCATACCGCTGAATTCTCCTTGCGGATCCTAAGGTTTCCCGTTCACTGGCAACAGTGACCTCAAGAACTTTACATCGGAATTGATCACCCGCTTTTTCAAATTTCTCCACGAACTTCCAAGGGCACATGAAAGGTTGGGAGGTCAGATTGGAAAGATCGCTAGGTTCACCGGCTACGTGAAATTGCGGCTTCCACTGATCGGTGAGCTTGACGCAGGTTCCATCTGTTTTCTTTAGCCAAATTATCATTGAGTCTGCTTTTGGATAGAGATCGATGATCCACCCTAGATGCCTCAATAGCAACACAGCACATAACCAGTCGCAATCATTTACAACATGGAGAGAGAAGCGAAAAGGTACGAGTCCAAGGTGAAAGTATGAGCACACATAAGCAGTAAATCATGAACTTGAGTGAGGAATGATCGCATTTCCAGTTTTCAATGAAACAACCATTATGGCTACCGTAGCGTCAGCTGTCTTCGTTGCGGAGTTAACAGACAAAGACGCCTTTCTGATACTTACCCTAGCGACAAGGCATAGGTCATGGTTTGTTTTTGCAGCTGGCGCAGTCACGTTTACCATCACAACCGCAGATCATCGCCGTCGTCAGGATATTTCCTGGTAAACGTTTTCCCTGTATACTGGATCAAAATTGTGGGCGGGATAATAATGATCTGTTATGGGCTTTGGGGGTTCATAAAAGCCAGTGAGAAAGAACTTGCAAAAGAAGAGGAGAAGTTGCTTGCTCGAACATCAACGAAGAGTATGTGGTCGGGGTTCTTGGCAGCAGTGTCGATGCTTGCTCTACTCGATCTTGCTGGTGATGCAACTGAGGTTCTGATAATCGTATTCGTCGCTCGCTTTAACAACGTGTTTCTCGTTTTCGCAAGCGCTCTAATTGCACTGATCGCCGCAACGGCACTCGAGACTACTATTGGAAATCGACTTCGTAATCACTTGTCACCGAAGAATCTTAGACTCTTCTCCCTTCTAGTATTCACTATCCTCGGCACTACTATCCTCGTCACAACCGTACTATGATCGGACCGTGTGTGCACCACTAGATTCTATCGCAAGAGCTAAGCATAATTCCACCTAGTAGAAATATGCTCAAATCCGTAGAAATATATGATATAGACTTATCTGGTGCTCACCATCTTGGCAAATGTTCGAGTAAACGACCCGTTGTGGATGTGGGCGAAGTCTGAAATAGCATGGAGACTAAGAATGCTGTATTAGGAGTATGGATTATGCGCCCGATTAAACCGCTCATGCTCGCAGTGCTTGTAATATCGTTGTTCTTCTTAACGCAGAGTGTTACAGCTGCCACGGTCATCAGTTAGTTGCCCCTTCGGTTCTCCTGGCGGAGACGATCTGAGCCGAGGATTTTATGTTACGGCGTATCCTGGCACCAATCTCTATTCCGTCCACGTGCAATATGATGCTAATCCGAGCTGGCACTTATACGATCTCCATGACTGCGAACCTTAAGCCTACAATGGGCCCATCATTGGAAGCACGCAGACCGTTATCGTCAATCTTCCATCAACCGCAAGCGAACAGGACGTCGTGTTCAACTTCGGAGGCGCCTCAGTACCGTCAGGCAGCACCGTTGCTTTCACACAACTCAAGTAGCCGGCTCTGGAACTGCTTACTATAACACCGGCTCAGGCACATGTCCCGGAGTGTTTCAGACAAATGGCATGACCCCACCCTTAGACACGGTACGGAGGAACAGTGTTGGGCTCGAGATATCAGAGTCTTCAGGCGGCGGTGTATCAACAGATTGGGCGATCAGTTCCGTTTCAGCAATTCCCTCTAATCCTCAAGCAGGTAACCCTGTAACCTTCAGCGCGGTATTGACTGCGCTCTCCTCAACAGGTTCGTATCCGCAGAGCGTTGATGTGGAATGCACAATCGACGGGACATCCTGCGGCGGAGGAAGCGTCTCATATCCTGGACCAACTGGTGCCCCGGCCACCGTGAGCGCACAGACCACGTGGACCGCAACGCCTGGAACACACACTTTAACCTGGTCGGTCTCGACGAATAACGATCCGAACCCAAGTAACAATCAAAACAGCATAACGTTCAATGTCGGACCACCAGTGCCACCGCCGCAAGCGCAATTTGATTTTTCATTATCCATTTCACCAACCCAGCAGAGCATCACTCCTGGAGGGAGTACAAGCTACACCGTAACTGTGAACACACTAACGGGACCACCGCAAAATGTCGCCCTCAGCATGTCAGGGTTACCGGCTGGTGTGTCCGCATCATTTAACCCAACATCAGGAACTCCTCCCTTCACTTCAACACTAAGCGTTACAGCCACATCCTCAGTCTCAGCTGGAACATCAACGCTAACAATAATGGGTGCTGGTGGCGGGGCAACCCATCAGGTCTCCTTCACTCTCACCGTTTCGGCTGCATCCGACTTTTCAATTAACGTGAGCCCGGCCTCTCAGAGTGTGCTTCAGGGGCAGACGGTATCGTATTCCGTGAATGTTGCTGCCCTGAACGGTTTCAATTCGCAGGTTTCATTATCCGTCTCAGGATTACCTTCGGGTGCGAATGGAGTCTTCAGCAATCCCTCGGGAACTCCAAGCTTTGCTTCGACACTTACGGTAACATTGCCAGCGAATGTATCCACTGGTTCGTATACGTTGACAGCGACCGGGAGTGGAGGAGGATTAAGCCATGTCGCCAACCTCGTCCTAACAGTAAATGCGGCCATGGTAACGCAAACCTCAACCTCTTCAACTCCAACATCAAGCGACCTGATGAGCATGATCCAACAAAACCAACTCCTCATACTCGGAGGCATACTGTTGATAGTCGTCTTAGCTGTCGCAGCCGCGTTGATATCTCGTCGAAAACCAACTCAACCAGCACAGGTTACTACGGGCGCAACACCTGGAATGATTTACTGCCGAAACTGTGGAACCCAAAACCCAACTACGAGCGAGTTCTGCGGAAAGTGCGGCGCCAAACTCCACTAGCATCCAACAAACTCTTCAGTCAAGTCACAGTAGCTTGGGAACTGGTTTGTTAGCATGAGACCTAGAATTGGCGTTATTGGTGCTCCTCTCTGCGATGGAGTGCGTGATTCTGGCGTTGAGAATGCGCCTAGGGCGCTTCGTCACGCTGGCCTCGTCGAGATTCTGAAAACCCACTCAGAAGTTAGAGATTGTGGAGACCTTTCGCTCGAGACTGTTGCACAAGATGAGTTGACAGGAAAATCTCGAAACCTTAAGCTAGTTGCTGATGGTTGTCGATCAATAAAGCGTCTGGTTTCTCAGGTTGTCAAGGATGGATATTTTCCTCTAGTGATCGGCGGGGATTGCAGCCTCTTTCCAGGCGCGCTCGCTGGCATTACGTCAATAGATCATGACATTAGTGCAATTTACCTAGATGGTCATCCTGATTTTCATACCCCTGAGACCACGAAATCCGGCTATTTCTCAGGCATGAGTCTTGCTATCGCTTCGGGCTTCGGACCTGACGAATTAACGCATCTAGGCGACAATTTTCCTATCGTTAAGCCCCAGAATGTTCTACTCGCAGGGCCCCGTCCGGCAAATATAGATCAACCAGAAATCGACGATCTAATCAAAGTCGGTGTGAGAACCATCTTTCTAAAAGACCAGGGGGCCGAAAATTTCAGGAGCGAACTGACACGCTCATCCCAGTTCCTTCCGAGACCAGTCTACCTACATTTCGATTGTGATGTTATGAACCCTCAAGAAATGCCTGCGTTGGCAGGCATGAAAGCTAACGTTCATTGTCCTGGTGGACTCAGCCTCGACGAAGCATTATCAGTTTGTAACGTTCTCTCTACATTACCGCTTGTGGGAATGGATGTTACGCTCTACGACCCGACTGCGGACAATGACGGTATATGCGCCAGGAAAATTATCAAACTGCTCGAAAAAGTGCTTTTTCCCTAACGTCATCGGACGAGAACTATTGCCGTAGACTTCTTGTAACGAGTCGAACATAATCAGCAGAGGATGCCGCTAAGATCTCACCTGTTTAACGATTCGTTCACCGATCTTACTATCAAAATCAATGAAGACTTCTTCATTTACCGCCACAACAGGCACGTGTCTCGGGGAGCCCGTTAGTTTCGTAAGCTCCTGTAACGCACCTGGAGTATATTCGACATCAACCTCCTCGAAAAAGATTTGATGTGAAGAAAGGAATTTTCTCGCAGCAACGCAGTGAACACATTCATTATGTGAGAATAATTTTATTTTAGTCGAACTCAAAAACGCCACACACTTACGCTTTGAATTACGTTAACTATGATGAAGAACCCAATTAGCTTACTTAACATAATGTTACATGAATCATGTGAGTAATATCCTGAGCCATAGATTGTTAATTATTGAATAGCAGCCTTCTCGCTTTTTTCAATATTCGACGTTTTAATCGCATTTCGCCTTCAAAACTAGAGTAAACATCAGGTGGTCCAGGTTTCAATTGGCATGCGTTCCTAGGTGTTCCCCTGAAAAGATACGTCCACAAACCGATGCTGCCCGTGTGAGTTATCGTATACCTGCATTTTGATAATATGTTAATTGCAGCAAACAGCCTGGTTCCCCATTCGAAATTCGAAATTCCTCGTTCGGATTCAAACAAATCATGAATCGGAATTTGCGAAGACGAAACTGGCAATTCGGAGAGAAAGAAGGCGCGTTCACCTAGAGTTCTCACGAACTGATTTCGTATTTGTTCCTGATCTGTCTGGATCAAGATTCTCAGACTTGGATCCTTAGTGATCAATCGTTTGACTTCCTGAACATAATATTCCTGCTGGATCTGAGCGATCTCCAACCATTTGTTAGTTCCGCGGTAACACAAACCGATCGTGTTCTCATAATCAATATTGTACTTATGCACAAACTCCTCTTGCTTCGCCCTCACGATGTCTGAAGGAAGGAAATAATTCTGAATATACGGATTCAATTTTTTAAAGTCTAGATCTTCGTATATGAGATGTTGATGCGTGGGGGAAACCTTAACGAGGTTATGTAGGTCAACATCAGGATTCGGATGAAAGTATAGCTCAAAGAGATTTTTTCCGATCTGATCATTATTTCTCCACCGATTCTGCCTTGGCCAATTTACGCTGAAATATGTCTCGGATGGATAACATTGAGTCAACGCTAGTAATGTGTGTGTGCAAAGACCAAAGAACCCGAGTTCATATTCGATCTTTATTTCGATTTGATTTCTCTCTCTGTCAAGATACCAATATTCGGACGAATTCATTCGCTTCACTCTATGGCTTTGTTGGTTACGGGTTGACCTTGCGTTGATTCAGGCCACGACCCAATGAATAGGATGCCGATTCCGAATCCATTCTCGTCAGGATTATCGATGCACTCGGTGTGTGAATATTTCATTTTCACTTCGGCCCAGAACCGGTAAACCTCTCCCGAACTACTATCTGTTCGTTTTCCGAATCTCGTCAAGTAATCAGGGTTAATGTCATGGAAAGCGATCAAGCCTGGATCGTTTAGGAAGCCTATATAATTTTCAAAATCTTGCTTAACACTTTTGTAGCTGTGGTCTCCGTCGATGAATAGAAAGTCAACTTTTCGGTCGCCGAGAACTCGATTCACCCTTTCCACCGTTGAGGCGGCATGAGAATCTCCGTCAATAACGGAAACCTTCTGCCCCTTCGTCCGCAAATCAGCGCAAAGTGTCCGCCAAGGTTTCAAATCTTCCTTTGCTAAGTCTACACTGACGAGCAACGCATCAGGAGCCGCTACTCGGCTGAACAGAAAGAAACTTCCCCCATGTTCTGTTCCGATTTCAAGCACTGTTCGCGGTCTTCTTCGGCGAACGATCTCGCATAATGCTTGGACTTCGCTGCGGATCTGATTTGGAGTAATCAGCGCGTTGAATGGTTTTGAGTAAGCAAGCTCTAACGCATCTTCCAAAGCAACTATGTTTCTAGTAGCGAGTGCGAATCGCCAAAGCAGAATCTTCCAAACAAGGATCCTGTAGCTGTCTCCTATCGTCCTTCGGAGCATTAACTCTAGAGAGGATGGTGCGTCTCCTTTCTTCTCTGCTATGCTCATGATGCATGAAGACTGGAACGGCTGAGTATGTGAAGATTGTGAACGCTTGTAGGTTAATGGAGATGATGGTCATCCCTTAGTCCTTTTTCAAATTCTTCGGTTCTCTGGTCAAGTTCTTTTTTGGTGAATATTCCTTTCTTAAGCAGGATTTTTTCAAGTGATGAGAGCCAGCGTTCATAGTAACTCCACTCCTCATCATTTTCGTTATGTTTAGAGTTCCATTGCTTGATTTCGTCGATCAAAGCTTTACGAAATTCGTCCCAATCATACAATCCCTTCTCATGTAGCGCTACAGCCAAACCGAATGTTTTACTCTCCCAAGGGGATTGGAAGACGAGTTCACCATTTTTTCTTGGTAATGCTGTCTGACCGTCCATGTTGGAGATAAGTCGCTTGACTTTCGCTTTGTCTCGGTGATATGCTTTAGATTGGTTTTTCGTTTTTGGTGTCGTCATCGTTTTCGTTTTCCGTTTCGGTTCTTCTTTTTGCCTGCTAATTGACCTACGCCGATCATTGATTCTCGTGTGACGATTGATGCGAGCTGTGCTTCGGTCATGCGCTCAGTTCCTCTTGGGCGTTCGGGGAGTACTAGGTATCGGATCTCTGCGCTGCTGTCCCACACTCTGATCTCTTTCTCGGATCCGATTTCGAGATGGAAGTCTTCTCGGAGAGCTTTGCGTGGTTGGATCACCATTTTGGAGCGGTATTGCGGACTTTTGTACCAGTTCGGAGGAAGGCCGAGCACTGGCCACGGATAGCATGAGCAGAGCGTGCAGACGACCACGTTATGAACGGTTGGAGTGTTTTCAACTACAACCATATTCTCACCCTCCATTCCTCCAATCCCTAATTCTCTACAAGCGGCAGTAGCGTTTTTCAGCAGTCGTTTCCTGAATTCAGGATCAACCCAAGCTCTAGCAACAACTTTGGCTCCTAACATTGGACCGATGTCGTTTTCGTATGACGAGATCAGTTTCTCAATCGCATCCGTACTCACCAAACGTTTCTCAAGCAGGAGAGATTCCAACGCACGTGTTCTCGCCGCTAAATCAGACTCCTGATGCTCATGCGGATTATCGGTTTGATTAATGCCAATTTTTGTTTTCATAAATTACGCATCACCGAGTACATTGGTTTTGATGTTAGTGTTTCTGAAGGTAACTTTCCCATAGATCAACGTGTAATGACTCATTGTCTTCGGCAGATTCTCCCCAGACCTCTTTCGAATCAAACCGTACGCTGTATACGTGTTCAGGATTTTCTCCCTTACCATGTGCGTTCGTATCGGGGAGGACGAGGATTCCATGCAACCTCATGATTGTCCCAGCTTTTCCTCTTACATATCGTGGAAGGCGTGTGTGACCGGTTGGATTGATGTTTCGGGCGAGAACCCGATCTCCGACCTTAAATTTGGGTTGACGTTGCACATCACGTCGTGTCGAGCTGCCTTCATGTATTAGCCGAACAGCCTCCATCACTCGTTTAGAATCATAAAATCGAGGAAGTGCGGTTCGTGGATTTCGTTTGAATAATCGTGTGCGTGCATCATACTCCTTCTTCGTGATGACACCTTTTTTCAAGAGGTAATATTCAGCAGTAAAGAGCCAGCGCTCGTAATATCTCGCCGCAAGGTAGTCTGTTGGATTCATATTCTCGATACAGTGACGAAACTCGTCGGTGTTGTAAAGCCAGGCCGGTTTAGCGTGGCACAACGCGAAAACAATTCCTTCCCACTCAGAATGAAAAGTTGGCTCATTCTCTTCTATCTTAACCGGACCAAAACCATGCATCCCGCCTAAATCATGCACACCATTCATTCCGAAACATTCGAATAATTACCGTTGAATCCATTTAACTCTTTCAAACGCTCACTTGCGATTAACGACATGCCAATTCGACCTCTCAGATCCGACACAAATTATTAGGATTTCTAAGAGCTTAAAGACGACTCTGTCACTTCAGCAGTATACCGCAAGAATGAATATTCAGTTGCTGAAAGCAAGAGACCTCAATGAGATGCTTCATACCCGAGGCGTAGAAAAATCAGTAACTGTGCAGAAGATTTGCACAGGAGCACAAGAGCACAGAAGCGAGGCAAGAGAGATGCTCGGTGGCTAGGGTTCGGCCGGCGACGCCGTCGGTGCTGGTCGCCGGGTTTTCCTTCACTTTACCGTTTTTTTGCTGACTTCTTCGCTTTCTTCTTTGGCAATATTTCACCTACCTACAGATTATCGCAGATTGCAGATAAGGCTTTGATCTTTGATGGCAACATAGCGCTTTGTAAGTTGCGTTCTTGTCTTGCTTGGGATGGGTGGGGGTCGTTCGTCAACGAGTTAGAGCGACTTTACCGTTTTGGACGATAGTGTTGCCATCCACTGACAGTGTCGCCTTCGTTATCACTCCTGGAAAGTAGAAGTCTGTTTTGCTTGCGCCTCCGACATCGTCATTGCCACCAATCGCAACAGTTATGGCTCCTGCGACAATACTGTCCTGTAAGAATCCGATCCGAGCCTTTGGATTCAGACCTATTCCTAGAACTGCAACTCTGTCTTTTTCGCCTGTAGCCTTCTCATAGCTCGCCTTCAGAACATTCGCGTTCAAGCGGGCTTGATACTTCTTCAATGTTCCGTTCTTGAAGTCAAAGCGGATTCCGTTAACCCATTTACCCATGTAGGGAGTTGGCCTATCAAAGACTATGGTTCCCTCCGCATAACTCTCATCGGGACACACTAACAGGTTGCCCCCTGGAATGTTAGCTACGTTTCGTCCATGGTCTAAGTCATCGTTGTCAACTATGCAATCTTCCGGGTAAGCATCTCGACCTGCCAATCGTAGATTCAGATCCGTCCCATTGGGAGCCGTGATATGGACTTGGCCATTACGAAGCAAAGCAGCAACCTTCACCATCTTATCCTTAAGCGCTTCATAGTCGATGTTAGAAGCAGCGAGTAGCATACGCTGCCAAGCAGTAAATGAAATATTGGAGCCTCGCGCGCGTTCCCGAGAAGCATAGCCTAATGTAATTCGCGCTGCCTTCAAGCGATAACGTTTAGCCCTTTCATACCATTCCTGATTGTAACTGACAGCGGCATGGAACTTTGAAAAGTTCTTCCAGACTTTTGTGAAGTTGGCAGGCCCAGGAATGAATACGTATCCCTTCGCCTTCTCCATTGCAGCCCATTCATGTTCACCAACCTTTCCCAGCACATCATCCGAAAGAGACTCGATACGTTTCCAGAATGCCTCCTCATGCTCGAACAGAAGCATCGGACGCGCACCCAGCTCACGCAAATGATAGATGAAAGCATCTGCGATTGGGAGACCATGGTCCCATGTTTCGACGATAACATCGTCACCTGGCTGAATGCTAAGAGTGGTCGATAGAACGTTCTTCACTAAACTATCATAAGAAGACATGATTCCTTGAAGAAGCCTCTAGTCTTTAAAGATTGAACGAAGCTACAATAGACAATGAGCTTCAAATAGTGTCACATTATTCCACATTTTGTGTAATCTAGACAGATTGGTTGAGCCTTTGGGATTTGTAAATGAGTTGCAGTTTGGATGAGACATGTCATCGTCACAGGTGGAGCAGGCCTCATCGGGAACAGTCTCATTCGCAAATTACTTCATGAGAATGTAGAGGTAACTGTTATTGATAATTTCAGTAGAGGCATCAAGAGTAGTCTACAGACTTTGCCGATCAAGATTGTTGATGCTGATCTTCTGAATTCAGATTCCTGGAGCACTATTTTTGCAGATACGGATACTGTTTTTCATTTAGCTGCCAAAATCGGAAGCATAGATTATTTGCATGGTTCACTCGAACGAGAGTTGAGTACGCTTGACGGAAACTCTACGATCGATCGAAACGTGTTTCACGCATGTGTCGAAAACGAAGTTCCAAGGGTAGTGTACACTTCAAGCGTTTCAGTATATCCACTCAGCCGCCAAATGCTCCCGCACGCTAAGCTGAGAGAAGATGACCTAGAGCCCGTTAACCCCGATGGCGGATACGGATGGGCAAAATTGTTAGGAGAACGAGCACTAAACCTGATGCCTCATGCTAAGATTGGTATCGCTCGCATTTTCATAACCTACGGGCCGTACTGTTCTCTGAGCGATACCGCTCATGTAATACCCTCACTGATCAAGAAAGCAATTGCTTATCCTAAAGAGAAATTTACCGTTTGGGGAAATGGTGAACAAAGTAGGACATTCATGTATATCGACGACTGTGTCGACACATTATTACTCCTAGAAAAGCGAGCAACCTCTCCACCGATCATCGTCAATGTCGGATCAACTGAGGAAATTTCGATTCGTGATCTTGTCAACGCAGTCATCAAAATTAGCGGTAAATCTATCACACCTGAGTTCGATGAAACTAAACAGGTCGGTCCGACGAGCCGAATTCCGATTATCGACAAAGTATCCGAATTAGGATGGACGCCGAAAGTTCCTCTCCGCGAAGGTTTGCCCAAAGTCTACGATTGGATAGATAACACGTTAGAGGCGGGGAAGCATGGATAGAATCAATAATTGCACACCTTCTCTCAGTGAGAGCTTATGAAGGACTCGAACGAGTTCCAATTTTTCTGGTCCGAGGGACCTCTGAACTGGGTTTCGCAGCTGTGCTTGAGATCGTTTACGAGATACTCGGGCGCTACTGTCCATCTTTACTCGTATGATCCCGATCTTAATCCCGATATCCGGGGGTGTGTCTGTCACGATGCGAGCGAATATCTTCCACGTGAGATTCATGAACGCGTGAAGAGCCGTTTTGAAAAAACTTTTGGCGGAGCTTACGGTTATACTCAAGCCGCCGACCTGTTTCGCTACAGGTTACTGTATGAGAAGGGTGGATGGTACTTTGATACGGACTGTCTTCTCCTCAAACCCCTAACGCCTCTCTTCGATCGCGACTACGTATTCGGATTTTATAATGCAACCGACGTGAACAACGCCGTACTCAAATTTCCAAAAGGTCACGTGTTGCTTGATCAAATCTACAAAGAATCCGTCCAAAAAGTTCCAGATCCGGGAACTTGGCCGTCCGGCGTAGGGCCCTCACTACTAGCACAATACGTGAAGAAATTTAATTTGATCGATAAAGCCCTCCCGCGGGACTATTTCTACGCAATCTCATGGTGGGAGCAACAACAATCATCCCTACTGCAAGAAAGCCCCTATATTTTGCATCTTTACGCCTCGTACGACTACAACGGATCTAAGATTGATCCACGAATCAAAACACTTGAAAGACAAATTGAGAATCTAAATTTGCAAATTGAGACGATAAACAAGAGTCTAAGTTTACGGATCGCCCGAAAGATACCTTTCGGGAAAGAAATACGAAAACTCTTGTTTCAAAACGAATAACTGTTTTAATGGAATCTCAGCAACATCAGCAGTCTCCAGATCCAGAAGATCCCGGCGCCTGAAGTGTCCGGAGATCACATAACTACTTACTTTCACCGATTGACTCGAAGATCCCGACGGGGTTACCTTCCGGATCTAACCCTACTGCGAAAGCGCCCATGTTAGGGATCGGGGTCTTCGGAACAATGATCTTGCCGCCGAGACTCTGAATCTTCTTGCTAAACTCGTCAACCGACTCGACGAGCACATAATTAACCGGCTTGTGGTCCGGGTACATCTTCTTCAACATCCCACCATTCGCCCCAGGACCCTCCATCTCAGCCTTAGTCTGTATAACCCAATAATCCCCAGCCGGACCCATTGACATCTTCTCGAACGTCCACCCAAACAGTTTCTTGTAAAACTCCGACAACTTCTCCACATTATTCGCTGGAATCTCAAAATGAACTACAGTATGATCCAAAATTAACGCCTAAGACTCTGAGGCTTCTTTTCTATAATTAAGCCTAACGCAAGTGAATCTCACCAAGCACATAGATTCTCCTACCGTTAGAATCATAAGTCTCCAATCGTGTCGGTCAAGGTTTGTGTGATGGTTGCTGTATGCATGTTACTGTTCTGATTCCCGATTACAATCGTGAACGTTACATCGGGGAAGCCATTGATTCCGTGATTGCTCAGGATTATCTGATTGGGATATTTTGATTGTTGATGACGGTTGTAATGATCGATGGCTTGAGGTTGTCAAATCCAGAATGTCAGATGACCGAATCTCACTGATTCATATGAAGCATGGAGGTTGCGTCGCAGCTACCGCATTTGGTATTGAGCATGCACGTGGTCCTGTGATAACGTGTTTAGATAGTGACGATAAGCTCATGCCTGGCGCACTTTCCAGTGTGATGCCGGCATTCGAAAAGAATCCTCGTCTCGGTTACGTTTGGACGAATTATGTTGATTCGACCGGCGCAAAGGGTACAGGTGATTTTCTTCCTGAAGGAAAGACGATGATTGAGGCAGTAATTTCAGGATGGTGGAACGGTTTTACCCAGCGATTCTTCAGAAAAGAATTCTACTTACAATCTGAGGGGTTGGATACTTCAGTAAGATATTTGGTAGGCGTGCCGATTGCTTTACTCTTAGCAAAAACCGGTTGCGACATGCTACACATTCCTAAAGTAACCTACTGGTGGAGAATACATCCTAACAGAATTAGCAGGAAGCATTACGCTGGGCAGATGGAAGATTGGCGTCTGTTGAGACGAAAGTATCGCAGCGGAAGCCCGGCGCTCACGGAACTCTACATTGCCGAATTGGAGAAAGAGATAGATGAACTTGTAGGCATCAAGAAGTGTTTCGGTTACAAGCTCATGCGACTCTACGGCCCATAATCGACCAAACCCTACCGGATGGCACAAAACGTGGAGAACTCAAAAGAAAAGTTGTAGGTCACCTCAGAGGCTCATCGTAGGATTCCTTCAACTTCTCAGCTCATGACTGATATTCGATCCCAGTCATCTGTGGCCATCTGAAAAGAGTCTTATCCAAACGGGAACTATTAGAAAATCTGGAACGAAGTGTAATACGAATATGACGCAGATTGTGGAGCCGCTAAATCCTACCGCTCTATCGCCGAATTATGGCTTGGCCGGAATTTTTGAGATGTTCTATACAAAGGATTTTCTCGGACCCTATCCTCTCAACCAAATGACCTGGAGCCTCAGAAATCCGAGGACATCCAGCAACAAAGGGCGACGTTTACGTAGGTAACGACGTTTGGATCGGGTATGGAGCTACGATTTTGTCAGGAACTCGTATCGACGACGGCGCAGTAATTGGAGCACGGGCTGTCGTATCGAATGACGTACCACCGTACACCATAGTTGTGGGAAACCCTGCAAAACCTGTGAAAAAGAGATTCAGCGACCCTCAAATTGCGGAACTACTGCGCATCAAATGGTGGGACTGGCCAACCGAGAAGATCCGTTTGAATCTAGGCTTGCTTTGCAGTTCCGATGTTGAAGCATTAAAAAACTATCAGACAATTAGACGGACATCCACAAAATATCTGAATCCGAACAAGCGCGAAGTCACCTCATGTTAAGAATCGGGATTTTCGGCACTATTATTTTGCCGTCGAGACTCTGATCTCAAGCCTGCATTCCTGAGCCTTCGATAATCTCCCATCTCGTCAAATAATTCTTCAGCGCAATTTGCCAAGGCGGCATTAATTTGATTCCTCGCAAATCAAGTTTGTAGTTATGTATACCCTGCGACGTCGCCCTGGGAGCGGGATAGTCATTCTTGAAGAAATCGCTGGACACAGGAATTAGTTTCACGTCGTTTCGTCCAAGAATTTTAAGAATTTCATTTGCAACTTCATATCGCGTTCCCATTCCCGTACTGGCTGCGTGATATAGTCCGCAAAAGTTTGAGTTGATCATGAAGACGATCGCTTTGGCAAAATCAACCGTGTGTGTCGGAGAACCGATCTTGTCAGTTACGGCATAAATTTTCTTCGATTTGCTTCTGAGTTGCGCTACTATTTTTCCAACAAATTTCTTGTCTCTTTCGAATCCTCCCATCATCCAACCCGCTCTAACGATCAGGTGTTTGCTTGGTATTTGTCCAACAATTTTTTCGGCTTGAAATTTCGACAGTCCGTAGATATTGATCGGGTTTGGGTCATCAAATTCGGTGTAAGGTTCAGGATCGCCTTGTGGATCTATTTTGCGACCGTCAAAGACTCCGGAAGTTCCTATGTACACTAGTGGGATGGTATGGTCGCGGCAGACAGTTGTAACATTTTCCGTTCCAATCACATTGGTTAGGTAGGCATGATTCGGGTCAGACTGACATTTCTCTACGTTTGTTTCCGCGGCGAGATGGAATACCCAGCTTGGTTTAAATCTGGAAATGGTTTTCTCGACAGCCGAATAATCTCTAACATCAAGAATCTTAATGCCTTGAGCTTTGACTATGTCTGTTGCAAGCGGCGCGTATCCCCGCCTCCTTAATGTTGGTATCAAATCGGTACCGAGCATTCCGGCTGCGCCTGTGACTAGAACTCTTACTTTCGTCATTCAGTCCGGCTCTTCGGAATTTGAAGAAACTAATAACTTAATCATCCGTGGCGTTCAGGGCTGTTTGCATAATTTCCGAAGAGAGGTACCGTTATCAGGTGAGAAATGCAGATATCGCATTCAGCTTCGCTGTTTGGCGTTAGGTGAATGCTGTGTCTGACGCAATCGTCAGTGTAATTATTCCTGCCTACAACAGTAGCGGAACCCTGAGACTAGCGCTCCAGACAATTTCATGGCAGGATTTCAAGGATTTCGAGGTCTGGGTGATTGGTGATGCTTGTACGGACGACAGCGAGAAGATAGTCGCTTCTTTTGAAGATGATCGTTTTAATTGGGTTAATCTTTCATCGAACTTTGGCGGTCCGAGTCTGCCTCGAAATGAAGGAATTAGTCGCGCAACAGGACGATACGTTGCCTATCTTGGGCAAGATGACCTCTGGTTTCCTTGGCATCTATCAGAACTTGTCGACTGCATCGAAACTACGCACAGCGATTTTGTGTATTCCCTTGGCGTAATGATTGCTGTTGATGGAGTAATTGGAACATTCTCCCTGCCTCACGAAGCCTGGTCCAGCTCCGAGCCTCTCTCTCCTATCAATTGGTTGCACAGAAAAAGCCTAACCGAGACTATCGGCTCCTGGCCAACGGATATGAAAATTAGTGACGATCGAGAGTTCCTAGGGCGTCTGCTCGAAGCCAATGTCAAACTCGGGTTTCGAAAGCAGTTGAGCGTGTTGAAGTTTCCGGCAGAGATGTGGCACATGTACTCGATCAAGAACAACTTTCCTCAGGAGAGGTACGTTCAAGCAATACGTCAAGATGCAACGAAACTTCGCAACGAATTACTTCTAGACCTCGCGGCGTTGGCATCAACCCTGCAACCACCGAGATATCCACTCTACAGACGATTGATGAATCGAAGCGTGTATGAACTCTTTCGACTGTACGGTATTCGTCGATGGCCCATCAACCAGTTCATGTATCAGAGATACAGGAGACGGGCGGGACTCGAAACGGACAAACAAATTCAGGATACCTAATGTCGTAGTCAAACGTCATGGAGACTAATGGTGCACGCCAGAATTAGCACACTCTCCTCTACCAACCTAGACGCTAGCCCCAAACGGTTTGGTATAGAAAGAGAACACTAGCTCACCGAACGGACGTGACGTTACAGCAGACCGTTAGGATCAAAAGTATCCAGTCTTGATATAAAGTCCCTATCCAAGGATTCAATTGATGGTTGTTGTATGCATGTTACTATTCTGATTCCTGTTTACAATCGTGAACGTTACATTGGGGAAGCCATTGATTCCGTGATTGCTCAGGATTATAGTGACTGGGATATTTTGATTGTTGATGACGGTTCGACTGATCGATCGGTGGAAGTTGTCAAAGCTAAGATGGTTGATGGTCGAATCTCACTGATTCAAATGAAGCATGGAGGTTGCACCGCAGCTACCGCAAAAGGAATTGAACATGCGCGTGGTCCTGTGATAACGTGTTTAGATAGTGACGATAAGCTCATGCCTGGCGCACTTTCCAGCTGTGATGCCGGCATTCGAAAAGAACCCTCGTCTCGGTTACGTTTGGACGAATTATGTTGATTCGGCGGGCCATAAGGGTGAGAGTGATTTTCTTCCTGACGGGAAGACACTGTTTGAGGCAATGATCTCAGGATGGTGGAAAGCAGCAACCCAACGATTCTTCAGAAAAGAATTCTACTTACAATCTGGAGGATTAGATACTTCAATAAAATATACGCAAGACGTGCAGCTTGCTTTACTCATAGCAAAGACGGGTTGTGATACGTTGCATATTCCTAAAGTAACCTACTGGCTTAGAATACATCCAAACAGAATTACCAATGAACAGCCCGCTGAGGCGGGGGAAGCGGGACGTCTGATAAGACGAAAGTTTCGTAACGGCAACGTGGCGCTTGCAGAGCTCTACATTACCGGACTTGAGAACGAGAGAGACACGCTTAGGAACGAACTTAGAGGTATCAAGAAGTGTTTCGGTTACCGGTTCATGCGATTTTACGGGTCCATAATTGACCAAAGCTTACCGGATGGCACCAAACGCGGAGAACTCAAAAGAAAAGTTGTAGATCACCTCAGAGGCTCATTATGATTGTGCACGGGTGAAGCGACCGCCCTTTCAAAGAACTTATCAAATTTGTTGTTGCATTGATTACTCCGGTGATGGTATGCGAATCAAGATTACCAAAAAACGAGACTACAAAGAACTTGGGAGGCTATACAAAGAATTCGAGGTTGTTGACAGAGATGCCGAATTGTGTATTGCAGTGGGTGGAGACGGCACCTTTGTTGATGCTGCCAGAAGTTTTAGCGGGCCGGTGCTTCCGATTCGAAGTAATGAGAAAGGCAGCACTGGTTTCTTTGCCGATTTGAATATTGATGACATTGATTTTGTTGCTGAGAGATTGAAGGAAGGTAACTACGATATTGAAGCGATAGGCAGGAAAATCGAGATAATCCATGACGACCGTCACTATCATGCGATTAACGAGGCTTCTCTGGATTATGTTCCTCCAGAAGAAGTGCATTACAGAATGTACAGAATAAGGAACGAAATGCGAGAAGACCTTTTCCCATTCGTTATGCGCGGAAATGGTATAGTAATAACTGGAAGCATCGGTTCAACAGCATATAACAGATCTCTTGGTGGACCAATAATATTGGATCCTGATGTTTTCTGCATAACACCGATCGCTCCAGATGGCATATACAACAACTCCATCATCCTGAGCCGAAGCGAGGAGTTTCATATCGAGGTTGTTCAAGGAGGTGGAAAATTAGCTTACGATGGAATACCAATTGATACTCTTAACAAAGGGGATGGCTTCTCTGTGAAAGCATCAGATAGAACTGTAGACGTAGTTAGATTTAGTGATAGAAGAGAAGGGCTTGATTCAAAGCTCAGACGACTTATAGAGAGCAGAATGATTGCCTAGCGTGTGCGCGCTCCACTAGACCCACCCCCTCGCGAAGTTTCAAACAAAACTGTCAAATGGCATTTATACAACGTCTTCTCTTGTTTTCATAAGATCAGGAGTAAGATGAAATGGCATTAGTCGTAAAATCAGCAGTTCGAACTCGCTTGAAAGGTATGAGGGCTTCCGGTGATTTCTTCACGGCCTTGGACAAGCACATTGCTGAGGAATTAGCAAAGGCAGTTGCAAGAGCCAAAGCAAATGGCCGGAAAACTTTGAGACCTGAAGACCTCTAAACTCTCAACTAGAACACAGATTCTCATACCTTCGCACTGGAATTATCAACCTGAGAAACACCACTACCCAGCTCCGTTGTTTCGCGAGCTGGATAGTGAATTGGAATCTTTGTCGGCACGCGTCGGACGCATAATACACATGGAAGGAAGAGGAAATGGTTAGTGTTTCTATCTTCCTAGCATGCCGAGTATTCCGCCCACCACGCCAAGAACGAAACCGGCTACAAATCCCCCGCCGATTATCAGACTTAGCACAGCCATGGGGAAGACAACGATGCTTCCAATAGTACCGTACCCGAACACCATCAGAATCGAACCGACTAGTAGTACTAGGCCGACGATTGCGCCGAGCACGAAGATGAGTCCGTGGGTTGGCGAATTGTCAATGGCTGGGATCCAGAAGAACGCGCTGACCCACATGTTGTAGAATGATTGGCTGAGTAGTGCGCCTGCGTTGAGTACCACTAGGATTCCGGCCACGAGGGTTAGGATGAATGCCCATAGCGCTCTAGGTGCTGATCTTGGACCGCATTGTACCGGAACCGCTACTGGAGCTAGAGCATATTGCGGTGGGCATGGGGCGCAAGGCATGGGTGGGGGTGGAGCACACTGTGGCATTGGGGCGTATTGCGGTGGTGGGGCACATTGTGGCATGGGTGGAAGGTATTGGGGTGGTGGGTATGGTTGTGCACAATGTCCGGGCATGGGCATTAGGACTGCTGCGCCACAACGGACACACGTGGGCGCATTATTGTAGATGTAGTAGCCACACGAAGGACAATTTCTAACCATTCTTCAAAACTCTCCTATTCATTTATTGCAGATGATTAGGCAGTTGCCGACACGATACTCCCCACGCATCGACACTGGTTTTTGAGGAGGCGGGTTAACTACAACGGGAGTCGGATTAACCACAACTGGAGTTGGGTTGACCACTACCGGAGTCGGGTTAACCACGATTGGGGTTGGATTAACTACAATTGGAGTTGGATTAACAATCACAGGGTACACGGGAGTTGGATTGACCTCAACCGAACTTGAATTAACTACAATCGCAGGGTACTGGCTCACGGGATAGTAGTAATATTGGGGGTACGTCCCGCAACAGCCCTCATACGAACCGTATTGTGGATAAGATTGGGGTAGCTTCCACCATAACCCTGGTACGGAGAATAATTGTTGTAGTATTGCGGATAAGCTCCAGAGCAGTTACACATATTCATTCATCAAACCGAAAACACGCCCCACAACTAATTAACCGTACCCAGACACACACGAATTATCACGTTAAAAAAACACTTAACAAAACACACCTTTTGCACCAAACCATACAACTATGCTGACAACCTACCCGCGTTTTCATGAATGCTTCCGACAAGAACGTCGATCCATCATAACCATCACAAATGTCGGCTAATGTCGTTTTCAGTTTTGCAGCTCTAAAATCGAAAATCAGAGGAGGCTATTTCACCGGGCATTTTATCCGACATTTTGCCTGACAATTCACCATGTGCTCGCGGATCTGCGAGAATATCTTCATTCGTCTCTGAGGCCATGCACACCACTGTGTCAATTATTACCTCAGAACATGATCGCTTTCCTAAACATTGACGCAAACAAGTACGCTGACTGAGAGTAATCCTCGGCCATCAGCTCAAGACATTCGCATATGGGCCAGTTGTCTCGCTGGAGAAACTCGCCCATTTGGATGGATTCGCGAATCTTACATCTGCCCAGACGAAATCGCACGACTCGCGCAACAACAGGACGTTGAACGCCCCGGTCCAATCGGCCTCGTAGGGACACAGGGAGTCGGCAAGAGTAGCGCCCTAGCGGCACTCTACTATGGCGTAACCGGTATTTCATCATTCGATCAAACCAACTTGGTTTACTTCAAATGGCGAAAACCCCCAGAATTATACGATACTCTTCTCCATACCATCCTCCACCGCGACTTCATCCTACAATACACAAACCGACTAGCAGACGAGGCAGAACTATCACCGCGTCTGGGCCGAAGCAACAAAGACATGGCAGACTTTCTAATTTTCAAAGATGCTGTACGATACTACCGTGTGAATGGATCCAAAGAACCGAACACAAGCTGGGCCGAGCTGTTTCTAGGGACGCGCCGCGTCTCCAAATTGCGACAAGAGATTTGGCTCCAAATAGTCGCCTCCAAAGATGTGATACTAATCGACACTCCGGACTACTCTAAGACCGATAAACGTCGTATGGACAACGATCTAAGCGAAATTTACTGGTTATGGAACACCCTCGTCACATATGGCAGTACAGTCACTTTGATCGTCGCAATCCAGAAAGAAATGTTCCACGACCACTTCTTCCTAGACAAAATGCGAACAATCGAACTCAAACCCCTAACCACACAACAAATCCTCAACGCATTCCGAAAACGATTCACAACATTCTCACCCTTCACCGAAGAAGCCATAACACTTCTTGCTAAAATGAGTCGAGGAATCTTCCGACGATTCCTGCGATACATTACCCTCACACTCGACCTCTGGGAATCAAAATATCAACAAAACCAACCAACAATCGGTGTCACCGTCGTAAAAGAAGCCGTCACCATCGATCACCTAAGAAACGCCATGGAAAACGAACTCACACCCCTTTTCCGCAACAGCAGCCAACAACGAACCCTAGCTATCAAAATCATAATGCAACTCTGCGAAAACAAAGAAATCAAACAATCAACTCTCGTCACCCAATTCGAAGCCGCGCCTGTCACCATCAGCAGAATCCTAACAACACTAGAAAACGCAAAATACATAACACACAGATACGACGGCAAAGAAAAAATCATAATCTACAAAGAACTGGAAAATTGAAACAATTTGTTCTTTGTTTCGCACTCTATTCCTGATCAGTCGCGAGTAAAGAACTAAACGAACCGGAAGAAACCGAACTCTTGCGCCTTGAAGATGATTATTACATCGAGTATTTACCGCCAGTAACTGACGATAATAAAGCACTCTAACGTCGGTAACGGTACCTCTCCGTCGGAATCGTTAGGGTGGTACTTTTCGTCGGATGTTTTTGGACGAATAATTGCGTCAACTGTAATAGGGTTGTATTTTGCCTCTGCCATTTCTTTGATTATTGCTTGACTTCGTTTCAGTAGGTGGAAAAGTGCTTCCATGTTTGGAGGAACTCTCTTTTCGGTTTCAGAGTTGTGAATTATCCATTTCAAGACAGAAGTTAGATGCTCCAGCAGTTCTACGTTGAGGCTTGAGATACGTTCATTTAGCTCCGAATTTTTCTCCAAGGTTTTTGATGAACCTCTTTTTAGTTTGTTCTTCCTGTTTCATGTGTTGTACTTTCTTGTTGATTGCGTCAGTTAGATCGGTTAAAGGAGGCAAGAAAGGGAGCAATGCATCGACTTTTGATTTCAAATCTGGATTGGCGATGTTCTGTAGCGTCTTTACAGATTCCGTGAGTTCGTAAACATATCGACCTAGCTCCGCTATTATCCTAAGCGTGGTGATGTCGTCTTCCGTTCGGCTCTCGCTAACATACATTATTCCTTGAAGCAATGTCTCATCACGGATGCTCATAGCCCCAATCGCGTATCCTTCTTTTTTCAAGACAAATGGTTGACGATAATCCAAAATGCTTCAAAAATGAGAAATTAGCTACGCCATTGATCCCATTTTTTGAACCATGTTTCGATGGCGCTTATTGCGGCGGTGATCGAAGATGATAGTGACTCGTCGTTCCCGATATTCTTACCGTGACTTGTATCAATGTTGGTTGAGATGATTTTTTGTTGAACATCATGAAGCGCCGTCGTTCACCTCTGGAGCATCTCTTACAACATGTCTCAATTCTCCATTCGCTTCAGCATCACGAAGAATCTTCTGAAATGCAAGAAGATGAGGGGTGAATTGACTAGGAAATATGAATTTTCCAGCTTCATTTTTGGCTAGGAATAGCTCTCTGTGTAGGTCAGTGAACAGGTGTTCAATAACTTTGTAAGTTGCAGACTTTACCCGAATTTCTTCATTTCTTTGTAGAATTAGTAAGTCTTTCATTAAGCTCACCCATTCGGGTCTAGAAATTACGAAGGCCAAAATACCTAATGTTACTACTCCAGCGCCAGTGGCAAGCAACACCTGACTTTGAAATAAAAGCGCTGTAAAGAAACCAATTATGAATCCAATGATGAGGATAATGACTCCAACAGCGGACAGCCGACGCAATTTTGCGGAACAACCTATCAACTCTGAATCCGACATCACTCCCATATCTTATTTTGCGTAACTTTGCCTTGATCCCAAACCGCATCCGATGAAAGGTAACAGCTAGAAAATCCGACGACAAGGTACCGTTACCCTAACGTCGGTAACGTCAACTTGTCGTTTGGTAAGCACTGATTTTCTGCCTGTAACAAACCGTTTGGTGGAGTCGGCAACTCCTATTAACGTAGGACTGAGATGGTAACGTCAAGTCTACGGTTGGCCAGTTAGCCTGTAACAAAGCGGTTGGCTAGACCGAGTCGTATCTCTCTTTAGCCTTAGTTCTTGTCAGTTGTTCCTCGAGAGAGTTCACTTCAGACTTGCTTTTACAATATTCCTCATGAGCGATTATGAATCCTTCATTTATTTCCTGTAATCTTTCCTTCGTCGTCCCAGTATAGATTCTTGGGACACTAAGGTGAAATGGTGAGAAAGAATACGATGCCATCCGTTTTTCTACTTGTAATCCGAATCGCTGTAGAATTGTTTCCACGTCCTTACTATAATTATGAAGGGATTGCCAAATTGCGCCTTGTTCGTTTACTCCCGAATAACCAATAGGGTCATTGCCGCTCGTTACGCCCGAGGATTGACACCATAGCCAGTCACTTGTTTCAAGAGCAGTTATGCCTTTTTGGATCGCTTTAGGCCTTTCCTCCGCTATGGCTGACTTCATCTTTCTCAACTCGTCAGCAGTGAGTTCATTAACGTGATTTGCGTTACTCGCTATTATCTCACTTATTGCACGATCAAATTTGCTGGGTAACAACCTTTTCACTTCCTCTATGAAAGCTGCTTTCTTATCAAGGAGAGCTGTTTCCTTTAGCTGAAGCTTTTGGCGGGATGATTCAAGAGACTTCTGGATCTCTGCGGAGATCAATTTACTCAACTAAGTGAGTTTGCGATCTTCAATCTTAAGATTCCGACTGGCGTTTTGGATTATTGTCATCCACTTGTCCGAGCCTCGGATTTCTATTCCCGCTTTATCTGCGGGCGTTTTCCCATTCAATCCCTTATGTGGTCGAACGAAATTATGGTAAATCTGATAGCCGGTCAAAATTGGTGTGTCAGATTTCTTGAGTGATCGCATGACTTTCTCGCGATCACGAATTTCTCCGCTAAGCCGCCCTATTTTGTTGTTCCGGCTTTTACTTACACTCAAGTCTCTCTAGGTTTGGTTGTGCTCTCATCTCGTTATTACCAAATCAATCTTCATTTTCGTTTGATTTGCTTTGTCGGATAAGGTTGAGAAGTCTGCGGCTGAGAAGGTTGAGAAGATAGAATCCATTAAGGACTTAGAGGGTGTCGGACCAGTCACCGCCGCTAAGTTAACCGACGCAGGCTTCGACTCCATAGAAGCCCTCGCAGTCGCTCCAATCCGAGAAGTCATGGACAAAGCCAACCTCGAATCCAGTGCAGCAATCAAAATCATCAAAGCCGCAAGACAAACGATTGATTTCGATTTCATAAACGCAAAACAACTCTGGGAAAGACGGCAAAACCTACTCAGACTCACGATCGGCTCAAGTAACCTAAACAAGCTCCTGGGCGGAGGAATTGAAACCCAAGCCCTCACAGAATTCGTAGGCGAATTCGGATCCGGAAAAAGCCAAGCATGCATGAAACTCAGTATAACCGCTCAACTCCCACGAGCAGACGGCGGCCTGGAAGGCAAGGTTCTCTTCATCGACACGGAAGGCACCTTCGCACCCCAACGCATCCACCAAATGGCCACGCACATGGGCGTCGAACCAGAGAAAATTCTCGAAGGTATCTTCTACAGTCGCGCATACAATAGTGATCATCAAGTCCTCATCGTAGACCGCTCCTTCAAACTCTGCCAGGAAGAGAACGTGAAACTTCTCGTAGTAGACTCCGTCCTATCCCACTTCCGAAGCGAATACATTGGGCGTGAAAGTTTAAGCGAACGTCAACAGAAACTAAACTCGCACCTACACAAACTCACACGCATCGCCCAAGCACTCAACCTCGCAGTTGTAATGACTAACCAAGTTCAAGCGAACCCGCAGGCATTCTTCGGTGATCCAACAAGACCCGCAGGCGGCCACATCATGGCACACGCCGCAACTCACCGTGTTATGTTGAAGAAAGCGTCGGGTGGTTTACGTTCCGCAAAAATCATCGATTCACCATACCTCCCAGAAGACACCGCATACTACCAAATCACAGAGAAAGGTCTGGAAGACGCTGTCCCGAAAACAAGACACGAAGACTAGGCGCAACCCTACTTGCCCGACACGGAGAACCTATACTCCATCAACCCGGTCGGCTCTAAAAATCAGATACCGAAAGTCAAAGCCGCAAATCTCAGCCAGCTAATCCCCAACACCTACTCAACCGTTCGAGCTCGTGTTGTCGTAATCAAATCTAAAGAAAAAACCGACGAGCTAGGCAAGCGGAGTTACATTTTCGGCATCTGCGAAGACCAATCGTTCCGAACACCTTTCATCTGCTACAAACCCTATCCATACTTTTACCGTAACGGCGTTTTCGATTTCGAAGACACATATGTCCATCAATTTGAGGACAAAAGTCTCCTACTCATCGTCACCGAACGTTCATCACTAAACTACCTGATCAATGAGGATCCGTCCAAGTATTCTTGGGATGTGAAGATAGGCGACATCAAACGCCCAATGGGTGTATGCCGCATAACCCTACAGGGCATATTATCCCAAATCGGCAGCAGCTCTGGGCTAGTTCAGAGATGCGAAACATGCGGACGCGTCGCATTCGAAAACCACTGCCCAAACGGACACGAAGGTAAACTGTTCTGGGCGGTGAGAATTGCAGGCCGCCTCTCCGACCGAACAGGCTCGATTAACATCGCGATTCCACAACAACAAACCTGCAAACTACTAGGCCGAACCGTTGGCGAAATACTCCAACTAACTGAAGGCCCAGCCAACCAATCATCCGAATACACAACCGAATCCTACACACTCCAAATCCCAGAAGGAATAGAGATTGGTGAAGCGTACGCTGATGATCCAGATGAATATCGTTCAGCAAAAAGCCCCGTCGTAGTCGACCTCAACGATTCCAGAATTCTCTACCCAAACAACCTAAACCCAAAAGAATCCTTTGGTCATGAGGTAAAGAAAATTGATTCAACCAAACCTGAAGACCGACGCGACCTCACACGTATAACCGAGAAACTTCTCGAGATCAAAATCCGAAACCTAACTGAACTACCAAAAATAAACGGAATTTACTTAACCGAACAACCCATCAACCTATACGGCACCGAGAACGCAAAACTCTACGCAGGTTTCAGACTCAAAACCTACATCACTGAAGACAACCAAATCCACATCGAAGCCCTACCCTCCGCCGAAGTATACGAAAGCGTACTGGATTACGTGGCTTATCGGAGGCAACGAGGCGCATCAACCAACTCCATAAAGAACAGTATCCTGAACTATCGTCGAAACGTGATCTTCGCCCCCAGCGGAGAACTAGCCGCCGTAATCAACCTAAACTTCACCAAAGCCGGAGAATTCACTGTTCCAATCTACAATCTCACGTTACCAGAATTCTGGAGTAAGGTGCATGATGTAGAAATCGCACCAGACGAAATTCCATTAGTGGTTACGAAGTCCTATCGGCTTGATCTCGAATTAACCTTCCCACCCTCATGCGTCTATTTCGACAAACAATCACTCCGAATCAGTTACGGGACAAGAAACTTCATCGACAGAAAACGACAACAAACCCGAACGAGAACACAAGAAATCCTAACCCAAACCCTCCAAGACTTCTCAGTTGGCACGTTCAAACTCAACATGAACGGGAATGCGGAAAAGCGAATGGACGCACGACAACTTCTCCTCGCAGATATTCGTGAACGTTTAGTCGCCAAATCTGTGAAGGCGACGGGTTCCGTGATTGAAGCTGAAAAGCGGCTCTATTTCATTCCGAGGACGGTGGAGCAGGTACAATGCTGAAAACTGAATATCGAAGCGGACTTGATGTTTTCAGAGAGTTCCAGTCGAAACCCCACCTCACCACCTGGAACTTGGATCTTGACAGTCTCCTAGCTGGAGGCATAGAACCCGGCTCATTCACGATTCTCTACGGTGACGACGACCGAATTATTGATAGAATTGCGTATTTGCTTTTATGCAACTGTCAACTTCCAGTGGAAACATACGGGTTAAACGGGAAAGGCGTACTTCTAAGCTGCGGCGATTATCGACAAGAGCAAGTATTGCTAGACCTAAAACTAGCAACAACAATTCTGCGTAGTAACAGAATAGATCCCGCAAAAGGCCTTAACGACATAATCGCCGTCTCAACCTTCAACCACGACCAAGCATCACAATCAATCGACGACGTCATCAACATCGTCAAGTACAACGACCAACTCAAACTTGTAGTCGTCCGAAACCTAGCTAAATTATTCATCGACAACGAAATCCCAACGAAAAACAAAGCCGCATTAGAACAAATACAACAATACCAACACTTGATCGCCAAACTTTGGCAGGCATGTTCCGAAAGGGATATCGCTCTCGTAGTCACCTGCCGCCCAAGACGACTCCACAGCCTACGCCCCTCCTCTCCAGAAGGGGGACTAGCATTACGCCACCTAGCCCAAATCATCGTTTGCATCAAAAAACGTGAAGAAAACGGCAAACTCACCGCACACCTCCTCAAACATCCGAACCGTCAACCACACGTAACCGAATTCGATCTGAATCAAAGTGATTCTGTTATGGGAAGACTAACGATACCCTTCCGAAGTCAGCTCCAAGAAGAAATCGAAAACCTAACCCGAAGCTTCAAAGAAGCCCTGATGGATCCGGCTAGACGGGACGCGTTCGACTCCATCGCTAAAGCCTGGACCGCTGAACAGGGCGCGATGAGTTACGCGAAAATTCCCTCTGTACTCGAGACTATGCTCCTCGTCGCTTGCGTAGAGAACAGGAAAATTATTGACGACCTACAAGACCAACTCTCCCTACTACGCTCACAATTAGATAAAACAAGATCAGAAGTTTCCGAAACAAAAATCGCCATCAAAACGTCTCCAGGCGCCACGGATTGAAAACTGATGGCTGGATATACGACGCCTACCTAGAATCCGACAACCTCACCCTCTGGCTCAAAACCGCCGACAATCGAACACTAAAACTCACGGACACGTTCCCAATCGAACTCTACGCTCACCCAAAGAAACACAGCGTAGAGGAACTAGCATCAATAATCGCCGAACATCCACTCGCCAACTCCGCCTCAGTCTGCTCACGTTACCTAGAAATCTGCAACACCACTCAGACTGAAGTAGTTCAAATCATCGCCCAACCAAGCAGATTTCGAAAACTCATCTCGGATCTGGAAGCAACCGGAATCTGCGTACTATACAACACGGATCTGAATCCAGTTCAACGATACTTCTTCGATAAAGAATTCCAAATCTATAACAAATTCACAGTAGAGTACGATGAAGAAGATTACAGAATAACCTCACTACGTCAACATGAAGAGGAAACAACCCCGCAACTTACTGTTCTGAAAATCAGCTTCGATCACAGTGAACCATTCCAGAAATCCGTACTAGACTCAAACTTTGACCTCATCTCCATCCCACACGAACAACGCCCAGTATTCTATAACATGCTACGTGATAACGGACTCACCACGAGCTCGAACGCACGAATCCTTCCTGGAAAAATCATACTGGACTCCGAAATACTCGATAGATTAGGCATCGCCGGTCTGGACGAGAAGAGCAAGTTCGCTAATCTCCCAATCGGAACCGTCGTCTCATGGGGACCAGCCAGAATTATTGATTCCCGGCAATGTTACGAGGCTTACAAACGAAAAATTCTACTCCCATCAACAAGAGCTGGCGTAGCAGGCAACGCTCTCACTGCAAAGGAAGTAGCATACACAGATCGAGGCGCACTAATTCTCTCGCCTCGAGTGGGTTTGCATGAGAACGTTGGTGAGTTAGATTTCGAATCCCTCTTCCCAAACATAATCGTCAAACACAATATCAGCTACGAAACCGTAACCGCAAACGGAATCCAACAAACAAAACTAGGACTACTCACCGAGATCACCCAGCAATTTCTCGAGAGAAGGATATCCTTCAAACACCAAAAACACGAATGCCCCGAGAACAGTATGGAATGTCGGGAATGTGGACAGCGAGAGGTTCTGTTGAAGAAACTTCTCGTCTGCCTGTACGGTTATAGTGGCTCCGACCTGAACCGATTCGGAAACGTGTTCACGTATCGTGAAGTGAATCGGATCGGAACGTAGACCGTAGTCAAAGCCATGAACATCGCTTTGAAGGAAGGTTTCGAACTCATCTACTTGGACACCGATTCGGTTTTCGTGAAAAAAACCAACGCTACACACGACGATTATGAAAATCTAGCAAACAAAATCAGAGAAGAAACCAGTTTCCCAATCTCAGTAGCAAACCACTACCGCTACCTCGTTCTACTAACTCAAGAAGCGGATCCTGAGATTGAAGCGGCAAGACGGTTTTACGGGAAACTAACCAATGGGCAGGTCTTCTATCGCGGCATCGAACTAAGACGCCACGACTCACCCATCTTCCTCAAACATTTCCAACAACAACTACTAAACATAATTCTGGAAGCAGAAACCCACGACAACATAACCAACCAACAACTACCGAAAGCCATCAGGTTCACGGTCGAGATGGTTGAGAAGATTCGTTCAGGAAGCGTTCCAGTCAATGAACTCATCATCAGCAAAATGCTTAGAATGCCAATCGAACGCTACCGTTCCCTATTCCCACACGTAACCGCCGCAGTCCAACTACGACAAAAACAGAAACCCATCAAACCCGGCGAACTAATCGACTACGTCTACGTGGACACGACGCAGATTAATCCAATAAATCGAGTCGCACCCGCCGAATATGCTGAAACATACGACGTCGAAAAATATGCGGAGATGCTGCTGGATATTGCCGAATCTATTCTCGGCGTCTTCGGATTCACGAGAACAAAACTTGGGTTCCAAAGTAAACCTCGCAATTTCCTCGAAGAATTACGCAGCGAACGAACAAAAGAGATACTCATGGAACTCAACAACCTACAACCATAAACCCAACCCCGGAATCATCATGCACAGAAAACTCTCAGACATACCACTATCAGAGAACGGGAAGATTCGATACGTCTACTATTGCATACTCTGTGATGAACTCCTCGTCCTATCCGAACAGGAAATACATCCGAACAAAATCCTCCTAATCTTAAACGATCAATGTCCCGAATGCGGTTTTTCGCTCGAGAAGGTTCTGCGATGCGAAATCCTAAAGGTTGATCTGGAAATAGATCTACTCGTTCATCCGGAAATTATTGATTCAAAATGTTTACTTGAACCATCAAAACTCCATGACGAAACAAGAATCAATAAAGCCAATTCGCTACGAGCAGATTCAGAGCCAAACCTGACTACTAGTATCGGTTCACTTGATGAAATGCTTGTACTAAGATTAGGACAGGTGTTCGCGCTTCAGGGGAAAGCAGCACACGCACTCTCACTACTCCTCTGCGTAAGAGCGACGCTCCCCAAACCACTCGGCCTCGATAGCAACATCCTCTTCCTAGACGGCGGTAACATTTTTGACGTATACGGAATTTCCGACCACGCCATACGCCACGAACTCAATCCAGAAGAAACGCATGAACGAATTCACATCAGCCGCGCCTTCACATACCACCAACTAAGCACATTAATCAACAACAAACTACCTGAAGCATTGAAACGATTCAACGCTAAACTAGTAATCGTCTCCGACATTACATTGCTATACTGCGACCCGGACGTTCAGAGACAAGAAAAAGTTGAGTCACTAGAAATTTTCCGACGAGATATGAAAGTATTAGTCGCATTAGCAGAACAGGAACACGTATTGATTATAGTAACCAATCTTCAGACACGCAACCGCAGAATGGACGGGATTCTGCATCGAACCGCTCATGTTTCCGCAAAACTCGAAGATCACGAAACCTTCATCAAACTAATGTTGGCTAAGCATCCATTCATTCCGCCACTAAACGCCATAATCTCATTAAACAAGGAAAATTTAGAAAGCTACTTGTAGGATAACCAGGTTTACCAGAACATTTCCGTAACGTGTTAAGAATAATTACCTAGTTTTGCGCCGATCAATCCTATTTATTGTGTAATGGGCTGGCCAGAACAGTTTGGTATGATGTTGCTGGTTCTTGGTTACGGTCTCTTCTCTATTGGAACATATGCGACGTTAAGATCTCCTACGTAGTCTCCTAAGGGTCGTATCAGTTTGTTTAGTTCATACTGCTCAATTATGTGGCCTGCCCAGCCAACTAACCGGCTGCATGCAAACATGGTCGTGAGCATATCGACTGGGATTCCGAGTGCATAGTAGATTGTGGCTGAGTAGAAGTCCATGTTTGGATGGAGTTTCCGTTCTCCGGAGACAGCCTGCTCGACGTTTCTGGAAAGTTCGAACCAATGGTCATTACTCGTCCTTTGACATATTGATTGGGAAAGATTACGAAGGTGCGCGACTCTCGGGTCTTCACCTTTATAGATCCTGTGACCGAACCCGGGTATTTTCATTCCTCTTCTCAAATGGTCCTTGATGTATTCGTTGACTTTGTCGTTGTCACGTATCGCTAGGAGCATCTCCATCACTTTCTGGTTCGCACCACCATGGATTGTTCCCTTCAGGGTTCCAATGGCTGTGGTCAGCGCTGAGTATATGTCGGATTGGGCCGAAGCCGTTACTCTTGCCGCGAAGGTTGAAGGGTTCAGTCCATGATCGGCGTGCAGGACCCAACAGGTGTCTAGAGCCTTAGCCTCGTATTCTTCGGGTTTAGAGCCTCTTAGCATGTATAGGAAATTTGCAGCATGCCTGAGGGTTGGGTCCGGTTCTATTGGCAAACGTGAGTGTCTGATGTGGTTGTGTGCAGTAACGATCGTTGGTGTCTGAGTGATCAGGTCAATCGCCACATCCAAGAGTTCCTCTCTACGGTTCTCTCTGGGTTTGGGGTCGAACATGGCCATCGCTGAGATGGTTGTCCTGAGGACGTCCATAGGGAGGGCCGAGCGTGGTAAAGACCCGATTAGGGTCACTGCACCGGCGGGTATCCTTCGATTGGTTGCCATTCTGTGGGAGAATTCGTTTAGTTGTTTCTTGTTCGGTAATGCTCCAAATAGGAGGAGGTAAGTGACCTCCTCGTAACTGCTGTACTCGGTAAGAGAGCGTACGTCGATTCCTCTGTAGAATAACCGACCTTGCACTCCATCTACATAGCTCATCTTTGTTTCGATTTCAGATGGTTCCTCCAGTATGCGCTTCCGTGCTTCCGAAGCGAATTGTTTGTTCAAATTCATGCGTCTCCACAAGAAGCCGATAACGGTGATTTACATTAACTAACGGCGCCGCAGTAGAAGCGAAATTTAAGAATTATCGCTAGGACCCAATCTTGACGGCCATCATTCTTATTTGCGCCTTAAGTGACGATTCACGAAAGGAATTGGTCAGAAAAGCATCCGAGAGTGGTCGCATTCGCGATCATCGCATCCGTCATCTCAGTATTGGGATTACTGCACGGAATCATAGCGACCCTCTTGTCCAGTCAAAAATAGATCCACTACGTTAACAGTAGTGTGTTCTAAGTCAAAAAATCGGCTGAAGCCAGAACGTCATTGCAGATAGGCTATTACTCGTGATTTGTTCCACGTTGACATCAGCTTGAACTGACGAAATCCGGCGAGCTTGCACATGCGTTCTAGGCAAGGCAATGTCGGCCCCCAGACATTGGTTGGGTCTTCGGGATTCAGTTCGAACGGCTCATACAACCACATTACAGGATCGTTTCCCTTGTTGAAGTGGCCTTCTACGATGACTAGATCAGTTGCCACAGTCCGAATAGTACGAAGCGCACGAATTGGGTCTTCTAAGTGATAGTACACTCCCATGAACAGTACAAGGTCGAATTTTTCGTTTAGGCTTTCGATATCATATACACTCATCTTCCTCCATTCGACCCTCGAATTCAGGATCTCCTTGGCAAACTGAAACGTTTTCTCTACTCGTGGGTCCGTCAAGTTATCGATTCCAATAACTTTCGAGGCGCCATTCTTTTCGCATTCAAAACTGTACAGCCCGTCATTGCACCCTATGTCAAGTACAGTTTTACCTTTCAGATTTCTCGGCAGAAAACTGATCCTCCAATTTTCGGCGTCAACGTTTTCTTTTCCGGAGGTTGTGAAATCATCGGCGAGGCGGATACTGTGCCACCAGGTCAGCTCATTAGCCCTTTTTCTTGCGTCCGTACTCATATTGTCCATTTCGATTTCCTCCCTTCAACAGATAGTCAATTCACTATCCGAACTCGATAAATTGCCTATCGAAGTCAAATAACCTGTTCCACCTGATTTGAAAGATCGACGTATGCAGCTTACGTTTGCGTGAGAGCCGCAGAGTATAGTTGGTCGAAAGCGTTAGCCACGTTTTCCCAAGAATAGCTTTCAGTTAGCTTTGAAGCCCTTTTTCCTATTTCGGTTGCTACCTCAGGATTTTGAAGTATTTCGAGAAGGGCGGTGGCGTAAGATTCAGGAACCGAAGGGATCGCCAAGATACCGTTCTTCTTATGTTGAATATATTCCATTGGGCCCCCGCTTGCAGACACAACAACAGGTTTGCTGAAACACATTGCCTCTAGGATTACGAGACCCCAAGGTTCCTCAATTGCCGTGAAGAGAAAAACGTCGCACGCAGCGTAGAAATATTCCAATCCACCAATGTCGGCTACGATTTTATCGCTGACGAAGATGCAGCTTTTCTCGATTCCGAGTTGCTTCGAAAGATGCCTAAGGTTTTCTAGAAGTGGTCCGTCGCCTACGATCATATAGTATGCGTCAGGTATCTTCTTGATGAGAATTCTGAAGGCCCGTAAGCCAGTTTCAATGTTTTTCGCGGGCCATAATCTGCTAACAGTCAATATCAGAGGGGAAGCGCGTATACCGAATAAGTCTCGAACTAGTTGTCCGCTAACTCCAACGTTCAAGCTGTTTTTTTCAATTCCGGGATGAATAACCACTGGATTGACACCGTAGATCGACTTGAGTTGGTTTGCCGTGAAGTCACTTAGAGCTGTAACCGCATACGCGTTTGCGGCGGCAAGTTTGTCGAAGATTATTGAGGTCTCCAATAATCTAACCACCGTTAGGCGGATTAAACGATCAGTGGAACTTTTCACATCGTGGTTCTTGAATCGATGCTGCTCGGCTGGATCATGCATTAGCCGATAGGGTTCGTTGCATCCCCAAATGAAAGGCGCTCTCTTTATTTTTGATTTTGTCGCGAAGAACGCTGGCTATGTTAGCTGGAAAATTGTGAGCATGGATTATGTCATAATGACCTTGAATCTTACTTGCCATTTTGGTCGCTTGTGTCACCGGGATGAAGGTACCGGCTGAGCGAAGAATTCCGGGATGGCTTGTTCGCGATACCGGTTTCACATTTAACGTTCCTGGAGTTCCGGAAAACACTCAGTCGGATTATCCTCAAGCACGTAGATATCAATCTCGTATCCAGCCTTCTGAAGAAAATTGCTTAGCGTAAACAGCAATCTCTCTGCTCCGCCACGTTTTAACGTGAAATTATGAAGCATACAGATTCTGCCTTTCATGCTCAATGAAACCTCAATGCTTACATTCGCGTCCTTGAAAATTCAAATCCAAATATTTGTTCGATTAGCGTTGACTACTTGAGCAGTAGGCCAGTAGCCAATTCTCTTTCCGTTTTGCGGAGATCCTTCAAGGTGTTCACGGTTCCCCAAAAGCCTGGGTGTTTGTAGGCCTTTAATTGTCCATTCCGAGCGAGTTTAGGAAATGTTTCGTCCTCAACATTACCGCTGGAAGGTAGAAACGGCAATATTCTCCGATCAAAGATGTAAACTCCAGTGCTCACATACGCATCCACGAACGGCTTTTCTTTGAAAGCCACGATGGTACTGTCCTTAATTTCAACGACGCCGAAGGGACTTCTGAGAAGTGACACAGCTATTGTTGCAACTCCTGTGCTTTGATTATGGGTTTTCGCAAAGTCCGAGACAGATATGTTGGTGATCTCATCACCATTCATAGCTAAGAATGTCTGGTCATCAACGTGGCGCTCTATTGCTAACCTAAAGCCTTCTGCTGTACCACCTTCTACAGTGTGTTCGTTAAACGTGAATTCTACAGGAAGAGTGAGGCTTTCCAAATATTGGATTATAATTTCCTTCTTGTACGCAACGCCTATCACTAAACGATTAATCCCATTTCGAATCAACCACTCTGTAATCCAATGAATGATTGGTTTTCCAGCTAATGGAATCATGCTCTTCGGCATATCATGAGTAAGCGGGCGAAGTCTGACCCCCTCTCCTCCTGCTAAGATCACAGCGGTCCGAATTTGCTGTGAGCTAGGTGTTTTTCCAGAAATCAATTGTCTTACTCAGACCCTCGTGAAGAGTGACTGATGGTTTCCATCCTAATTTCGATCGAACATTCGAACTATCCAAAACGATGTACTCGGGGTCAACGTTTCCTGGTCGCCTCGGATAACCTGGCGGGTAAGCAGAATCAACGATTTTTCCTTTATAGTCGACGATCTGCGCGATCTCATGCGATAGCTCCATATTTGTGATCGGGTTGCCAGGAGATACGTTGAAAATATTGCCGACTGCATCGTCCTTCTCGACTGCCAATAGGTAGGCATCGACGTGGTCATCAGCGTACATATAGTCACGGACATGAGAAGGCGTTCCAACATAGACTGGCCCACCGTGGAGCATAGAGCTGATTACATATTCGGTGAAGAAGTTGGCATCTTGCAGCCTTCCGTAAGTGTTATTGCATCTCATTACCACGGCTCTTAGACCATAAACGCGCATAGCCATCTGCACATATTCATCTGCAGCAGCCTTGGAAACCCCGTATGGAGACGAGGGATGCAATGTAGCGGTTTCTTGGGTTGGCTGAGAAGGTTGCCAACCGTACACTTCGGCCGATGACGCTACTATGAGCTTCGCACGTGGTGCACGTTCGAGCAGAACATGAACCATATTGGAGGTTCCGACGGCGTTGACTCGAAGGTAAGGAAACGGATCATCAAAACTGAGCCTCACCGGAGTCAAGGCCGCTAAATGGACGACCACTCGCGGTGCACAAGATTCTACAGCCGACTCTAGTGAATGGAAATCGGTCACGTCTCCTTCAATGAATCGCACCTTTTCGACGGAATCCCCAAGTGGTGCAAAGTCGTCGGGGCGTCGTATGCCGGACTAATGCATAGACGGACTCTCCGCGGTCAACCAGCGCCTTGGTTAATCGTCGACCCAATGAAACCGGTACAGCCAGTCACTAGAATTGGTGAAGTCATCTTGAGTTCCAAGCCAAGCTCTTAGATGTGAACCCGTAAGCTCTGAAATCAGTACTATAAATTCGTTCCAGAGAAGGGCTTACTCCAACATTTCCGTAACCAGTTAGGTTTGATAGTTTAGTTTTTTGACGTTGACTTATGTTGCTAGAGAGATTTCTTGAACTTCGTAGTCTGTTAGATCTTTTCGAAGGCGTCGAAGGGTAGATTCATCCACAGGCTTTAGGAGTGGTAGCTTCCACCTATGCCTGTGGAGTGGAATTCTAGCTACTTTTCCGCTCGTGACCACCGTTTGGGTCAATACTCCAATTTGCTCTGTCTTAGCGTTCATCGAGTCGATCTGTATTCCTCGTTTCTTAACGACAGAAGCAATTCTCTCTTCCAGTTCCAGTAGCTTCTCCTTTTCCGACGCAAACACAATGATAAGGAACATCAGAACCCACATCTAATACATATCATGCCTACCGTATTATAATCCCTCAAGGTCCGGTCAAGGACGAGTTTCTTCCTCCCCCGAATTGAATAAAGGGAGATCAGGAAAGACGTGGGCTGTGTTCCAGAGCATAATGAAAATTTGAATCCTTATTATGAAAGATTATAGGAAGCGCTTCAGAGACGTTTTGTGTTGGCTGTAGAGTTTTCATCAGATTGGACGTACAAAGGTTTTCGTACACTTATCCTCGAGAATGATGAGATTCGAGTAACTGTGTTGCCAGATTACGGCGCGAACATTTTCGAATTTATTGTCAAAAAAGCCGATCGTGACTTGTTGTATCACAATCCACGCGTTCGAAATTCGCACGCCAGTGTATGGTGTGAATGTTGATAATTGGTGGCATGGAGGCATCGACGAATGTATCCCTACAGGACAACCCTGCGTCTTCAATGGGGAGACTTATCCTTACCTCGGTGAAGTTTGGCCGTTGCCCTGGAAGCAGGATATCGAAAAGAATTCTGTAGACGAGGTTACGGTACATCTCTCACGCGACGCCGTAATTGCACCTCTTCGAGTCGAACGATGGTTAACGTTAAAGGCGCATAGCTCGGTTTTAGAAATGCATCATAAAATAACAAACTTAGGATACTCAAAGTTTGATTTCCTCTGGGGAATTCACCCTGGACTAGCTATCAATCCTTCTTCAAGGATTGATATTCCAAGTTCGAAGGTCATCATAGATGAGTCGTCACCAGACAACCGGCTAGGTGCTCAAGGCAGTCACTACTTTTGGCCCAACGCCAAAACACAAACTGGACGAAATGTGGACATGAGAATCGTCCAACCTCCTGAATCAAAAACTGTTGATATGCATTTCGCGACCGAATTCAACGAAGGTTGGCTTGCGGTGACGGATACTTCAGTGAAAGTTGGTTTTGGTTTCGCTTTTCCGAAGGACGTCTTCAAGTGCATTTGGTTGTGGTTAGTTTATGGCGGGTGGCGAGGACTCTACTGCGCGGCGGTAGAGGCATGGACCGGCTATCCCGGCCGCTTGGATCTAGCCGTGAAAAACGGAACTTGTGCTCAACTCGAACCAGGTAAAAGTCTCTCCTGCGAGACGCGTCTATAGTAGGGTATACTGGATTCGTCAAAGTGGATAGAATAACACCCGACGGAAAAGTCGAAGGATCAAAGTCACCGTAGTTTCCGAGATGATTTGAAGTGGATCTGGTAATTCGCGGAGGCATAATTGTTGATGGAACAGGGGCCCCAAGATTTCGGGGAGACGTTGGAATCACTCAAGGAAAAATAGTTGAGGTATCTCGAAACAGTAACTTGCAGGGCAACGAACAAATTGCCGCTAACAATCTAATTGTCACACCAGGTTTCGTCGACATTCATACTCACTCCGATTTTCCGTTATTGCAGAACACAAAAGCGGAGAGCTATGTGAGGCAGGGCGTAACCACTTCTGTTATCGGCGCCTGCGGCAGATCTTGCGCGCCAGTAAACGACGCTACCAAAGACCTGCTAATCAGAGACATCATCGGCTACGACGCCAGACTATCAATTAGCTGGCATTCATTTCAGGACTACTTGAATGAGTTCGAGAAGCGAGGGATCGCTCAGAACATCGCGTCGTTAGTAGCGCATAATGCCGTGAGAATATTTGTGATGGGATACGAAGCACGCGCTTCTACCAGAAATGAGCTCGAGGAAATGAAGCGGTTAGTTGACGAATGCATGAAGTCGGGAGCAATCGGATTATCAACAGGACTAGCGTATCCGCCCGGCGGCAATGCTGATACTGAAGAAATAATAGAACTTGCCAAGATAGCATCACATTACGGCGGTTTCTACTCATCGCATCTTAGAGGAACTAACGGGGATTTCTTATCTGGAGCTGAAGAAGCTCTAACTATAGGCAAAAAAGCGCAGCTACCAGTTCACATAGGTCACTTCTGCGGTTTTTTCGGAAATTTTGAGGACACCCAACGCGGCCTCAAGATGATAAAAGACGCCCGCAACCAAGGAATGGACGTTACCTGTGATCTCTACCCATACCTAGCAGGAGCAAACCCGCTGATGTCATTCTTTCCGCCAAATATTTTCAATCGACAATGGAACGAACTTGTGAAAGAATTCCGTTCGGTCTCCAGCAGAAAGCAACTTGCTGAGGAGATTCGTAAATCAGAGTTGGGCGCCTTCTGGCTCAGCAAACCAGAAACGCTCAACCGCATCATGCTCTTCGATATTTACGCGAGCTCGAACCAACCCTTCAAAGGAAAAAACCTCACAGAGATTGGAAATCTCAAAAATATGGATCCACTCGACGCTACGCTATCGGTCTTAGCTGACGAAGGAAAAGACATGTTCAACACAGGCGTGATCTGTCAGTGGATGGGAGAGAGAGACAACTTCGCTGTCTTCAAAGAACCGTTCCACATGGTCGGATCAGACGGGATAGCTCTAGCACCATATGGCGAATTAGCCTCCTTCAAGTTTCATCCTCGAGCTTACGGCACCTTCCCTAGAGTCATCGCTAGATACGTCCGAGAGAATGCAGTTCTAACTCTAGAGGAGGCTGTTCGAAAAATGACTTCATCACCTGCTCGACGAGTCGGATTAAGTGACAGAGGGCAAATTAAGCAGAGAATGTGGGCTGACTTAGTTGTGTTCAATTACGAACATATAATGGATCGGAGCACCTACGAACGACCCGACCTCTATTCAGATGGAATAGAATATGTCCTAGTGAACGGAGAAATAGTTGTCCAGAAAGGAACACATACGGGGAAGCTTCCCGGGAAAATTCTCCGACACAACAACTGAAACCAGTGATAAGACGTTTGAAATTTAAGATAAGCTATGATGTAGGCCCTGCAGGCGCCTGGTTTGAACCTCATTACACAATCGAACTCGCACGAAGGGTAGAACAGGCAGGCTTTAACGCGGCCTGGTATGGAGATCACTTCTTGCCTTGGTTCCACACTCACGCACACTCACCACAAGCTTGGATATGGTTGACTGCTGCAGCAGCCGAAACCAAACATGTTCCTGTTGGCAGCGACATTACAGTCCCCATGTTCAAGTATCATCCACTAATTGTAGCGCAAGCATTCGCGACGATGGAAAGATTATTCCCAGGACGGGTTTTGCTCGGCGTCGGTACAGGTGAAGCGATTAACGAGGCTCCTTTCGTGAACAATTGGCCAACCTGGAAGCAAAGAGCAGAAGCATTAGCTGAGGCAGTTCAGTTAATGAGAAAATATTGGACAGCGTCGGACTACTTCAGTTTCGAAGGGAAACATTTCAACGTCAAGAATGTCTTCTGTTATGATAAACCAAAAAAGAATATACCGATCTACTGGTCGGCATTCGGACCTAAGTCTGCAAGCGTCGGTGGATTATATGCTGACCACTTAATGACCTCAGGTTCACCAGAGCAGCTTCGTAACAACGTATTCCCTCAATTCCTAAAGTCCGCTGAATCCGTTGGAAAGATACCGGAAAAGATAGAGAAATGCGTCTATATCGACGGCGGATACGGGAATCTCAAGAAACTGATCTCAAAATACCGATTCAGCGCTGGCTCGCTTATCCGTGAAAATTTTAACGAACGTGATCCGCGAAAAATCGAACTTTCAACTTCACGATTAACAAATGAACAGATCCTGGACAAAACTTGTCTCTTCTATAAGCCGGACCAGTTCATTGAACTGATTGACAAATACAGGAAGGTAGGGATGGATCATTTTCTGTTCGGGGATTGGGGTTACAACCCCGTCCGAACGGTGAAGATGTTCCGAACGAAAATACTGCCTTACTTCGGAGTGAACCACAAGAAACACGGATCACATCGATAATTTCACGTGGCAGTTTCGGAGTTCAGAGAAGCATAAGAATGGCTTATGGTACAAGTTTCGCGTGATAAACTACGAGCGAGATTGGGATCGTCAAGTATGCGATTGACACTCCTGCATTATTAGTAGATCTGGACTTGATGGAACGAAACATATCCATAATGGCAGATTTTTTTAGGAATAAACCCGCAAGCTTACGAGCTCATTCTAAAGTTCACAGGGTTCCAGTTATTGCTCATAAGCAGATAGAGGCAGGCGCCAAGGGTTTATGCTGTCAGAAAGTCGCGGAGGCCGAGCTTATGGTTGCGACCGGAATCAAGGATATTATTGTAACAAACGAGGTCGTCGCACCGGCCAAGATCAAGAGGCTAATCGCACTAGCTAAACAGGCAAAAATCTGTGTACCAATCGACAGCCTCTCCAATGCGGAATCGTTGTCGAGAGCCGCGCAAAGGGAGGGTGTTGAACTTAACGCTCTGGTTGACGTGCATTTGGGGTCGAATCGATGTGGAGTGGAACCGGGTGAACCTACCGCCAAATTAGCAATGGCCATCAAAGGTCTGAAGGGGCTTAACTTTGTGGGGCTGATGGGTTTTGAAGGACAACTTTCGGCGATAGAGCCTCGAGAAGAAAGGAGAATTGAAATCGAGAAATATGAGAGTCTCCTGATAAATTCCAAGAAACAGATCGAGAACGCAGGAATAAAAGTTCAAGAGATATCGACGGGGTCAACTGGAACATATGATGTCAGTGGTGCGACACCAGAAATAACCGAAGTGCAGGCCGGCACGTACGTGTTAATGGATAGCGAATATCATAAGCATGTTCAAGAATTCAGTTGCGCCCTGACGGTGCTCTCAACAGTCATCAGTAAACCGTCCGATCAAAGGGTCGTTACCGACGCTGGCCTTATGTCAATAAGCACAGCACAAGGAAAACCAGAAATGATCGGAAACGAGAGTCTCGAGGTGGAAGAACTGCACGCGGAAAATACTGTGCTGAGGGTCACGGGTCCAAGCAAGGTTAAGGTTGAAGATAGGATTGAGTTTATACCTTCATATCTTGACGGCACTGTGAATTATCATAGCAAAATCTACGGCGTAAGGAAGAAACGCGTCGAAACGATTTGGAACACATTAGGCAGAGGTACTTCGAACTAGAAATTACAAAGCCGTGGTTAGTAATTAGTCCGAGCGTAGTCTTCAGCACGTCAGTCCGGGTATGCTGATATCTGAAGTGAGTCCTCCGTCAACAACAACTATGCTGCCCGTCAAGTATCTGGCGAGATCCGAGGCTAGGAACACAATCGCTCTAGCGATTTCACTTGGGGGCGCAATGTAACGAAGCGGTATTCTATCAATCACCTTTCGCCGCAGTTTCATGTTTAGTTTTCCTGTTCCGCCTGGAGTGTCACACCATCCGGGGACTATCGAGTTAACTCTGATGTTATATGATGCAAGTTCGATCGCGAGACATTTTGTGAAGGCTATGATAGCTCCCTTTGACGCGGAATAGGAAAGAACGCCAGGTTCCGCCATCACGCCGTCAATGGATGAGACGTTGATTATTCTGCCTCTGATCTTCTTTTTTATCATGAGTCTTGCTGCAGCTTTTGCGAAGTTTCTGTAGCCTTTCAAGTTGACATCCATCACTCTGTCCCACTCTTTATCTTTGAAGTCGAGAAGTGTTCCGTTTAAGTTCACAGCGGCATTGTTAACCAAAATATCGGCGGTACCGAATTCTCGGACGCAACGCTTGACCACTGAGTTGGCAGTGTTCGGCTTTGCAACATCACCAACATGCCTCACTATAGTATCGTGACGAGTTTTGTGATATGTTCCAGAGTCGAATGCTTGGTCTACAGCTACAACGTTTACTCCAAGTGTCTTCAGGAGCTCCGCAGTTGCCTGACCTATTCCACGGCCTGCCCCCGTCACTATAGCAGTTTTTCCAGAGAGGTCGAGGAGATTCGATTCTACTGATGGCACTGAGTTCAACCTGTTACACTCTTTCGTTAACGGTCTTTTAGTGTTATTTGACCACAAAACACTGAATTCGAATTTGGAATGGAAAAATCTATTTTGGTTGAATGGTTAACGTTAGCAATTGTGTCTATGAACTACATGACCGCGTTTCATGATCATGGTCGGATTTAGTCTGTGATTGGTGTTCTCTTTCCTTCCATAACTATCTTCTAATACGAAATTTCCCGATTCTTCACGTAGCACAACTAGGTCGGCGTTGGCACCAGTTCTTAAAGTTCCTATGGTCCCTTGTAAGCCGAGAAAATCTGCTGGAATACATGTTATCTTCGCTATCACGCCCTCTATTGGTAGCCCCAAATGGATGAACTTTGACGCTGTCGTCGCGAGATCGAAGACAGGTCCGTTGACGTTATACGAGTGCAAGTCGCTGCTAATCGTGTTTGGTTCGACTCCTTGCTGCAGGGCGTTTCTTGCTATATCGAAAGAGAAGCTACCTTGGCCGTGGCCGACGTCAAAGATGACGCCGCGCTTCATCGCTTCTCTTGCTTCGGGGATAACGTCTCCATCTTTGCCGATTATGCCGTTGGGCAGCCCGGTGAAACAGTGTGTGAGGATGTCGCCCTGCCTCAATTCTATGAGTATTTCTCTGAGCGGAGAGGGTGTGTCTCCGATATGCACCATAATAGGCCTCCCGACTGCTTCGGCCGCCTCCTTTGCTTTCATCAGAGGCTGCAGGCCGTTATTGCCAACCATCTCCCGAGACAATCTGACCTTAATCCCCATGATTACGTCCTTGTTCTTCTCACAAACTCTAACCGCCTTTTGTACGTCGGCATACCTGATATCCTCAAGTTCTCCGACGGCAGGGCTGATCATTCCCAATGACGAAATGTTAAGCATCGCGAAGATTCTGGTCTCGGAGACTTCGATTACGTATTTTCTAAATCCCATGAACGTATCCGCACCAGCTGACCCTGCGTCGAGAACGGTGGTAGAGCCCATTTTCAGGCAGTGTTCGTCGGCGTTAATTCCATAATGAGAAACACCTTCGTAGACGTGAACGTGAAGGTCGACGAATCCGGGACAAACTATCTTATCCGTGGCATCGACTACTTCTACCGCATCGTCTTCCGACAACCCCCTTTCGACTTTTGCAACCAGGCCGTCTTTGATGGCAACGTCGGTTACTTCATGCATACCTTGAAGCGGGTCGACCATCATTCCTTCGTGAATAATGGTATCGTATACCTTCAATTCGTATCATCTGTGGCAAAGAAAGCCGTAGACGGTACGTTAGTCGCTCAAGTTATGGGAAAGGTGAGATTGCTGAGGAAGTTTTGGGGCTTCACTCAGTTCTCTTTTGGATCAGGGATTCGTTGTTGTAGTGGTTGCTGGGCTGCCTTTTTTCCGTGCTTTTACTGCAACCGCTGCCACCAGCACTATCACAACTATAGCGCCGACCACATACGTCATCATATCAGAGCCACCTGAACTGGAAGAGCTGCTGCTTGTCATTGAGGAGCTCATTGTTTGAGCGCTTAGACTGTAAATGCTGGCTAATGCGGTCATGTTAAACATTCCACCAGGCCAATCCATAGTACTAGGGGAAGTCGGCCACCCACCAAAGTTCGCTGTGTTAACGACCCACACTGAATCGACGTAGTAGAGTGCTATTGACGGAAGCTGCTGAGCGAGTATACCTTGTATCTTCTGCATAAGTTGATTCCTCTGGTCGGCCGTTCCTGCAGTGTAGAGTTGAGCGACCGTTTGGTTGTATTCCTGCCACACGCTTGCAGGCGTGAAGACTGGATGCGCCGCATCGCTTATGAGTGGAGGCCCAGTGCCGAATCCGTCAAAAGCATAGCGGAACGTAATGAGTTCGGAGTTTGGATCTCCATAGTTTTGCTCGTACAAGTACATGTTAGTGCCTTTCTCCCATATGTCCACCATTGAGCTCGATGCCATTGTCTGTACTTGCGCATCTATCCCAACAGCTCGTAGGTCTTGTACGATTCTCGTAGCCGTAGTGACTTGAGGTTGCAGTTCTGCTGGAGCGTAAAGTGTTGGCGAGAACACGGTTCCGTTCGGTGTTTGATAATACCCGTTACTGTTCTTCGTCCATCCTAAGCTTTGCAGTAGGCTTTCAGCCATCTGCGGGTTATAGTTGTATTCGGGGACTGAGGAATTGAATTCAGGATTATTTTCCGGAGGAATGTACCCTGCGTTTCCAGGCGCCCCGAAACCTGAGAGGGCTGTCTGAACTAGATCCGTGCGATTAATTGCGTAAGCTAGTGCTTGTCTGAAGGCAAGTTGATTGTACGGGTAGTTCCAGATGGGATACTCTAGTTGCCAAGTATCTGGTGTGGGTCCGGTGACAACTTGGAAGTTGGAGCTTGAAGTTAACCCGGCGACATCGCTTGGGGCAACCGGTGCCGCGTCAATTTGCCCTCCCTTAAGCATGAGCGAAAGGTCCTGGGTTGTTGGGACGAGCAGGACCACGACTTGGTCGAGGTATGGTACGCCATTCTGAGATGGATCACCGCCGAAAGGAGAACCGTGTGGATTTGGTAGTAGGACAATTTGAGAATCGCCTTGAGTAAAGTTTGAAACGTAGAAAGCGCCAGCGCCGACTAGAGTTCCGAAGTTTGGACCAGGCGAGGTTCCGTTAACGATGTAATTCTTCCAAATATGGTAGGGTACAAGGTTGGGTGTACCCTCTGCTCCAATTATATCGCCCATAAGACCGTTCGGAGTGTTGAAGTTAATCTCAGCAACAGTAGAGTTGTAGGGCTTAATTGAATCCGTAATACTCCCCGTAAGGCTGCTCGCCCAGCCTGAGAGGGCGCCAGCGCCCCACGTGAAAGTTGAAAATTCTAACTGCATAGTGTAAGCCAGATCGGTCGCGTTTAACTGGCACACCGTCCGACCAAGTCATCCCCGGCCTTACCATGAAATACCAAGTCGTGGCGTTAGCGTTCGACCAGTAGCTTGATACTGCCACATGCAGCAGTCCGGAGGCGGTTGGTACTCCAAAGTCTGGGTAAACCATTTGGTTGAAGTACCAAGCCTGATAGGAAGTTGTGAGAAACTGCGAGAAATTATCGATAGTGTTCGGTAGTGCAAGATGCAATGTTCCTCCATGTTGGATTGTCTGAGCAAATCCTGGAAGGAAACTTGATGCAACTAACACTCCAAAGAACAACGCAACGGTCAGAATCCGTATTTTTGATACCAAAAGTCATACCTGAATTGGTGAAGGAAGAGCTTCACGTAGATATTTAAAACTAATCAAATAAATCGAAGACAAATGCTGAGTCAAAGTAGTCGTCGTACCAATATTGTTACTAATGAGATTCTGCTTTCTCGTGTAATTCGTGGTATGCTTCTAATGCTTCTTTTGCGACGAATGCGAGAATCACGCCTGTCGCCAGATAATCGACCCACCACAAGCCGAACAGATACACGGCTAAGAGTCCAGCGAGCAGGGCTATCGACATAAACAAGCAAGTGATCGACTCTACAGCATCAATTGTTAGGGGGAGAGATCTTGTCTCCTTCCCGATTCTTTTCTTCTCATACCAAAGATAGGGCATTATGATAACCGCTCCAATCGCAATCCCTATTCCAATCGGTGACCCTTCCGCTCTCACAGCCGGTAAAATAGGAATATACAGCTCCGAATCCGATTACTGGAATAAGAGCAAAAAGAAGCATGCTTGTAATCTGCTCAGTCCTTTTACTCTCCAATTCCGACTTGTTCTTGCGCAGAAATTCTAGAACCGCTATGCCCGAAATAAGTTCGATCAGACTATCTCCTCCGAACGCAAGCAACGCAAAACTTCCAGCCGTCAATCCTACAGCTATTGAGCCTATCACTTCAACCATCATCCAAACAGAGCTGAAGTATTCAACCCTCACCGCCGTCGCAATTCGGGATTGCCTCCAAGACTGATGCGTGTCGGTGCAACAGCAATTCACACAATTCGAGCAATCGTTAGGGGTCTTGCAGCTTGCGCACGAAGTTTCGCTGCACCCACATCTCTGGCACAAAGGGCTAGAGACGGCAATCCGGATGACTTTCTCATTCTTCCCGATTCAACTTCCATCATCTACTTAGTAGTTTTGTCAAGAATGTGTTATAGAGATCGAAGCTGTTGCCTGACGAGGATTTTCGTAAGCAATGTTCGTCCAGCTGGATCCTTACAGGCCTTCGACAACGAGGTCGCGTATAACTTTGAAGCGTGCTAGTGGTTCTATGGTCATGTCTCCGTTGACTTCCGTGTGGCAGGACAGGCCAGGTTTCTTGTTGACGGTGAGGTTGCATCTTGCGCATATCCTTCTGTGGCATGAGGTGTGTGAGTGGTAGGCAAGGGTCGGGTCAAGGTTCTCGTAGATATAGTCTAACACGTCCATTACAGTCATCCTGGGTTCGAATGGGACCTCATAGATCTGATAGTGGCTGGAGCTATCGGCGGAGGGGTCGAAGCGAGCAATTTTCACTTTAACTCTCTTTCTCTCCAACTTACTCACCCAATTCTTTCACTGCGGAATTATGCCTTCTTCAAAGCCAAACATCACGCGTGGTGGTTTGAGTTTCGTTATTGTTACGGGTCGTGTTGTTAAAGACATTTCCCCGTTTACTTGCCTGACGACTATTTCTCGAAGCCAATGTCTATTGTCTGTTTGTGGGAAGTCTGATCGGTTGTGTACACCGCGGCTTTCTGTTCTGAGCAACGCGGATTTGGCTGATGCAAGCAGTACTTCCAACGTGCTCTGGATTTCTATGGTGTCAATCCATTCCTTGTTGTACGCAAGGGCTTGTGTCTGCACGGAGAGTCGGGGTAAATCATTGTGCAGAATTGATTCGAGGCCTGCGACGGCTTTTTTCAGACCGGTGCCGTTTCTGATTACCCAGAGATTGGTGTCAGCGATTTTTCTAATCGTCTTCTTTAGATTGACTACATGAACGCCATCTTTCCGATTTAGCGGTGCTGTTAGACGTGACTCGATCCGTTTCAACTGTTGCTCGTCTGGTGTCGCCAGTGCAACTTTCTTTGAGTATGCAACGGCGGCTTTCGCTGCTACTACGCCTTGAACGAATATCTGCGTGATAGCGGACGCTACTCGGTTGCTGCCGAAGAGGCCACCTGAGCATTCGCCAGCCCGCGTACAATCCTTTCAGTGTGGTTGAGGCGTGTTCGTTAACGGCGATTCCTCCTTCCATGTAGTGAGCGGCAGGTGCCACTTCGACGGCGTTGCCTTGCTTAAGCCATTCGATTAGGCTGGTGAAATCGGTTCGAAGCCATCTCCACCCGGGGTAGATTTTTTCGGCTTCGTCGAGAATGTTAAGGGGGACGTTCTTGATGGAGTAGTAGGTTCCGTCTCTTGGTGAGCCGTCTCCTCTCCCGACTACTTTGGTGGCGGCAATTGAGAAGATGAGTTTGTTCCATTCCGTTGTTGTGGCTATGTGGTAGATGACTGGGTCGTATTCGTCTCTTAGGAATGGTCGGCCGTGTTTGTCGAGTAGATCGCCGAACATTTCGATTAGAATGTATGGGAATATGTCTCCTCGGAGCGCGGGTGGCCATAAGATTACGTTGGGGCAGAATGTGACCATCTCCATGTTCAAGAGTGCGGCTCCGGCTCTGTAGGCTGCTGCATGCATTCCGCCAGTGAGACCGCCCGGCGCGCTAGTGAAGGAATATGCCCTCTGCCATCCGCCCGTGGCGATGATTACTGCTTTCGCTCTAATGGCCTGTACGGATCCCTTGTTAATGTCGAGTCCGACTACGCCTATCGCAGAGTTGTGTCGTGTCAGGATATCGGTCGCGTAGAAATCGTTCTTGATTGCGATGTGTCGCTTGCTGACTTGTTCCATGAGTATCTTGTTCAGGTCGGTTCCTTGGGTTAGGATGGCGCGCTTTCCATCCCAGATGATTTCATGCCCCAATCAATCATCTCCTTCGTCCTCGCAGGGGCATCACGAACGTACGTTTCCACTAGCTTTTGGTTGTTCAAGTAGTACCCCTGGACCACTATGTCGTGGAAGAATTTCTCCTTGGAATCCGATTCGTTTCCGGTCAGTCCGATTTGTGCTGCGCCGCTTCCATCCAATGTAATGTCCGCGCCAGCCATCATTGTCGCTCCGGACTTTCCGGCCGCTCCGTTGGACATGAGTAGTGTTGACGCGCCCAGGTCATTGACTTCGATCGCAGCCCGTAGGCCCGCGCCGCCACTCCCGACGATGATTACATCGAATGATTCTTGGTCGGACAATTAGTTCACGTCAGATCATAGTCAAAACATGTAGAAACATTTCCAAACTCTCAAGCGTTTAATGATCCACATATTTTGTATGTTGGTCCAGAAGCGCTCTCAACCATTTGTCGAATATACATTTGCTCATTTGCTGGTAACCCTTTGTCTGTTAGGTGAAGTCCGTCGGCAGAGTTATCCTCTGAGAGCCTATTGGTCTGTGGGTCAGCAGTCGCCGTGAAAAAATCCATGAAGGGCATGCTTCTCTTCTCTGCTTCTGTGCGGATCATTCTGTTAAGCCGGAGTCTGGGAGGGATCAGGGCATCGAATCCAAGAATCGATGGCACCGAGCATGCCACGGACACAATGCCATTGTTCAGAGCGGCATCGTACATGGTAGTCAAGTTTTGGGTTATCATTGCTGGATCAAAACCCCATCCTAAGTCATTGGTTCCTCCCAGTATGATCACGTAATCCGCTTTCTCATCAACCACGTCCCTCGAGAATCTTTCAAGCATACCCGAGGTTAGATCACCGTTAATTCCTCTATTCAGAACCTTGACTTTCACGTTCGATTGGAGATTGCGTAGATGTTCTTCGGCAAGCTTCTCAAGATATTTCGGGTACGAGTTAACTTGATCAGACTCGGAGAGCTCGGTTTCTCCTACCGTGAGACTATCCCCGAGCGCTACGATCTTCATGGTTCATTCAGTTCTACGAACGAACTCAGTGTTCGCTTTTTTCGATCACAATAGTGTACTGGCCCACGAAGGCGGCTAAGGCACCGATAGCCGCCAAAAGAGGTGCAGCAATTACGCCTATTGCCGCAACCGTCAACGGGACCTCCATTACCACGTGCCCATCCTTTTTCACTACAATACGGCGGACATTACCCTCATGGAGAAGCTCCCGCACTTTTCTAACAAGTTCATCAGCTGCCACCTTAACCTCTTCAACAACAGTTCGACCTTGCGACGACATTTTCAGACACTGAGACAGCATGAATCCGAGTTGTCTCTAATCTGTCTTGTCTGCCGGCTTCGCAGCTATTTGGGTGAGCGAGCGGTCGCTAATGGCGGAAAAATCATAGTCATTCGCATCATAACCAGGTTTGGAGTACTCATCGCGGTGTTTGATCAACAACCAGGATTCTTTGCCTCCGAACCCCGCAGTTCGAACAAGTGCAAAAGACCCTCGTAGTTTCTCCCCGTACAGATGGAATTTTAGATTCCCGTCTTGCAGGCTCTTGCGGACGACCTCTTCCGCTTCTTTCCTATTCGTGATTTCCTTCCTTACGCCTTTGCTTATCTCAATTTCAGGGTTATACGTGCCTTCATCCCAAATCATGACGGGTCCTGCTCCATATTCACCTCTCGGAATGACTCCTTCAAAATGTCGATATTCAATTGGATGATCAGTCGTGGGTAGTGCGAGTCGCTTTACACTACTGTCGAGTGATGGGCCTCTAGGTATGGACCATGATGGCATCACGCCTCCGATTTCAAGTCGGAAATCGTAGTGAAGTGAAGTGGCCTTGTGCTTCTGAACAACGAAAACGAGCTGATTTTTCAAATCCTCTTTCATAGAAGCCCGTTTTAATGCATCATCCTTCCTCATGAATAGGCCTCACTAGAGAGCACGATTCTCTTAATTCCTCGACCTGCATCGGCAAAGAGTAAAGTGTTTTCATTTCTATAGACTTTTTATTTGATCTGATATTCATAATTCATGTGATGCCATTACATGTCTCGCATAGGGCTTTGCTGGTTATACGCGATAACTAAGTATGGATACGTAATCAGCGTCAAAGATCTTCTCAACTCCATAGATGATGCTCATAGACTGGGTTTCTCGCTTTTTGAGATTGAAGGAGTTGCTGGTGATAATTTACGTGGGGTGGTCGAAAACAAGGCGGCTATACGGACCAAATGCCGTGAGACTGGAGTGCATATAATGAATTTCATCCCAGTTCTCCCAGACCTCATGAGCATGGATGAAACGAAGAGAAAAACCGCCCTGGCAGACTTCAGATCAGCATGTGAAACAGCAGCCTTCTTTGAAACAGGACATGATACAAATAGACACTCACTACTCGCCATTGTACATGATCAAACCATATGACATCTCTCAAGAATTTCGCTTCAACTATCAACCCCCAACGATGCGATTCGTACAAAGTTTCGACTTCTGGAAATATTTCCACAACGTGATTGTTGACTCCGTGAGTAAATGCAATGACCTCGCGGGTGAATCTGGGCTAAGACTGTGTATTGAGCCAAGGACATGGGAAAACATACCTAACGTCTGGGCCATGGAACTATTACTCCGTGAGGTCGGTAGTAGCAATGTAGGGGCAGTGTTCGATACGGCACATTTAGCTTGTCAAAAGACACTCCTCGTTCAGGCGGTTGAAATGTTGGGTAAGAAAATCTTCTATGTTCATGCAAGCGATTCCGATTTCAAAATCGAAGATCACATAGAAATAGGAAAAGGGCTGATCGACTGGACAAGCCTCTTGATGGCTTTGAAGAAGCACGGATTTGATGGCGTATTCGGCTTAGACATTGGGGGTGCCCCACATTTGCGTGATTCAATCGATGACACATACCTTCGATCCCGGAAATACCTTGAGAATGCAATTGAAAATGCGAACATCAACTGAGCGATGATTTTTCCTCTGTCTTCCACTTTGAATAATAAGTGGGGAGCTTTTAACTCCCTTAGTTCGGAATTACGATCTCTACTGGTAGATCCAACGTTCGGGCAGGTCGTGGTTGGTCTTCCGGCGGTGTCTACGTCGCAAGCTACTATGTTCACAGACTGGAGGTGTCAACCTGTCGAAATGACTTGTACCCCAACTACTCAGAATCATAATATGTAATGCTATCCGGATTGAAAGATTTTCGAACCCTCAGCAACGGCAGCTCCAGGGGTTACGGGAAGGCCGAGCTCACGTGCGCCGACTTCGAGAGCTAGTAGGGTTGGAAGAACATAGGCCGGTGAAGCTGTCACTCCCATAGTGCCGATTCGAACTGCTTTACCCTTCAACTTGGATACTCCTCCTGCGATCATTATGTTGAATTTGTTCTCCAGGATATCGCGAAGTTTGCTTTCTCCATTTACGCCATTAACTCCCAGAAGAGTGACTGTTTTTGATCTTGCTTCCTCAGACACGAGCGGCTCAAATCCAATTTTCCTGCAACCTGCCCTTAGGGCTGCGGAGGCTACGAAATGTCTCCTGTATCGGTTCTCAAGTCCTTCTTCAAGAGCGAGTTTTACCGCCTCGTGGAGGGCAAGAATTACTGTAGTCGGCATTGAAGTAGGAAATGGATGCCCTATCGGACCCCATTCTTGAATGAATTTTTTCCAGATATTAGGCTCATGAATCGGCTCGGAATACTGCTCTGTCGAGATTCGACTTCGTCCCAAACGCGTTTCCCTATCGCAATTGGAACTGCCCCATGAATGCCTCCGAGACATTTGCTTGGATAACCAACGCACACGTCTATGTTCCAGCTATCAAGATCAATGTCAACACCCCCGAATGATGAAATCGCATCTACAAAGTAGATCACTCCGTGTTTCTTCGCCACCTTACCAATTTCTTGAATTGGGTTTTCGACACCTGACGATGTTTCGTTGTGCACGACAAACAGAGCTTTGATATCTTTCTCTTGATCCAGCACCTTTTCAACGTCGGCTGGACTAATCGCGCGTCCGTATTCCGCCTTTATTTCGACTGGCTCTCCTCCGTAGGTTCGGATAACGTCACTGAGGATTTCGCCGAACCACCCGTTGACAACATTCGCGATCTTATCGCCTGGTTCGATAATGTTCAAGGCGACGAGTTCGACAGCTCCGTTTCCAGGGCCTGGAAATATAATCACTTGTTCCTTGGTTTTGAAGATTTTTTTTAGATCTTCGAGAACCTTGGCATATTCTTCTCCCCAATTTGTTCCGTAATGAGGAAGAATAGTTTGCGATAAAGTTGCTAGAACTCGCGGATCGACCTCAGATGGTCCTGGTATCATCAACACTCTTTTACGGTTCATACCAGACAATGCGACAGCCTCAAACTTAAGGTACAGCCAGCGTCACTCTTAGTTTTTTGCCGATTGAATAATACACTCACATTTCACTATAGGTTACAAGAAGGCGAATAACTGTGAAACCGGAAAGACCGCGGCTGGCTTTTCTGATTTCGCTGATCGCTGGAATCCTCATCGTAACTGGTGGTTTATTTACGAGCCTGGTTGCCATTCTGCTTCGAATAACAGGATTTGAGTCCGCTAATGGTCAAGTGACTTGGCCTGGAGTGCTGGGTTCTGGAGTCGGATTGTTTGAGTTTGGTGTGATTCTCACTGGAGTGGTTGGAGTTCTCGGGGCATCATAGTGATTCTGGCTGCGGTGATGCTTGTTAAGAGACCAAAGAAACGTTCGACCTGGGGATCACTGATAATCCTCTTCTCGTTCTTCAGCATTTATGGAGCAGCAATGGGAGGCTTCGGTATCGGTTTAGTTTTAGGTTTGATTGGTGGAATACTCGCGGTTACCTGGAAACCGAAGAATATGGAAAATCATTAAACGAACGCGCACAGGGATCTTCGACGTTTGAAATTGGAAAAGATTGTGACTCTCGAACATTTCATTTGGTTTCAGAGAAGTTTAGAGAAGCAGAATTAATGCAGTAACGTAATCCAGTGGGTTTAGGTCCGTCGTCAAACACGTGACCTAGATGGGCATCGCAGGCGCTGCATAGAATTTCAGTACGTTTCATGAAGAGGCTCCTATCTGCTTGCGTCTTAATGTTCTGTTCAGCTATCGGTGCCCAAAAGCTCGGCCATCCCGTACCCGATTCGAATTTTGTTTCCGAACTGAATAAGTCGGTGCCACAACAGACGCATTTGTAGATCCCTTTTGCGTGATTATTCCAGTATGCTCCCGTGAATGGTCTTTCTGTTCCTTTCTTTCGAGCAACCTGGAATTGTTCAGGAGTGAGTAGTCGCTTCCATTCTTCCTCAGTTTTGCGTAACTGCGCTCCCATCTCTAACGCGCCTAGGTGGATAAGAGGTAGTATTGTGGGATCAACGTTTTGGTTCGTCGAAAACCCTTGAACTGGTTGGGCGCTGTTGAGATTTTCAATTATGGTAAAGCGGCAACAGATCTTAAGTGTCCCGTCCTTCTCGGCAAGTGTGCTTCGGGATCGAATTTGACGCGCCCACCCTGGACTATGAGAACAAACTTTTCGGAGGCACCTATCTTTGTTTGTTGGGAAACGACCAAATCGTGTCTTCTCGCGTGCAGACATTGCAGAGCTAGGGCGATTAGAAAACCTCTGCCGGGAGAATTGGATCATCAGCAGGGTCTCAACTTAATCGACGAACTATTGGAATTCGATCAACCGTATCCTGCTCTTTTGATGACTGGCGGCGACCCACTCATGCGAGCGGACTTCTTCGAACTAATCGAGTACGCGAAGACTAGGGGACTTTACGTGGCAGTAGCGGCAAGCGTAACTCCACTGTTAAACGAAGATACGATCGAAAGGATGCGTCTGTTAGATGTAGACGTGATGTCTGTAAGTGTTGACGGAGCGACTGCTGTTACACATGATAAGCTGCGTGGAGTTCCCGGTACGTTCCAGAAGACCGTTGACGCGCTTGAAATTTCTCAAAAATTAGGATTGAAGACACAAATCAACACGACGGTGATGAGAAGCAACATCGAAGAATTACCTGACATATTCAATCTTGTGCGTAGAACTGGAGCAGTAGCTTGGGAAGTCTTCTTCCTGATCCGAACTGGTCGTGGATCATCGCTGGAGAGTCTAGAACCTTTCGAATGCGAAGACGTAATGCATTTTCTCTTTGACGCATCACAATATGGAATCCCAGTACGAACCGCGGAAGGACCTCAATTCAGACGAGTCAGGATTCAACGATTGAACCACGAAGCTCCACCTCAGAGCATATTATACAGGCGACTTGAAACCAACTTACACATCACCGAAGGTCCTCCCTCTAGTTTGCCAGTCACAAAGTTGACACAGACGGGAGACGGTAAGGGCATTGTGTTCATAACACACGATGGACAAGTATATCCAAGTGGTTTTCTTCCAATCAGCACAGGCAGATTACCGGAGAACAATTTGCCATCTATTTATCGATCAAACCCAATTTTTGTCTCATTGAGAGACCCATCAAAGCTGAAGGGACGTTGCGGTAGATGCGAATACCGAATGATATGTGGAGGATCACGTTCGAGAGCATTCTCTGAATACGGAGACCCATTCCAAGAAGATCCAGCATGTTCATACGTGCCAGAACAAAAAGCCTCGTCTTAGAGGGCTTCAAAACCACAACAGAGAACCGTTAGCAAAGAATAAACCGCTACGGATCACACCGACAATTGATGAACACTTTGCGAACGGATGATCTGACTCCTATTGCTGAGAAATATGCGACCGACTTCATCAAAGAACTTCACTTAGACTCAAAAACTGAAGAAAAGTGCGATTGGTGTTGTCTTCTATGGTCGAGAGACTACTGGGCTGAACGAGCGCGGAAAACGCAGATGGATCTCCAACAAATGAAGGAGCACGTAAATCGCTCGCCGACCGAATCCAAGAACCTTACAGCGTTCTACGCAAATTCGCAATTCCTGAACACAGTAGCTCAAGTATACGATAAACTATTCAGCGGAGAAGAGAACTCCTGCGTAGTAAAGAGTTTCATCAATTGCCCCTACGTAGACAAACGCGAACAGTTACTGCATAAAGGGTCTCTGGCAAGTGTCTTCATTACTATTTTGCACAAAGCCGTCTCCTACTCAATGCTCGAACGTCATCCTCTTGACAACGGGCTCTTAGACGAAGAATATGAAAACGTGTATGGAATTGATCTAACCCGCTTCCAAGACCTTCAGCAATCTATGATCGACGGACGATTCAGAACACTATTCAACGTGACCGTGAAACGCTCGCGAGAGCTTGCTGGAATACCGCCAGCGTAGATAGCTGACGAAATTAGGCTGAGAATCACCTACTAGTTTGGAGGTATACGCAAGCAAAACTATTCTCCTAACACCTGTTCGCACGTTAGTCATCTCATTTTCAAGAATGAGAATCGGTCCTTCCCGTTATCTAAAACCCTGAAGCCTTGCAAGCGGTTAAGTGCTAACTGCGTGAAGCGTAAAAAACGCATTGAAATAGCGTTGGGCGTCTTATTGGAATCTTTGAGCTACGCTGCTGGTTCCTTAAGTAGTTACGTCGGAGAAAACTAGGGAAATGTGATAATTTGGATATAATAGTTACAGATTCGGCGGTTGAAAAAGCCAAAGAGTTTCTAAAAAGAAGCGGCAGAATAGACGAGAAAGGCAATCCGTTATGCGGGCTGAGGCTTCAGTTGAAGGGCAGCGATGTCTTCGGAGTGAAATACGCGTTTCACTGTCGACTGTAATGCGCCAAGACAGGATGATAAGATCATAGAATCGTACGGTTTCAAACTGTACATAGATTCTGATACCTACGCCTACCTATCAGAGATTTCAGAATCTCTCAGAATAGATCATGTGGTAAGTCCTGAATATTCCGGATTCAAAGTCAGCTTTCCTGAAAAAACCATAACCTTAGTGGCTGAGAAAAAGCCGATACCAGAAACAAGCGGCCTCAGATTGAGGAGCTCATTGATTGCTGTTTTGTTGATCGCAGTCCTTGTAACGGGTCTTACCGGGGCTGGCTTGGGGCAAGCATGATCACCCCTAAGACCATAACCACACCGACAGTACCCACCGAGGTTGTCAGCCTTGATGTTATCCCTGATTGGGGAGGGCCTGGTTACGATGCGTTTGTGATACCCTCACACGCAAATGGCACAGCACGAATACTCGCAACAAATACAACTAGCCCCGGACCGAATGATAACAACATAACTGTTCCCGCTGGCGTTTCAGTCACATTCATAATAACCAGCATAGACACCGCTGTGAATGAGAACTTTACAGACACAGCTTCGACGAACTTCACAATATACAATGACACTGCGAGCGGGCAAGTCGCATCGCATTTCAGCAAGGGACAATTGGTGTCTGCCCTTCCGATAGGACACACGTTCACAATCCCGAGCCTTAACGTCAACATCCCGATCCCTCCGGACACGATTGTTACATTCGCGTATACGTTCACTACGCCCGGTGTCTATGCATACCTCTGTACCGCTCCGTGCGGGCCAGGTATGGGATTAAGAGGCTACATGTTAGGTTACATAACTGTAACATGATACGAATTATGGATCCAATGGAATTCTCTAAACGTAGATAATATTAGTAAACAACACGCCTGTCACAGGACTAAATCCTAATTTGAACGACGGAGACGTGGTTGATTTAATACCGCTGGCTGCAGGAGGCTAGTGTCCTGAAATTTCCGTTCCTGGAAGCATACCAAAAGTTGAAGTTAGGTCCGATTCTTCTCTAATTCTAATTAGTTAAGTCTCTGCAGTTATTCGCAGTATTGGGTTGGGGCGGATGCTAGAGGTCTGCCGCCGAGGATCATACCGCCTTCTCGATGACCGAGTTTTTCTGATTTAGTTTCCTCATCTGATGCGACCTTGAGTATTTTTGTGAGTAGGAGTTTAGAGGATTCGTCTAATGTTATCTTGGTTTCGAGGACGGCGCCCGCGTTGAAATCCATGTCTTCACGCATGTTGCGGTAGGTTTGCGGGTTTGCGCAGACTTTGATGGTTGGGCTAATTACGTTTCCATCGGCTGATCCTCGACCTGTTGTGAAGACTATTACTTGAGCTCCGGCGGCTACGAAGTCCGTTGGTTCGCCGTCTGCTTCCAACCCGAAGTGGCGAATGCTCTTGGCGACGAGCCCATCTACTAGATACCATCCGGCGTGTTTTGGGTATTCGCCGGGTTGAAGGACTCCTTGCAGCTGGCTATGTCCGGTCTTCATATATGCTCCTAATGATTTTTCTTCGATTGTCGTTAGTCCGCCGTATACATTACCGGGGGACATCATGGAATGTTCCGATCCGAATCTGGCTTCAAATTCGGAAACTGCAGATCTGATTAATCGTGTTGCTTCCTTTCCAATTGTTTCGTTAATTGCTCGACGTTCGACGAGGTGTTCGCATCCTGTGAGTTCGGTTAATTCGCTGGAGAGGACTCGTCCGCCGTTTTCTACGATCCTGTCCGCGGTCAGACCGAGAATTGGGTTCGCGGATAGCGCAGACGTAGCGTCGGATCCACCACACTTCATTCCGAGAGTTAGGGAGGAGATGTCGTGTGGTTTTCGCTTCACTTTCATGATTCGTTCTGACATTCGTTTTGCGATCGCTGTTCCCTTCCGGATTGTTTTCTTAGTGCCCCCGATGCCTTGTATTGTCAGTATTTGCACGTCTTTTCCAGTTTTGGATATGCCGTCTGCGACTTTTGATGGAGAATTGGTTTCGCATCCCAGTCCTACAACTAGTGCGGCGCCGATGTTTGGGTTTCTTCCAAGTCCGATCAGGATGTTGGAATCTTCACCGTTGGCCATGCTGTAGCAGTTGAACCATCCAAATGACGTAGCGTTTCTGATTTTTTTCGCTATTTCTTCTGATACGAATCTAGCGCAATCTACTGTGTAAATTATCCCTATTTGGTTGCGTGTTCCTATCTGGCCATCAGGCCGCTGGTAACCATTAAAGACAAGTCGTTGTGTAATGATTTCCACCTCGGTTAAGAGTAATTGTTCGCTGTGCTTGAAATTCTAAGTGGTTTCGAAGATAACAAACATATCGGAGAGACAATTCTCCTCTAGTCAAGAATCTGGTAGGAGTATGAACGACAAACCCGACGCAATCGCCATGAACGAAAAAGATAACGTAGCCACCGCTCTTCGTCCGCTAATTCAGGGACAAAAGGCGCATGTCAAAACTGTTTCAGGCGAACTCATCGTTGAGCTACAAGAAGCTGTTCCACCAAATCATAAATTTGCTATACATGACGCCAGATCAGGGGAACACGTTCTCAAATTCGGGGAAATTATCGGTATCACAACCGAAGATATTCGCCGTGGGATGCATGTGCATACTCAGAACTTACGGAGCCTTCACGGTAGAGGTAGCGAACAATCCTCAAGCTGACTATCTTGTATACGTTTTCGCGGTTCCATTAATTACCTGAACAAACTAAGGTTGCCGGAAATTCTAGAAGCTATTTGATAACTCATGCTTCACCTGGATCGCGTATGCTTCCCCCACTTTCAACCCGAGTATTACCGGGATAGGACTGAACTCCTTCCATTCTTTGTAGCTGTTGAGGCGACGGACTCTCTTTGCCTCCCATACGAGCTTATCCGCAGTTTTTAGTGCGCCTCCGAATCCGCTATGCACGAAAAATCCTCGTTTCTTCTTATTGCGTCGAAGATTTTCTGTCCAAGTGAAACGCGCTTCGTATCCTTCAATACAAAGCGCATTCCGGCCACCGAAATCTCTAGCCAGAGGATGATTTTGGGGCAGATTGACGAACGCTAAGTCAGTTTTAATCTCAGCCGGGTCGGTTTTAACTTGAACTTCTGAGGTTAAAGCTGGGTATAGTCCTTGTTTCCTATTGTAAATATGCCAATTTGCAATATCTTCAGGATTCGCTGACCTCGGGACCTTGGAAAATAAGTCGTCGACTTGAATCTGCTCAGTCTCATGCGCATTGATTTTGGTTATTACTGAACAGAAATTTCGGGTAACCTTCGCTTTGATCAATTGGTCTTTTACTTCTGCAAAGAGATCCGACGCATTGGGCTCCAAGTATCCCTGCCTGCCTATCTGTGAGAAGGCGTCAGCTGGCGAAATTTTCTTCCATATTTTCTCGTAGAAAAGATTCAGACTTGAGTTGTCTCGTTTAATGATGTTTAGTTTGCCGCTCTGAAAGTTTTCAAGCAAGACGGGGAGGTACTCCATTTGATCAAGCCAGACGCCTTGGGCGCAGTTGAGGCAGAGGAGGGTCTGTTCTTGGCCAGCTCGTTCATACAATTGTCTGCAGAACTCGTAATTTGCCCAATGAGTTTTATTAGCGCAGCAGTACGCGAGGCATCCCATGGTGGTACTGCAGATTTCGAATGCTGATTTTGCGTCAGTGTAAGTGGAATCTATTATAACCCAATGATCTCTACGTTCGCCAATAATCGATTGAAGTAGATTTTTCTGCTTGGTGAGATTATCAAAATCATTGTAGGTAACGTTCCTGACGCGGTCCTTCGGTAGCATTGAATCTTTTGATTTTATGATGTGTATTAGGTCAATTTGTCTAAGCGGGAGATCATCTGTTCTCCGCCAGAGGCCCTGACTGTCGGATACCCAATGGAATCCAAGAGATCCATGTTGCCGAATTATATTGCGTCCGACTTGTCCCAGGCCGAGCAATCCAAATTGAACGCTTTTTGGTTTCAGCAAGTTCACATGACTTTTGATTTAAGAATTGTAGTCAGCTTAGAACTAATCGGCGGGGACTCCGACGGTGCGTCCTCCATCTACGACTAGAATTGTGCCCGTAATGTATGACGCTTCGTCAGATCCAAGCCACACTACCGATTTTGCGATATCTTCAGCTGCGCCTAAGCGACGAAGTGGGATTGCGTGTTCGAGTGACTCAAGGGCAGCTTTCGGATTGGGAAGTTGGCTGAAAGTCTTGTTCCATATCGTTGTTCTTACCTCACCTGGGCAGACGGCGTTGATTCTCACGTTGTATGGAGCGAGTTCTAGGGCCATGACTTTCGTAAATCCGACGACACCTGCTTTGGCTGTTGAGTATGCGACTGAGCCGGGGTTCGGATAGAAAGCATTGATGCTTGCGGTGTTCACGATCGAACCCGATTTTCGTGCACACATGCCTTCAACGACGTAACGTGTGACTCTGAATACGCTCGTGAGATTCAGATCTAACCAATGTGACCATTCCTGCATAGAGACCTTGAATGTATCACCCATCTTCGGATCCCATCCTCCGGCATTATTGTGCAGGAAATCGATTTTTCCATACGTTTTGTTGATGTCCGCAATGGCATTTTGGACATTATTGTCATTCGTTACGTCCAGATGAATGAAGGATGCTTTGCCTTTCTCCTGTTTCGTGAGTTCAACGGTTTCCATACCGTGGGCGTCATCGAGATCGGCTACGATGACCTGTGCTCCTTCTCGCACGGCAAGCAGGCACGTGGCGCGCCCGATGCCGGAACCGCCACCAGTTACAAGTGCGACTTTTTCGTTGAGCTTCATGTTCTGCGGCTCCTAGAATTCGCATTTACGACTAGGAGTGTTGTTACATAAGAAATTCGGTTTTCACGTACGTCTACCCATGATAGGTGTAATGTTAACTTCAATGATTGGACCGCAAATTTCACGAAATAGGAGTGTCGCGACGATGTCGTGTCATTTTTAATGCCACGCTAATGATCCCTGTTGCAATCAAGCCGATCAGAATCAGAAAATAGTTGTTTGGGGTTTCTATTTGTGTTTGTGTACATCGGTGCTAGAGTGTAGTTTTCAGTTTGGGTACTTTGCAGTGTGTATGGGTTTGTCGTCGTGTAGGTTATGGTACTGTTCCAGGTCGTTGTAATGTAGGATTGTGCTTTGAACTGAATGTAGCCGCCGTAGAATATTGGATAGAGGAAGACGAACGCATATTCACCGGTTTGAGGTACGAGCCAACGTAACGTTCTGCTGACTAATTGAAACAATCACTGTAGTAAGATTGGTTGTTGAACGCTTGTTGTCGTGATTGTATGGCTGATGACTATTTGGGCGATACTAGTTAATGGGATGAGAATCGAACATGCAAGAAGTATCGCAACGACGCGTTTGGATCTCATTAAGACTCTCAGACATCACATCGACATTAAAAAGAAAACTATACCACTTTTAGTTTCGTTTCATTGTAGTTCGTAAATGTGCCGAACTATGACGATAACTTTCCTTTCAATTTCGTTTGGACTAGTGAATTAACAATGAGATGCGCACCAACGGTATCACGACGAGATTATCCTTGCTAAAGTCTCCCCAGTAGTCGCTTAAGTGCCAGGTAGAGGCGAATAGGTGATGATCGATAGATAGCGTCAAATTGTTTCTGTAGATCTTTCGATATTGCATCTATTTTCTTAGAAAGTTCATCATTGGAGAGATGCTCGTCAGTGTTTGGTGGTTTCCATGCGCCGAAGTATGTGTCGAATTTTTTTTCGAGGATCCATCTTCCATCCTCGTCGTACTTGTTGCATTTCAATGAGTCTACAATGAAGTAACTCGGGTCTGGTTTGAGGTTGTTATAATGACCGTGCCAACCCTCCTTCGCGGGTCGTTTGGATCGAATCTGGGTATTCGATCCTTGAAGACCTTCTGCATGCCTTGCTCTAAAGACCGGAACTTGTAATGTCTCAAGATAAATTTCGCTGGGAAAACATGCTCGTTGATTTCGGTTGGAAAAGTGGGTTTGTGTCCTCCAGTCGTGATCAAATCGATTCCAGGATAATGCTTCCAAGCCCGGAAATAGTAGTCGCTATTCCAAGTGTAGTACTTGAGTCGTTTTCTAATATCTGGTTCAGGAGAATTGTAATCTTTTTCAGTTAGTACGAATTCGAAGCAGTTGAATTGGATTAAATTGCATCCTAGTCTATCTACCTCTTCAATGGCTTCCGCGAGCGTTTTGTTGGGAATGGGAGATTCCATGAACTCGTCTGCGTCGGGTCGAATGATCCAATCGGGTGAATACGCGGGTAGTCGCTTGAACACTTCGTTCCATTGATCCTTAAGAGATAGGTACTGGGAGGGCTGGAGGATTACTTCAAGAACGCCCTTTCCGATCAATCGTCGCTCGATCTCGAGTGAGCCATCAGTAGAGTTACCGTCGATGATGATTAGCGAGATTCCTTGCCGCGCCATGTGTGTGATTAATTGTTCGATGATGTCTGCTTCATTGTACACCGGCATAAAGCCGATAATTTTCAACTTGGACATCGAGCACACCTTTGACTTCTTACTATCATGTGTTGGTCATTGCTTGATAGATTCGTGTACCCGCAGAATTTCTTAGGGAATGATTATCCTATTTGAGATGCGCTCTGTAGTAAGTGACGGCTCGATTTATCCCCTCTTGAAGAGAGATTTCAGGTTTCCAATTGAGGAATGTTCGAGCTCTAGTGGTGTCGGGACATCTCCAAAAGACACCCTCGGGTTGGGCTCGATCGAATATGATATCATCTGGAGTCCTATTGCAAGCGGTTAGGATTGTCTTCGCCAATTCTCTTATCGTTATTGCTTCTTCTGAGCCGAGGTTAACTGGTGAGCCGTTCTTGATTTGTTTGAATGCTCCAATCATACCTCGTGCTGCGTCATCTGCATACATGAAGCTCCGATACTGGTTGCCGCTGCCCCAAACTGTCAATGGTACGTTTGGTTTTTCGAGAGTCCGACGGATGAGCATTGGAATTACGTGACTCATTACAGGATCGTTATCTTCCTTCGGTCCATACACGTTGAAGTCTCGGACGATCGTCAATTCTAAGCCATGTATTTCATGGAATTTTTTGAACATTAGTTCACCGTAAAGTTTTGCCCAGCCGTACAAGTTTTCTGGTTCTGCAGGCATGTCCATCATGTCCTCAGTCATCTTGACTCCAACGCAGCCTGGTGTTTGTGTACTTACTGGATATGCGCATGCTGTTGATGTGTAGAGTACGTGTGAGACATTGTTCTCAACGCAGGCTCGTGCTACGTTGCAATCGATGGTTGGAATTACAGCAGCCTTGGACGTTTCAGCAAGTTTCACTCCACCAACTATTGCAGCCAGATGAAAAACTGAGTCGATGCCAACCAAGTTCTTTTTTGCGGCTTCGTAGTCGACGAGATCATCGTTAGTGAACTTAATCTTCCCATCGTAAGTGTTGATCAACGGACTGACATTTTCGAATTTGCCTCGACTCAAGTTATCAATGATAGTTATTTCATGTCCTTCTCGAAGCAATTGTTCGCTGATGTAGCTGCCTATCAAACCAGCGCCACCAGTAATCGCGATCTTCGCTATGTCAACTCACCTTGAAGCATTTCTATTTCTGGACAATTTCTCTATAGGAGGATAAGACTTATTGAAACTTGACTGGTTTTCCGGTCTTAAGAGATTCGTCGATACACTCCAAAAGCTTGATGGCTCTTCTGCCTTCGTTGGGATTAACGGGTGGCGGTTCATCTTTCCTAAGGCTGCTCATGTATTCACGAATTAGTAAGTAATGGCCGATGCTATAACCTAGTCCTTCCGGAGTGGGATTCAGAGCTTTTTTGAATCCACTAAATAGGTTGGAGTGTGAACTTTCTGGAAGTTCAGTTACCGAATCATGATGTCTGTCGATGATCAATCGCTTTCCGTCGGAACTGTCAATTTCATACACCGCCTCTATGATCTTGCTTAGCCATGACATTTCCATTATTCCGATGGCTTTCCCAGATGTTCGCAGGAGAACCGCATAATTGTCAAGGACAGGATGACTTACCGTGTTTCCGACCGCATAGACTTCAGAGATCTCTTTCAAGAAATTCAGATGAAGATAGGCATGATGACAACCAGAATCCCAGATCATGCCTTTCTCGCTATCGGAGAGATTCCATGCAGGCGCACCGATCATTGTAGGGTTTTCTTTGACGGACGTTCTAAATGATGTAAGGTCGTATTCTCCGGAAAGAACAAGTGAATTGGCACGTTTGATCGAGGGGAAAAACATCTGATTATGGCATATGCAGAGTTTTACGCTGTGCTTTGCCGACTGACGTATAATTTCCTCACAACCTGTAAGGGTTAACGCCATCGGTTTCTCTAGAAGAATATCATGACCAGATTCCGCAGCAGCAGATGCAAAGGGAACGTGCGTGGAAGGTGGCGTGCATATGTCTACAAAGTCTAGGTTCTTAGTTGCTAGAAGATCCATGTAGTTGGATAATACTCTGGGAATGTTGTGTCTGCGAGAAAACTCAGTGGCCCTTTCACCATCAATATCGCAGACGGCAACCACGCTTGCATCCAAATGTTTGAACGCTGCCATGTGAAGCTCGGCAGCGCGACCACATCCTAAGAGACCGATCTTCATGAAGCATCATTCAAACTCATTTTCCTCTACCTGAACGGGACAGAAACCGTGCGTGCTAAATCACGCACCATTCAACCCGAAACATTCGAATGGTTACAGTTAATTCAATTTAACTCTTTCAAACGCTCGCGCTGCTAAGATGAGTTTCACGTCAGTTCATTTTTTATGAAGTTTGACAGGCCACTTCAAGCGTTTACTGAAGGTTTGTAGTAAACCAACCTCACAGAAGGAGGTCCCTGGTGAATGATCGGCGCAAAGCCGAAGACCCGTTTGAGGCGCGTCGATTCTCTCATGTCAGCCACCTCAAACACTCGACTGATCTCGAGGGGAGTCAAGTATGTAAAAGGGAGCGGCATACTAGTTCTTCTGTTCTCCAGCCAGTGTCCATAATAGTCCTCGAGTGCCAGCACTGCCCTTTGCTGATCCAGTTGAAGCTGCAGATACTGTCTCGTCAAGTTTCTCCTGACCTCTTGCCAGGGACCAACAGGCCAGACAGCCTTACGTTTACTCTCAGTTAGAAAATCGCAAAGCAAATCGTTGCCACACCCGGCGAGGGTTTCTATTACTATTGCCTTTCCGCCAGGTCGTAGAATTCGTCTAATTTCAGACGTAATCGAATCAATTTCGTCCATTGTCATATGATGCAAGGACCATTTCGAAATCACTAAGTCGGCATAGTCGTTCTCAACAGGAAGCGTCTTCGACGACGATTGCTTTCTGAATTCAAGCCTTGGATCGTCGCACTCCATAGTTGTTTGGACAATGTCTGTGCCTATAGCCTCATTAACTCCGAGTCCTTCTCGATCCGCATGTTCAAGGATCCCCATATTGAGTTTATTAATTCCGCATCCGACATCAACAATCCTTCCTTTTGAAAGATTGGATTGCTTCAAAAGATCCTCGATCATAACGACTCCCATCACGTTTTGAGAGATTTTACTATACGCTGTCTCAATTGGATCGATCTCGGTTGGAACTCCCGCAGCATTACCTTTGCCTTTGAAACTGAATTCTCGCCAGAACGTTTTTGCGACGACGATTGGGGAATTGTTGAGCATCGCGATTAAGAAATTAACGATTTGGATTACCAGCTGTTTTCGTGAAACTCTCTGGTTTCTGATAACATAGGAATCAACGCGTTGGCCTAGCTGGTAGTAAGTTGAGAGGAATTCGTTGTTGAGCCGCTCCTCGATTATTTGTTTGAAGATATTTCGCACGCTGGGATTCTGCAGAGCTGGAAGCGGGTTTGAATGAATGTATGAGAGGGCAGTGGTTGACGATGTTGGCAGAACGGGGAATAGGGCGTCCAGTAGTGATCTTCCAGGAGCAGTTAGACGCCAGCTGAGCGAACCTCGGATCGCGTCAAGTTGTTTGTTCAGAGAATTTATTCTATTTTCTTGTTGCCCCATTCTCCATCTTTCTTCCTCAATATCTGCCGCTTTCGCGAATCGCTGAAACCTACGTTTTGCAGAATTACTGAACATCGACCTTCTAACCGCCCAAAAATAGCGCAGACGAAGCGATGTGTATGGTTCACCGACGTGTACTACGAAGTCTTTCATTAGTTTACGGAGCGCATACTCAGTAAGGAACGCTTCGTGAAGTTCTCCTACCATGATCCTGCATCGTCGTAACGCGTTAGTAGCGCCCTCAAAGACCTGCTTTTCTGCTCCTTCCACATCAATTTTGATCATGTCGATAGCCGCATGTCCCAGATGCAGCGAGTTCAGAATGTGGTCAAGAGTGTCAGTATGGACACGATGGATATTGGAGGCGTCGACATTTGCTATCTGAATCTTTTCCATCCACTTATACCACGACGGGATAAGGGAATTACACGAAGGGTTCGACGCTTGACAGTATAAATTGGCTTCGGTAGAGGAATTCCAGAGCGCAATCTGAATCGGTTTGACCAAATGCTTGAGTCGTGCCTTGGTGATATTCTTGACGAGGTATTCGTGGTTGTTTCTATCTGGTTCGATTGCTAGAACCATTCTCGGATGAAGCAATGAGCACGCCTGAATCGTGAAACTTCCAATGTGAGCTCCTATGTCGATGACTAGCCCATTTTGTTTGACAAAAGGTATGAGGAATTTCTTGAGGTATACCCTCCGCTCGAGCACCTCGTCAACCACGGCTCTATCGGATGGCCGAAGCACAAACTCGTTTGGGCCAAAGTTTTTCATCGCTGTAGATCTCGCTTACCTTAACTGCCTAACCTTCAACCGCTATACATCTCGATCATTGGATTTACCCGAATTCTATTTTACGGGCGATGATTTCAGATCCCGCTTCGAGCATTCCCTTTCTCCTGTTTCGTGAGTTCAACGGTTGCCATACCGTGGACGTCATCGAGATCGGCTACGGCATCTATTTCAGCGATGGTAGTTAATGGAAGGAGAATCGGGCCTGAAAGACGTATTGCAACGATGCGTTTGGTTCTCATCAAGCTCACACATCACATTGACATGAAAAAGAACTTTTAGTGTCGACTAGTCGGATCCTATTGTCTTCCGTAAGACTTTTCCAGAAAATTCTAAGAGCCTTCTAAGTTTAGGTGATTTTGCTGATAATTCAGCCATTCTAGAATTAAGTAAGTACAAGGCGAATTTTGGTTCTGTTTGAGATGCTACTGTGAGTTTATGTAGGCTTCGGTAATTGTGCGTTATGAGTTCTGGATGGTTTTGAACGATGCTTTCTATGAGGTCAAGTAATCCTTTGCTGCGGTTTATCCTCAGTTTTTTTGTCCAATTTCCTTCGTGAACTCTATAGTAGTACAATACTTCTGGGATCACATCTAGGGTGTATCCGGCTCCTGCTAATTTCAGCGAGAGTCCGTAGTCCTGAGGACAATTCTTGCTTTCAGGCCAGCCGCCCACTGTTCTTACCGCTTCGGTCAGGTAGACGCTGTTAGCGTCACCTTGAGTATTTTCGAATAATAATGCTGGGAGGCATGGTCCGATAGGTTCCCAATATCGAAAGTGGAGTGAACTGTATGGTCGTTTGCGGTTTCAGTGAATCTAATACTTTCGTTTCATCGTCGTCCGTAAACATTGCCAAGTATGAGGATAGCGACTGCAGCATCGTTTCTCTGTTCAATGGTGCGTAGAAACGTTTCAATCATATTTGGTTTTGAGATGTTATCATCGTCTACTTCCATGAAGTATTTCGTATCCACGTACGGTAAGGCTTGATTCAATGCTTCGTTTACGGAGAAGTTGTCTTTCTGAATTAATTTGGCGTTGGGAAATTTCTTCACATATTCCTCTAGATCGAGGAGGCCTTTTGATTCGATGCTGGATTCAATGACGATCAGTTTGAAATTTTTGTGGGTCTGGTTGAATAGTGAGTTGAGAGCGGTCTCAAGGTATTTGCGGTCGTTTTTTGTGGGTATTATTATTGTGATGGATTGTGGTTCCCGTTGCGGATTTTGTGGTAGCATGTTTGGTTCGTGTAGGCGTTGTTCGTACCATTGTAGAATATTTTCAGGATTAATAATTGATCTTCCGCGTGCGTAAGCTAGGTCTAAGAGTTTGTTGGTGTATTGGTTGTCATGTTTCAAGTATTTTTGTATGAGTGTCGGAAGGTTTCGTGAGTTTTCAATTGAGCAACTTACGGATTCGTAGAGTTCGCTATCAACCCCAAGCATCTCAGGTATTCCTCCTGATCTTGAGGTCACGAAGGGAACTTTTGTCAACATGCATTCCAGGATTGTATTTGGAGAATTGTCGATGCGTGACGGTATCACTACTAATCGGGCTTTGTTGTGAAGGTAGTTGATCGCTTCTTCACGTGTGGCGAAAGTATAGGAACTTTACTTGATATTTGTTAAGGCGATTGAGGATCTCTTTCTCGGAAGGGGATGCAGCAATTTTTCCTACGAATGATACTGAATAACGGATAGGAAATTCTGTGTCAACTTGGGCAATATAGCGAAGTGCCTCAATGAATTCTAGTACGCCCTTTGTTTCAGCGAATACTCCGAAGAAGATGATTTCTTTTTGTTCAGTTAAGGTTCGGTGGGCGCCATTCGGTGTAATGCCGCTTGGGTTCAGTCTGCATACCGAGGCGTTTGATCTAATCTTCCAACCTCGGCTTCGGCACCAATTTAATAGGTAATTGCTTGAGGATACTTGGATGTCTGCGTTTTCGAATGAATATTGTTCCATGTAGTAGCGCTTTAGGTCTGATAGCGTTAGCGATGGTCTTTCGCTTTCAACCCATGTCCAGGATCCGTGAAGCTTTACAATGATTCTAGAGGCTGGATAGGCTATGTAATTTCTTCTCATCTGGACGGGAATGAATCCGGTTGCACCGCCGTCAGGGAACTCAATTAAATCGAACTCTCGCCCTCGTTCATTTATCAACATTTGAAGCGCACGATGCATGACCTGGCTGCGTTTCAAGGCAAATTGTTGAAGGTCCGCTCTCGATTTGTTAAGATCTCCATATACATCTCCCAACTCGGCCGCATCATAAATTCGTGGTCCAGGTTTTTTTCGATTTTCTTCGATGATGCTGTTAAGATTGGTTAGTTCCTGCGGGCAGAGGAGTACTGTTACGTCCCAGCCATTTGTTCGAAAGTAGTTTTGTTAAGGCGGATAATGGGTGCCGATACCTCCAACTCGGTTAGCGGTTCGAAATCAGGTGTAGCGATGCAGATAGACTTCAACGATCCATCTAATCCTGTTTACCATGATTCAAAGCTTGGCTCTAGTGGCTGTTCTAAGGCGTCGCTGTTTGTAATAAGAAACATAATGGATTATCTTGGTTTTCCATGTTTTCTATTGGGGCTTATATATCGACGTTTGCATCGTGTAATCCGACTTGCTGTGGATTCGAAAGTTTTAGTGACGGGGGCGACAGGGTTCCTGGGAAAGCGACTCGTCAAAAAATTACGGGGTATGAACTTGAATGTCGTCGCCGCAGATTTGCAGGCGACAGATGAGATCGTCTCTTTGGACGTGCGTGACAAAGAAAGTGTAAATGCTGTATTCGAATCTTCGATGCCCGAAGTAGTAGTGCATTTAGCTGCTATCAACGATAATAATCCAAACTTTGACCGACCTTACGATCTTTACGTTAACAATATTCAGGGCACGCTTAACATCTGCGAGGCAGCGACACGATTTGGCGTTAGGAAGATCGTTTTCCCGTCAAGCACTTCCATCTATGGAAACGTGCAGGACGAGGATCTGCCAATTTCTGAGATGACCAGAACCCAGCCTCTAACTCCATACGCAACGAGCAAAGTCTGCGAAGAGATGCTCGTAAGAGACTACGCCAGAAGAACTAACACTAAAGCGCTAATGTTCAGATTCTCAATCATCTACGGACCGGAACAAAAACATGCCAACGTAATCGAACAGTTCATGCGCAAGGCAATCAGCGGCGATCCGATCGAACTGCTTGGAGACGGCAGTCACACTCGCGAATTCTTGTACGTTGACGACGCAATTGACGCTCTCGTGGTAAGCACGAATGCCGCCAGTCTACCCTACGATACGTATCTCATCTCCACGGGCAACCCGATTAAGCTCACACAGCTTGCTGAAAAAATCTCTAAGCTAATCGATCCCCACGCACCCATACTAAATATACAAAGTAAGGAACCAATTTTTTCTCAATATTATGATGTTTCCAGAGCCATGACAAACTTGAATTGGAAACCAAGAGTATCAATAGACGTTGGTTTGTCGCTGATGCTTGAATGGGTTAGAGGTCCGAGCTGAAAGTTCTTACACAATGGTACTATATTCCGGAGTTCTCGTTTCCGCGAGGCAGCGCATTAGCTGATAAATATTATATGATCAACGTGGCGCATACCGGGAAGGGTCAAGTTGTTCAATCGAATTAACTGTCACCTCACAAGATACGTGACTTTTCTAGTTTTGTTCTTGATACTGGTCATTCCGTTTATGTTTTCTATCGCTCAAGTTCATGCGGGTAATTCTGATGTTGTGACTTGGAATGGGGGGACGGGTGTTTGGGAAAATCCGAGAAATTGGTCATCGGGGAATGTACCGACGGAAGCGGATGATGTTCAAATTAATTCTGGGGTAGTTACAATTAGTAGCGCTCAAACAGTGGGTGGAATTACTGTTGCTGATGGCGCGACGGTAAATTGCAAGTCGTGTGTTCTAGCTACGGCTACAGGAGACATCATAAATTCTGGTACGATTGTCAATAACCGCGGCAACATCACTGTTGAAACTGGGGATGTCAACAACACCGCTAACGGCGTTATCAACAATGGGCCTGACGGTGAGCTTACTGTTTCAACTGGCGACATGAATAATGCTGGAATAATCACAAATGGATCCGGCAGCACAATTTTCGTCGACGTTGGAAATATCATGAATAGCGGTTCTATCGATAATTGTTCTGGAGGCACAATAACCGTAAAAGGCTACAGTGGTGGCACCCTCATAGTTCAGACCGGACCATGCCTGCTGAATATTGCAGGTTTTTACTTCTCTTAATTCAGCAGCGCGATGCACAGTTTTACTCTAGCTTCGCGTACCATGTACGAAGGATCTTCATGTTTTGCGACAATTTTGATACCCTATTCTGATTTCATTCAGTGATAAGAACTAAATACAGAGCTCGAGACAGTCTTGAGTCGGTCGATCAGAGATGAAACGCCGATTCGTTAAGCCTCGCGTACGAGCCACGGGGGATGCGAATATGATAGTTCGAGGCGCGGGAGCGGCGGGTGTTGTAGGACAGCTGTCTTCTCGGCGATCGAAAACGAACGTTCGAAAGGTCCAGGATGCGTTGGACAAGGTTGCAGACTTGCGTGGAGTTACCTTCGACTGGAAGGATTCGGGTCGACGTGATATTGGTTTGATCGCTGAAGAAGTAGGCAAAGTTGTGCCCGAAGTTGTAACCTATGAGGATAATGGTGTAGACGCTAAGAGCTTAGATTACGCACATCTAGTTGCTCTCGTCATTGAAGCTATCAAAGAACAACAACGCATGATTAGTGATCAGCGTCTGGAGCTTGAGGATATTAAGGCGGCCGTAAAGATTCTATCAGCACAGAAAGCCAAGCGCACAGTTTCCTCCTTCACGTGAGGAACTTATTCACCAATCTTCTCGCGAAAGGAATTTACTCGCAATCATTTTTTGTATCTACTTTATCCTTGTGATCGAAACGCCTCCGAAATGGTAGATCCATTTCCGGGACTTGTGAGAGTTATCGGATCTCCCGCTGATGATTTTCCCCTCTGATAGCACTGCCAAGTAGAAACCGCTTCTTCCACTGACTTGGAAGTGTTGCACCATTTCCATGTTTCCGAACTTGATGCCTAGCTTGTAGCATGGGAATCGAGGCTGTGTGACTTCCAGCTCAACTGAACCAACGAGAAATCGGTCACCTATACGAACTGAATCCTCCAACAATCCTTCAGTAGTTAGATTTTCACCGAACATACCCCATGGTAAGTCTCCTTTCAACTCATGTCGCCAATAGCTGTAGTGTTCAAATGGGTAAGCGTAAACTGCTTTCTTAACTCCACCGTGTACCGTGAGATCCGCTTGGCCATCTCCCTCTAATCCCAATTCTCGAACTGTCACGCTTCCGAGGACAGGTCGCTTGAATATTCCAGTAAGAACTTCTCGTTCGTTCCAGGTTACGGTACGAGGTAATGCTACGTTAACCGACAGGACTCTTGCAACCAATTGTACAGCCTACATCAATAGATAATTCCAAGCTCTCGCAATAAACTGGGAGGGCTTATATTCGCATGTACACCGGCATCGAAATTCATGAGTAATGTCTAAAGCAACTTGACATGCATTCTGCATTCCCGGAGTGAATTCGGGGTTTAGCTGTAAATATAACATTGGTTTTGGAGTCCATCGTATTCAGTGTAGGGGATATTGAAAAGTTCGGGTTAGAGATGCGATTAAAAAGCAACATAGTTACTGTGTCGCTGATTGCGCTCGTAACGGTCACATGCATACTGACAACTGCCGAAATGGCTTTTTCTGTTCCAATGACGAACGATCAATATCCGGGTGGGTCTGCTACCTATTATGGTAATGTTGCAGCGCCCGATCAAACGGGATGCGTATACTTCACAGCGTTGGCGCAGAGCAATCAGTGGGTTCAACAGCCTGATGCTCCAAATCGTTTCGCGCTTTACCATCTTCCGCAAAATTACCCACAATCTGGCGCAGTTGTAATTACTGGATTCGAAGGGGATCCATATCCGCTGGTAGGTGGAATTTCGCCATCATATTTCCAAAACCCACAATGTGCGCCGCCCGTCATTTATGTTGTAACTATTACGAGCAATGGAGGGCTGACGCTTAACCCGAGCGTTGATTCACCGAAGGGGCTTCATGGTTGACGAGGTTTAGTCCGAATCTTTTGTCTCATCTAAATCCCCGTACTGTTTCTGGGGACTCGATATGCTGTTATTGCTGCTTGAAGACTAGGCCGGCGGATTCAAGAATATCTTCGTGAGATCTAGCGATCTCTGCCTTATTGGTGAAGTCTAGATTGACGAAGGCTAGAGGATTGGTTTTCTGTCTAATGCTTCAAGATCCGATCTGTGATCACGAATAACGTTCTCTAACCTGGCAGGAGCCAGAATTCGTTTCCATCTGGGTCTTTGAACATTGCATACGATCCCCACTCTGCTTTCGTCGGTTTAACGCTGAACTCAACACCCTTAGCGATGTATTCCGCGTACGTTTTGTCTAGGTCCTTAACTCGGAATCCAATGCCCGTATTCCCTTTCTCGGACGGAGTCGTCTCGCAAAGATGCATAACAATTTGCGAACCTTTCGGTGCTACTGTTACCCAGTGCCCTTCTTTGTCGCGGATTTCAAACCCCAATTTCTCCTTAAACCAATCTGCTGATTTATTGGCATTTGAAACAACCACCGCCACGTCGAGTATCGATTCGATCATCTAACCCACCTGTTATCGTTTATTTGATTTCGGGCTAATAGGTATTGAAAATTCCATGCTTAGCAAGAAGTACCTGGGCATGAGTTTACCGTCGTCGGAAATAGTTTTTCTCACATAACTCCTTTTTAAATGAAACACGCTCATGTTATGTCTGAGGCTCGAAAAGGTGGGCAAGTTTAAGGAATTGCGAGATCATCTCAACCAGCTCGATAAGGAATCTGAGCGAGCGTCTCGAGCACTAGAAACAAAACTGAATCAGCATGCCAGAAAAGCAGCATCGGACCTTGATCGTGAATCAAAGAAGTTTTCGCAACGAATCGTTAACCTTGAGAAACGTGTTGCGTATTTGGAGCGCCGATTGAGAAGAACAAAGCAGTCACGCTCTCGTTAGGTGAGCCAAGATACAAAGGGAAGTTGCGTTTTTCCCGTGTCAATTTTCGATGGATAACACCACTTTGCCGTGAGCAGAACGATTTCGCAAGATTTCGTAGATGCTTCTTTGGTGAAGGAATTTGGATGATTCGTGCTCACAAGATGAAGAGAGTTTTGGCTTTGTAAAATCGAGGTTATACGCTCTCACGTCGCATTGGCGTAGAAGGTTTATTCAATTCGTTGCGGACGATATTAAATCAAGAAAGCCTCGATCTGTGCTTGACATCGGATGTGGGACAGGCGATATCCTAATTCAATTGCGAAGCAGAGGGATCGAACTTTATGGTATTGACCCCTCATCGTTCATGTTGGAACTAGCAGAGAAAAAAATTCGCAATTCTGATCCAAATCACGAACTATCACCTGTATCTCTGGTTTGCGGGAACAATAGGCACATTCCATTTGATAGGAAATTCGACTTAATCTTCTCCTCACTCTCCTTCCATCATTGGAAAGAAAGGGATGAGTCCATACCTGATATTCTCGGAAGACTCAGTGGGTATGGTGAATTTGTGATATACGAGTATGATCGGGAGACAATGTCATTTCTTCGACGATTGGTTATGGGAAAGCATTCGCTCTCAGCGTCCGATGTGGAAGGGCTGCGATTCGATGGATATGCTGGAAGGGTTCAGCATAACGGCTCGGTCATCGTTGTGAGTTTCAAGAAGATCGAAGAATCTCACATGAGACGATGACGCATGGTAATATCTAATTCTGACCTAGAGAACGCGCTCGATTCTACTCGAACATTCTTTTAAGACAAGTACAACGAGACGAAGTCATGAAGAACCTTACACTTGAAGCGCAGGGAGAATTATGTTATACGATAAGTGCATTGAACAAGCCGAGACTTTTCATTGATCCAGGTGAAACGGTAAATGTAGAGACTGAGGATGCATTTTCGGGCCAGGTCCGAAAGGAAAGCGATAGACGAGACGTTACTAAGATCCCCTATCCAAATCCTCAATCTGGTCCCATATTCGTCAACGGCGCGGAAAAAGGTGATACTTTAGCAGTCAAAATTGAGAACATACAACCGCTCATTGGCCAAGGGGCGACACGTATCGTTTCCTTTTGGTACAATCAGAGAGACGACACTGAGTTGTTGTTAAAGTTCTTGAAAACAGAAAATGTTCCGCACGGCATTAGGATCTGTAAGATTCGAGAGGAGAAAGTCTTCTTTGACAAATTTACTATTCCATATCAGCCTATGATCGGAACGATAGCCACTGCTCCTCCAACTGAGACGCTACTCACGCTTTATCCAGGACCTCATGGTGGTAACATGGACATCAAAGAAGTCACCACCGGATCCACCCTATTCCTCCCCGTATGGGTTGACGGCGCCCTATTGCACTTAGGAGATGCTCACGCAACTCAGGGAGAAGGCGAACTTTCAGGAGCAGCTGTGGAAATGCCATCGAAAACTACTCTAAAGATTGATCTGATAAAGGGTCGATCGATACAGTGGCCGAGAATTGAATACGGTGATACGTTGTATTCTGTTGCCGCTACCGAAACAGGACGGTCGCTCGTCGAGGCATTGCGAGTCGGATTTACAACGTTGGCACTTTGGCTTGAAGCAGACTACAGTTTAGACCGGTGGGACGCGTTCGAGCTACTGACATTTGTATCCAAGGTAAGTTTCGGAAACTTGTGGACCGTTGCTGTGGGAATTCCAAAACAATTCCTACCCAACAGGAAAACTACTTAGAAGTCCTGATTTAGTGAACTTCGACAGTTCGAGGGCAAGTCCGAGTTCTAAGAACTAAAGAGATCCTAAAGTTGTCTAAAAAGAGGAGCAATTTTATTCATGTCAAGAGAAACGGTCAGCGAAGGTTCATTGAGCTAAAATTTTAAAATTTGGCGTGATCTAATTTGCGGAATAGATTAAGAGCACAACTTGAAGATGGACAGGTGGAATTTGGAATCAATCTGGGAATAGGAAGCTGCGAGGTTCCCTATGCTCTTGGCGAACTTGGATTGGATTGGGTTAATTTTGATACGCAACACTCGATTTTAGATACGCGAGCAATCGCCTCCATGATTCAGGCGATGAGCTATTCCAAGACTGTTCCAATCGTTCGTGTATTATCTAACGACGTAGGGCTCATCAACAAGGCTTTGGACATCGGCGCGCAGGCTGTGATTGTGCCCATGGTGAATACTCGTGAAGAAGCAGAGAAAGCAGTTCGATCTGCGAGATACAAATCGCCTGGATTGCGAAGTTGGGGTGCACGTGCTGCAATCAGAGATCCCGAGTACGCTACAACGGCTGATTCTGAAATAATGGTAATTCCACAAATCGAAACGGAACTCGCTCTCAAGAATATTGAAGAAATCGTTACCGCAGACGGAATTGATGCCGTGTTTTGCGGACCTTCTGATCTTTCCATGTCACTAGGTGCCTTCGGTAAGTTCGATAATCCCTCCTTTCAAAAAGCAGTGGAACTGATCGTGTCAACATGCGAGGCGCATGATGTCGCGCCCGGATTATTAGCTCCTGCAGGGACCGTTGAAAAGAGTATCCAGCAGGGATTCAAGCTAATCTCGCTGGGACAAGACTTGTCTATGCTCACACAAGCAGTTGGGAATATACTCAAGGCCGCTCGAGCCGGTGTAACATCCGCGAAGCACTAGCGTACTGTTACTCAAAACTCAGTCGACCCTCCAGGTTTGCTACACATAATCGACATTGTTGCAAGTTTGAGAACACGCAACCAAGCATAAATATGACATACGTCATAGATTAGTGATAGTGACCGACCATGGTGAGCCGTCTTTTCATATATCTCTTAGAAGAAGAAAGACAGGCAAGAAAGAAGAAAATGCATCGATAACTGTTTTCGCTTACACATTATAGCCTGAGTTTTCCTGTATAGATAAGGAATCACCAGAGTCATTTGATCTGGCAAATGTCAGACTGATCTGGCAAAGCCTTGGAGTAATCCCAGTAAGACTTGCTTGACGTTTAATCGATTGCCAATTTTACTCTGGGAAACTAGCACGTATTCAAACTCAAAGCGGTTAGCAAATTCCAATTGAGGAAAACCTTAGACAGATTAAATAAGAATCGTAGCGGTAGGCTCGAAGATTCGGTGTGCACATGTTGAGGGTTCGATTGTCGAACTCCGATGCACGATCAATGACGATGACGATTGATGAAATACAAGTGGGTCGTCTTAACAGTCACTACCGTCGGCGTTTTGATGGACGGGATAGACTCAAGGATCGTTATAATTGGACTTCCTCAAGTCGCTGCGGCATTGCATGCCGATATTGAACAAGCTATTTGGTTCACACAATCGTACGTGCTTGCTTCTACGATTGCGTTACTGCTAATCGGAAGACTGACCGATATAGTAGGGAGAGTAAAGATCTACACGATCGGCTTTGCAATCTTCACAATTGGTTCAGCTCTCACAAGCATCGCTCAGAATCCGGCTCAGTTTATCCTGTGGAGAGGATTGCAAGGGCTTGGAGTTGCCATGCTTTTTACGAACAGTGTGGCTATGATTGTTGATGCTACTCCTACTAACGAATTAGGGTTTTCTCTTGGGGTCAATCAAATTGCGTTCAGGTTTGGCGCGATGGCTGGGTTGACGATAAGTGGTTTAATTCTTTCTTTTCTTGATTGGAGAGCGCTATTTTACGTTAATATTCCAATTGGTATTTTCGGTACGTTTTGGTCGCATCATAGGCTCAAAGAGATAGCCAAAGTAGAGAAGAAAACGACAGTAGACTGGTTTGGATTCGCATCTTTTTCGATCGCAATCACCGCCTTTCTTCTGGCGCTGACTTACGCTGCTTACGGATTGTCTGAAGACTTTGTAGTGTACAGTCTCTTGCTTGTCAGTGTAACGTCTCTCGCAATCTTTGTTTTACATGAAAGGAAACAGAAGCACCCCCTGCTCGATTTGGGCCTATTGAAAATACGCGAATTCACAGGAGGGTTGATTGCGCAATTGTTGAATGCGATTGCGTGGGGAGCATTTCTTCTGTTGCTAAGTCTTTATTTTCAGTTGATTCTTGACATGAGTCCTCTGAATGCCGGGATTAGGATAATTCCATTTGACATTGCGTTTCTTGTTGCAGGTCCTTTAAGCGGAAGATTTTCTGATAGGTATGGGCATCTCCCATTCACAACTACCGGTTTGGTCCTCACAAGTCTCTCACTTTTTCTGTTTTCGACGATCACGATTGCGACACCAATATCGCTTGTATTCCTTTACATGATGATTCTTGGAGTGGGAATGGGATTGTTTGTCTCTCCAAATATCAGTTCGATTATGGGTTCTGTGCCTGAAAAAAGAAGAGGAATCGCATCTGCGTTCAGAGCCACGTTCTTCCAAGTTGGATTTGTCATCAGCATCAATGTTGCCATTCTGATAATGACTTTCGTAGTGCCATACCAAACAATAACGCAGGTAGTGTCATCAGTAAACCCCATTTCGCTTTCGAAGTCTGACAAACTGCTTTTCATGGAAGGACTAAGCAGTGCTCATTTCTGGCTCGCAATCGTAAACCTTGCTGCAATTCCGCCCTCGATACTTCGTGGCAACTCAAAGAGGATACACAACGAATTATTGGAGAAAGCGCCCTCAGTAAGCCATTATGAAACTAGGGCGATTGTCTAATTCTGGCATAGAGAGGGTTATTGAACAGGGTTCTCCCTTTCTGACTGCAATCGTTCTGCTAATTGGGATGGCGAAACGATCACTTTCTTGTCGTCCTCGGGGAGTTCGTACCATCGTTTCTTCTCTCCGATTCTTGCTCTAATTCTCCAACCAGTCGTCTTTGGAATATTTTCGAGTCGTGAACTTAACTCTTCCAGATGTTTACGCGTAACGGATTCATATTCAGAATCAAGTTTGAACTCCTCCAGTGCGGTCAGGATGAATCCAATATTGGTGCTTAAGGTTTTGTAGATTCCCCAGTCCTCACTGCATAACTGAGCTAGGTAGAGTCCGTTTATTGTTTCCGCATCATCTGAATCGCCGATTTCATGATCATGCACCAGAGCGATGATATCCCTGTATTCGCGCTCCGTTATGTGAACGACCTGAAGTTTTGTGGCTAGAAGATCTGCCAAAGGTATAGTCGGTTTGTTGAGGGTTAGTCGATTTCTGAAATCGAATTTGTGGCACATCTTGAAAACGTCTAAGAAGATATCTATTCGTCTTTCATTTGTTAGATCGTTGAAGATTAGTCTCTGATCTCCATAATACGCGTTGAAAACTTCTCTCGGTGCATACCCAAGTTCCAAGAAGAGGCTTTTGATGCTTCGAGCTTGCTTAGACAATCCCATGAAATCAATATCCGCATATTTTCGTTCTAGTGATCGATGGGTCGCGCTTGGGCAATGAAACCGGATCGCCAATCCGCCGAACAGTCTCAAGACTACGTTTTTTTTGTCTGCTAGATCAATTATTCTCTCAGTTTCCTTAACAATGTCGGCAAAAGGAGGAGTAGTTGACGTTTCACTAGCCACCTAAATCAACTCCATGGATTGCGATGTCTCTCTTTCTCATTACGAAGCGGTATTAAGTGACCTTTGGAGCATTTCCAACTTTGAATATATCCACGTTCATAGTTCCCACAAACTGATTAACCTATGATAGTAGGCGTTAGGAGCCAGTGCGATAGTTGACGATTAAGAAAATTGATGCGATCCCAGTTCGAATGCCGATGCGAAGTTTTACCGACGCATATTCGGCGTATTCAATGAACCAATTTGTCCTCATTCGTATAGAGAACGATGACGGAAAGATTGGTTACGGAGAAGCCCCATGCACGGTTACTGTCGGATTCTACGGAGAGACATTAGAATCAACAACAATTGCTATCAGAAATTATATTGCACCTGCACTAAGAGGGGCAGATCCGCTGAATATACGCAGAGCCATCTCGATCGTCAATCAGGCGCATGGAGCAGCATTCCTTGCAAAGACAGGTATTGACATTGCCTTGCACGATCTCGCCGGCAAAATCCTCAATGTTCCCACCTCCACTCTTCTAGGCGGAGCCCAGAGAGCAAGTCTTCCTGTGGCATCTGAAATCGGAATTGTCGAACCCGAACAGGCTGCAAAAGAATCGTTGCGGTTAGTCGACTTGGGTTTCAGAGTCATCAAATTGAAGGCTGGAAACAACGCTGAAACTGATGTTAAGAACGCGAGAGCCATCCGTGATCAGGTTGGCGATGAAGTTGAATTACGAGTCGATCCAAACGCGGGATGGACACGCTATGAAAGTTTGAAGGCAATAAAGGAACTAACCAAATGTGATCTGGCATATGTTGAACAACCGCTTCCCCGATGGGATCTGGAAGGCCTAGCATATCTGAGAAAGATGACAGGTGTACCGATAATGGTCGATGAAAGCGTTTGGAATCCTCACGACGTGATGAAAGTTGTGGAGGCTAAGGCTGCGGATTTAATCAATATCAAGATAACCAAAGCTGGTGGGTTGAAGAATTCGATTGACATTTACACTACTGCCCAAGCGTCAGGAATACCATGCATCGTTGGCACAGAGCTTGAAGCATGCGTTGCCGCTCCCGCAAAACTTCAACTTGCTTCGTCCTTCGAGGATCTTCCCTTCGCAGTTGAATTCACTGAACTGGCTTACCAGAATATGTTTCTTGATAAACCGTTGAAGATTGAGAACGGTTGCTTGCATTTGCCAGGAGGCCCAGGGTCGGGTCTAGAGCCAGATCTGAAGTCTATCGAGCAACATAAAGCGGCGATGTAACCTGTCGATCAAGTAGTGTTTAACTCGATGTAATGTTGGTCGGAATCAATTTGATTCAAACATCCCGAGTACAACGATGAATTCGAGAACCGCTCATATCAAAAAATTAAAGCCTTGATGATTCATGGCCATTCGAAATGATCTAGGAACAGTCAAGACGAACATTTTTAGACGCATCGATGAAACATTTCCGCAACAATGCTCTTTTCTTCAACAACTGATACGCATCGAAACGGTAAACCCGCCAGGAAAATATGAGGAGATCGTGAAATTTCTCAGCTCCTTCGCAGCCGAGAACGGTTTACGAAGTGAAATCTTCGAAACCCCGCAACAGAAATGTGTTGATGCCGGTCTCGACGCCAACGAACGCAGATTAAGCATCAAAATAACCGAAGGAAGCTCGCGACCCAGAATCTTGCTCTTAGCTCATGCGGACACCGTTCCCATAGGTGACAAAGTATTGTGGAAACATGACCCGTTCAAAGGAGAGATAACTGAAGGAAAAATATACGGAAGAGGAGCATGTGACTGCAAAGGACGAATCGCTGGCTACGTGTTCGCGTTATTAGCGTTGAAACGAGAACTCAAGTCACTTCCGTCTGAAGTCTCAGTTGCAGTCACAGCTGATGAAGAAATAGGCGGCGAAACAGGCGCTAAATATCTTCTAGACAAGAAAATACTCGACTGCGATCTCTGCATCGGAGAAGGCTACACTTGGGAAGTGTTCCACGGATTCAAAGGGCTGCTCTGGTTCCGAATCACAATAAAAGGGGCTACGGCCCACGGATCGACACCCCACCTTGGCATCAGCGTTGTGCCAGCATTAGAGGATATTCTTAGACAACTTAGAGAATATCGTGAGCAAAAATTATCCTCATCCGATGGATTGTCGGATACGACGATGAACGTTGGAATAGTTCATGCAGGTTCAAAAATCAATATGGTACCCGATCTTGCCACCGTCGAGATCGATTGCAGAGTCGGAAGCAATCACAAAGTCAAACAAATCATCGCTGAAGTCTCAGAAATTGTGAAACGTGTCAAAGACGCTAATCCGAAAGTCTCGATAACTCTGGATGTTCCGAATAAGAGCGAACCGATCTCAATGGATCCAGAACATAACCTCGTGAAAACCGTTCACTCAGCCGTAGAAGAAGTCGCGAACAGAAAGATCCCGGTCACATTGTGGTTCGCACATTCAGACACTCTACACTTCCTCAACAAGGGTATACCATCCGTTAATTACGGTGCTGGAAGAGCCGGCGTAGCTCACATCACAGACGAGTACATAGATTTGGAAGATTTGAAATTGTCAACGAAAGCCGTAGCGTTGTCTATTCTAAAACTTACGACGGGATAGTGCAAACGATGCCTCAACGGAATAATTTTGATGAATTTTCCTTCAGACGACCGATAACTATTCAGGATTACAGAGACTGCGAAGACGTTCAACGAAACGCATGGGGAATGAGTGAGAGTTCCGTCGTACCATTACTCGTGCTCCGCCCGATCAATGAGAAGGGCGGATTCATCATGGTCGCATATGATGGCAAAAACAGACCGATTGGTACGACAATTTGCATCCTCGGAAAACATGAAGGAAAACGTGTTCTGTACTCCCAGTTGACCGGCGTCATCCCAGAATTCCAAAGCAAAGGCATAGGGAGAATGCTGAAGCTTAAGCAACGGGATTACGCATTGAAAGAGGGTTACGATCTGATCTGCTGGACCTATGACTCCATGCAGAGCATAAATAACTGGTTCAACCTGAACACACTAGGCGCGTTGACAAGAGCGTATTACGTTAACTACTACGGAGAAATGGAGGACAGAGTAAACGAAGGATTAGCCACGGACCGTTTCCTCGCAGAATGGTGGATAAAAAGCCCAAGAGTAAAGAAAAGAACTAGTTCACGCTCGCTTTTCGTAAGCGGGCAAGTCGACGATTCGCTCGTAGCCAATCCTACCAAAATCGAATCTGGTGTCCGTATACCGACTGGGCAGTCTTCCTTGAAACGATCAGACTCTGTACTCGTCGAGATCCCGTACAGTTACGATAAGTTGCGTGATTTCAACCGAAGGATTCTCATCAAATGGCGAGAGGAGACATGCGAACTGTATGTACGCTTGTTCAAAGCTCGATATATCGCAACCGAAGTGATATTGGATAAATCCGATTATCCGCGTAGTTTCGTAAAATTAGAGAGGAGGCCGTTAGAACGAATTCTCAGGCACTGACACCCGTAGAATCTGTTGAGATACGTGAAATCAATTTACCATTGGTTTCTCCGTTCGAGACTAGTTTCGGTGTAGAAAAGGTCAAAGAAGCTATCATTGTAGCACTAAAGAAGAATGGCGTGACCGCCTACGGTGAGTGCGTTGCAGCAAGCGGACCATGGTATAGCGAGGAAACCATAGCCTCCGGAAATACATAATCAAACAACTACTTGCGCCAATAGTACTGAAAGAAGAACTTGACAGTCCTGCCTCATTCATAGACAGAACGAAGGCTATACGTGGAAATAACATGGCTGTTGCAACAGTCGAGATGGGTTTATGGGATCTAATGGGAAAACTCCGCGATACATCTCTCTCGACACTTATCGGCGGTGAGAAGAAAGAAGTTCAGGTAGGAGTCAGCATTGGAATCCAACCGACAATCGCCAACCTTCTAGACAACATCAGATCCTATCTAAATGACGGTTACAGAAGGATTAAAATCAAAATTAAACCAGGCTACGACCTTGAACCCGTCAAGGAAATCAGGAAAAAGTACCCCAGAATTCTCTTGCAGGTCGACGCTAATTCAGCTTATTCGCTTCAGGATTCAAATATGCTCAGTGAACTAGATACGTTCGACCTATTGCTAATCGAGCAACCATTAGCTCACGATGACATAATCGACCACTCGAAACTACAGAAACTCCTCAACACACCATTATGTCTTGACGAAAGCATACACAGCGTCGAAGACGCACGGAAAGCGATTGAGATCGGAGCATGCCGAATCATAAACATAAAGGCTGGCAGAATGCGTGGCCTCGTATGCTCCAAGAACCTCCACGACCTATGTCGACTACACAAAATTCCAGTTTGGTGCGGAGGAATGCTCGAAACCGGCATAGGTCGAGCCTTCAATGTCGCACTGGCCTCCCTCTCCGGTTTCACTTTACCCGGTGACATATCCGCTAGCAAACGTTACTTTAAACGTGACATAATTACCAAGGAATTCGAACTCACAAAAGACGGCACATTGGAAGTACCTACTGCTCCAGGAATAGGTGTAGATGTCGATCCGAAGCTTCTTGACGCGTGCACTACCTCAAAAGAAACACTCACCGTGCAGCAATTCAGATCTTGACAATTTCCGCATAACTCATCAATTTGGAGGGTTCAGTTGAAGAAATACGCCGCAAAACTAGGAATACTGGGCGGTATGGGACCAGAAGCTACTGCAAGCTTATACCTTAACATCATCAGAAGATGCCAAAGAGAACTTCATGCGAAATACAATTCCGATTTTCCGCCAATCATCATAAACAGTTTCCCTGTACCCGACGGACGAATGTGGAAAGGATTCAATGAAACCGAAGTAAAAGGGGCACTTGCAGATAGCGTCAAGCTCCTCGAAAAGGCCGGCGTAGATTTCATCGCGATTCCATGCAATTCCGCACACCACTTCTTACCCGTAATGCGGAAAGCCGTTCACGTCCCAATCCTCAGCATAGTCGACGAGACAGCTGAAAAAATCAAGAAGAGAAGAATTAAGAAAGTATTACTTCTTGCCACCAAATTCACAGCGAATCATCAGATTTACGATAAATCATTGGCCAATCGCGAAATCACGCTGATCAAACCGCGGCCAATGCAACAGCATATCATCAACGAAATCACAATTAGAATCGAGTCAGGCCGCCGCAATAGAGCGGATAAGAACAAAATAATCAATATCATTGACGAGCTGAGAGAAAAAACTGGAATTCAAGGCGTTATAGGAGGTTGCACTGAGATCCCGCTTCTCATCAAGTCGAAAGATATCTCACTGCCTCTCCTCGATACGATCGACATCCTAGCTGCATCATGCTACGAATTGATCTGTGGAAAAAGAGATCTCGAAAAGTCATAGACCTGTAATCCGTTGCAGTTTCGAATCTCATCTACACCAATCAAATAGTATGCTAGACCTTGCGCTTCATCTACAGACCTAAATCAAGAAACATAGAAAGTGGCCAGTCGCTGGTCGACTATCCTGGCGGAATCTCCTTGTATACAAGTGATAGGTCGAGTCCTCGGGATTTTTGGATAGCTTTGGCTGCGAAGAAGTAAATCACACCGATTATGAAGATTACGCCGAGTATTACTAGGGAGACGCTAGATAGGTTCGTTGGGATTCCCCGTAGCCAGGATTCAAAGCTACGAACAGGTCCATTACAATAACTGACAATGCTCCCAAGACTCCCATTATCGTCATGGTCGGTATAGGTCCAATGCGTCCCTTTACAAAACCTGGGAGAGCTTCGAATGACTCCTTCCGGATGAACGGGAAGACTGCCGCTGACGCGCAAGCAACAAGCCATGCAGTGTTAAAACCAGTTGTGAAGTTGGTGAAGGAGAATGCCAACGAGAACCATGCGTAGAACGCTGTGCCTATAATCGCAATGACCGTGATTGTTACAACGGATCGGACTGGGGTGTGATATTTCCTGTGGGTTTGAGAGAACCATGTAGGTATCACGGCATCATAACTCCATGCGAAGAGATTTCGAGTGGCAACAAGGTAGAATGTCATGGCGAGTAAGTAAAGCCAACATATCATTCCGGCCAGGGTAAGGACTACAATCCCGATGTTAGGAGCTGCGATGTCCACTATCAGCGGTATGTATGGGGCGGTTGGTAAAGCGTAGGAAGACGGGACGTTAAACGCTAGGTAACTTAGCGAAGCTAGGAACTGGTAACCTGTAGCGTTGAATAGAACGGATCCAAGAACTATTGTGAAGATTGTAATAACGAATAGCGGTATCAGTGTCGCCCATGTTGCCGTGCGACCGACATCCTTGATTTCTCCTGAGAAGAAGTTAACGACGTTGGCTCCTCCCAATGTGAAGTAGCTGATTGGGAGTGTGGTTATCGTTCCAGCTAGTACCACATTCCAGTCAGGGCTAATTGTCATCCCGTTTTGTTGTGCTGTCTGAATGATCATGTGGTAGCTGTCTGGATTGTTCGTGTAGGACTGGGCGAAACTATTGAAGGAATTTATGAACGTACTTTGAGGGGTTATCGCTAGGACCGCAATCCACGTGAACACAGTGATCATGCCGATTATGAACGCTACGAAATTCACAACCTTGAGCCATTTTACCTCCACGATCATTAGCACCATGATAAAGAGCATAGTGACGGCTCCGATTAGAAAAGACCAGAGAGGCTGAGTCGCGACTTGTGAAAGCGAAGTCATGTAACTGCTACTCAATACTGCGCCACCGACAGCCAAGGATGATGATATTGCTGTGGAGGCCATGAAGAGACAATTCCATGCGATGCCTAGGATCGCTATCACGGTCCAGAAGAAATTGTTCGCGAAACCCAAAGTCGGATTAATCGATCTGCTCACGAACACATAATCTCCGCCCGACCGTGGCATTGCGATCGTGATCATCGAATACGTCATAACGACGAAAAAGTTCAGCACCATTGCAATAAGTAGGCTTAAAATGAAATTGTAAGACGGAGCGAATGCCAGGCTGGTCGAGAAAACTAGTAAAGTTCCAGAGCCCATGTTCAACATTCCCATGGCGAGTATGAATGCGTCCCACAATCCGAATGGCCTCGTAAGGCCAGTCGCCTTTCTTACGAAAACTTCCTTACTCATTCGAGGTCGTTTGCGGTACCATGTAATTACTATATAATCTAGAGCCCTAATTCGATGACTGTGAATTGCGACCACAATCCTTGAAAACAAGTTAAATTCGATCAGTAAGCCGCGGTTATTTCGAAAGGCTTCAATTAACACTCCCTTATCGTTTGCAAAACTATATTCAATACTACAACCAATGTTGATTTTGCAGCCACAAGTGAGGAATGTCTTGTCAAAGATCTTCGTTTACGTATGGTTCGATGTTGAAGATTACGTTACGAAAGAATCGAATGATCTCCCACCAATAGCATTTAGAATATTGAAGAAGTATAATGTCCCTGTCACTTGTAAGTTGGTTGCTGAGAAAGTCAGGTTTCTACAGGAGAACGGACGGAATGATGTTCTCGAGGCTATCGCTGAATATGACGTCGGCTATCATCTGGACACACATAGCCGTCATCCTACGCTCTATGAATATCTGGCTAATCTGGACACATGCGCTGGAGCAAAAGAATTCTATGCAAGAGAAAAGCACGGATTCGAGTTGGTCAAGCAGGTCTTCTCAAGAAATCCTTCATGCTTTGGTCATCCGGGCCCTGCATGGGCTCCCCACGTCTATCCAGCGCTAACCGAGATGGGAATTCCAATCTACTTGGACGAGACTCCTATTGTGAACTTGAATAATCAGCCTTACTGGTACTGCGGTGTTCTGAATCTTAACGGAGCGAATCGCAACTTCATAGTGTTCGATTACACTTTTGAAAACCCGAAGGGCGTAGCAGTACTGAAGCGAAAATTCAAGAAAATGCATGATACTCTTAGCAAGAGTGACGGCGGAGCTGTCAGTATTCTCTTCCATCTTCACACAACAATCAACAAGAAGTTCTGGGACGCCGTTAACTTCAGCAAGGGTAAGAACAGAACTAGGGAAGAGTATACGCGACCACAGGCCCAACCTGCGAAGATAACAAGTCGGGCTTGGGAGCAATTCGAAGAATTGATCCGATTCATCTCATCATTCGATGATGTCGAATTTATCACGGCGACACAAGCGGCGAAAATCTATAGCCAACCGATCAGAACCGTCCTCACTAAAGATGACTTACGCAGGATTGTCAAACACTTTCGAAAATCCACGGATTACCTTGAAGCCGAATCGAAATATGCCTTATCCCCGGCACAGGCCTTCTATGCCGTGGCGAGAAGTCTAAGTGAATTACTAAATGGAACTGATCTGCCGGAAAAAGTGGAATTCAAAGAACCCCTGGGACCTTTGGTATCGACACGAACAGCTGGAAGTAAGCACATTTTCTCGAAGGATCTAGTCGAAGCTGCACGCTCCGCTGTAGAATTTATGGACCATAAGAATTGTTTACCTCAAAGTGTCCACGTTGGCGAAAGTGCGGATCTGAGCCCTGAAGATTTCCTCGTTACCGCTTCGAAGTTGTTAGATATTGTACTCGCCAACAAAACGTTACCTAAGAAAATGATAGTGTCGCGAGGAGCGACGCCCAATGTGAAGTATGTGAACCGTTCGCAGCGTTCAAAAAGGCGTGTAAATGGGCTGTGCTCCCGGCTAGGTTCAAGGCACCAAAAATACTCGAACAAATTAAGTTGCAGGCTTGGACGCTAAGACCTGCCTATCCGGTTTCCGATTTATCGGTTCGGTCAACCTGAAACGAAGAGCCTGCTCTTCACGCCTTTTTCGTCGATGTTAACTATAATCCCACGCAGTACGCCTTCTCCATATTCGCTTCCTGGATTGTAACAGACGGTCCTGCCAATCTTGGTTTCGCCTCGTGCTTCATGAATATGTCCATGAAGGCCCATTAATGGCTGATATTTCTCTATGAGTTCTTTTACGGCGGTGCTGCCGACAGGAACCATTTCGACACCCGTTCCCGGAACGACCACGGGTTTCAGGTCCTTGTCTAGCTTGGCTGCTGTATCAATTCCTGAATCGTAAGGTGGGCAATGGAAATTGAAGATACAATTCTTCATATCCTTCACCTGCACGGCCATCTCTTCAATCTTCTTTTCTAACTCTTCTTCAGATAACTCTCGTGGGCTGTCCCAAGGCGTACGGTTGCTGTAACCGGAGCTGATCATTTCATGATGTTCATCGATTGTGACGACTTTTCCTTCGGGGTTAGTGATTGCATTCGAAGAGTTTAGTACATCGTCAATTGCGAAAGCGTCGTCGTTTCCCGGCGTCATGTATACTTTGGCATTCAGTTCTTTTAATCGCTCGGCCGCTATTTCCATCCAGTGTTTTACTGTTTCAGCCATCAACTTGTTGAAGAGAGCGTCAATCTTGGTAGGGTCTTTGTTGAGCTCATCCATTTCTTGTGGGTTCGTGTAATATGGATAGAATCCGTTGTATCGAATGTTGGACTCGAGTTTCTCAATCTCTTCTTTGTTCGTGGCAGAGACATCTGTTCCTAGGAGCTTAGACTTGTATGATCCGTCAGGTTGTTTGACTATTGGAACGATCATTTTTCCAGTCATGTCGCCGCCCATAATGACGACATTTGCCTTGTACATTTTTGCGGCATTTAGAAATTTGACGAAAACTTTCTCTGAACCATGAAGGTCAGTCGTATAGAAGATTCTTGTCAGCATCATCAGTTACTCTCTGATTGTTTCGTCAACATCATTATACCACTTCTTCTTCTCGCCGATTCTCGCTCTCATCTTAAACTTACTACTTTTCGGCTCATTTTCGATTCTGGTTAGCAGACGATCGATCTTCGAAACTACATCTTCCTTATCAATTGGAGGAATATCATAATCCTGCAAAAGTAACTTTGTTTTATTGAGGTTATTCGTCACTGTGTGAGAGAAGCCCCAATCACCACTGAGCAATTTGGCTATGTATGCTTCATTGACTGATTCCTTATCTGTGTCTCCGAGGCTGTGAGCTCTGATCAGGACAATTGAATCCTTGACGTCCTTCTCGTTGATTCGGTGAATCTGCATCTTCTCAAGCAGAATATCGGCCAAAGATATTGTAGGGTAATCAACTTCCAGCCTACCTCGAAAATCGATAGTATGACTCATTTCGAGTTTGTCGAAGAATACGTCAACATGAAATTGTCCCTTCGGCTCTAGGTACATTTGCCTATACGCCCAGATTGATGGAGTTCGTCGAACTCGCGGTTCCGGGTTGAAACCTACCGACTTGAAGAATGGTTCAAGTTTATCCTGGAATTCCCCGTAGGTCATTACATCGATATCTGTGAACTCTGTGTTGCCACTCAGTCTTCCGAGGTTCTGGTGTAGACTGGCATATTCAGGGCTGTGAATTCTCACCGCCAAGGCGCCCAGGACTCGTAGAACAATTCCATTCTCGTTGGCCTTTTCGGCTAATCCGCGGGCTTCGTTGAGGAAATACTCGGAAGGGATAGGTGAATCTTTCATGTTCACTATGTAGACCTTCACTACGTCGCAAAGCGTGTCCGGGTTTATTCAGCTCTTGCTATTAGCCATGTGGTCTGCTAGCAGTTCTGGCCTAGATAACTGCGATTTCAATGTTAACACGTCATTTCAGCCAATTTGCATTCACAATTGTTTCTAAGGCTGACCCGTCAAACTTGTGTAAATCATTGCGGCTCCTGCAGTCATAGCTAAGCTTCCTACCACAAATAAGCCAACGTTGAAGATCGCTGTGAACCATTGAACGAAGAGAAGATTATGTGATCGCATTGCTGAATGGAACAACGCGGCTCCTGCACCTAGTACTGCTAACCCAAACAGGAACAGGTCGATGCGCATCTTCGAATTCCTACCGCCCATATTTTGTTGGGAGTCTGCTCCCTTGAAGTCTTCCGACTTCGTATTGGCCCAGGTGCTGGTGAGAGCGAGATCCATATCGACCATTCTGATATTACCGCACTACTCTTGACCCGTACTGGGTACTAAAATTTTCCCAGTGGTTATCCGAGCCGATCTCAATGCACATAATGTCATTTTCGCTTGGCTTTCGCGATAATTATCACATGTGAAGTCTTAGAAGATTAGTTACTGAAATGTTTGGCTAATTTAATGCATGTTTCTTCAGGTGTTTCATATACTCTCCTGTGTTCCAAGAAGGTATTGCAGCGCCCAAACGTCACTTACGAATTTCGGTTTGTATCCGTAACGCGACACTATTCGAGCGTTCACTCTGAATGCGTTCTCATCTTCGCCTAATGCTCCTGAGTAAATCGCTGCGTTGAAACTTCTCACGCCTATATTATTGTAATATTGGAGGACCCTTACGATTCCTTCTGCTATTCCTCGCCACGCTTCTGTCGATAACTGATTGAAGTTTGAGTGATCGATAACCACTGCCTGAGCTTCATTTAGGCCGAGGGGCGCGAACGGTATCAACCAATGAACGTTGCTGAAATCCGCAAGGTATCGTAGCCCAAGTCTTCTTTCACTTTCTACAAGATCGTACCAATAATTCACTCCGTTCTTCAGTTCGTATTCTCTTGATGCTCTGAACCATTCGCTAGCAGTCTGAAGAGGCATATCGCTCGACAGGGCTTGGATGTGTGCATGTGTGATCGTTGATCCAGCAGGGGGAAGGAAGTTGATCACGATGCTAGGATATCGAATCTCCGATGAAAAAGCGCGCACTCTATCAAAATATTTCACACAGACATCAAACGCATCGAGGAGCATTGGAACGGAAAATTCGCTCAATCTCAGATCATGTTTTTGGGTTGGAACTACAATCGCATTGAAGTAATCATGTGCGAAGAGGCTTGGGAAGCATATCGGCCTCATTGGTTTGTATCCGTCCTTCTGGAGCGATCTCGGGTGGAAACTTTGGAGCATATTTTCCTAATTTTTCTGGACAGAAAGGGCAATTCGCTCGCGTCAACTGAGCCAACTCTTTCGTGAAGTCATCGTCAGATTCCATGAACCGTCTCACGTATTCGAATCGGTTCTTCGAGACGAGAACTCTCCTGCCAGTCAATGGATCGCGTCTGTATTGCAGGATTTGCGCGGCCAGTTCGAAGTTATTGAGAGGGCTGAGTATACGTGCCGTTCTTTCCGTAGACTCGAACGTAATACCCATTGAAATCTGAGTTTGGTAAGAATCACGACAGTAAATATTAGTTGTCACATGTGATCAAAATTGGCATAGTTTCAGTGACTTGGCTCCATACTTACGTATGGGTGATGGTTTTTGCATTGTCGTCGTTGCATATCGAAGATGAAATTCGAACCAAACGGCTAAGAACCACCCCGAATTGCGGCCAGTAATAACGTGTTTGCTATGGCGTTGCGAGAAATTCTTCCTACCTCTACGCTGATCTTTCCTGAAGCTAAGCCAGGTATAAGTGTCCTAACGGAGATTCATCGGAAAAGTCTAGCTGATCCAGACGGTTTCTGGAGAAAAGTCGCTGATGAACTATACTGGACTGCGAAAGATGGTCCAGCGTTCGAGGAGATGAACCAACCCCCTTATGGTAGATGGTTTTCGAATTGGAAGACCAACCTATCATACAACGCATTGGACCGGCATGTAGCTGGGCCTAGAAAAGACAAAATCGCCTTCCATTGGGAAGGTGAAAACGGCGAAAAGCGCAAACTCACATATACAGATCTATACAATGAAGTGAACCGGTTCGCTTCCGCACTTGAAAAGCTGGGTGTCAAGAAGGGAGACCGAGTCACAATCTATCTTCCCATGATTCCTGAACTACCGATTGCGATGCTCGCAACAGTTAGACTCGGGGCTATCCATACGGTAATCTTCGCCGGATTCGCCGCCCAGGCCGTTGCGAACAGAATCCAAGATTCAGGTTCTAAGATCGTCATCACATCTGATGGAGCATACAGGAGGGGTAAGACGATTGAACTGAAACCGCTTGTGGATGAAGCAATCAAGCTATCAACGGGAATAGAAAAAGTCGTGGTCGTCAGGCGAACCAATAATCCGGTGGTCATGCAACCGAATCGCGACTTCTGGTATCACGAGCTCATGAGTTCAGCAGAGAAGTATGTCGAACCGAAACAGGTCGAAGGAACACACCCGGCTTTCATTCTGTATACATCAGGAACTACTGGGAAACCAAAGGGAACAACTCACGGAACCGGAGGATACATGACCTATGCCTACTACACGCAAAAAGCAGTCTTCGATGTCAACGAAAACGATGTTTATTGGTGCACTGCTGACATCGGTTGGATCACTGGTCACACTTACATCGTATATGGCCCACTGCTCTCGGGCGTTACCTCTCTAATGTTTGAAGGTGTTCCTGATTACCCAGAAGCAGACAGATGGTGGAGCCTGATCGAAAACTACAAAGTCACAATCGCATACACCAGTCCAACCGCCATAAGGATGCATATGAAGTTCGGTGACCAATGGGCTGCCAAGCATAATCTGTCTTCGTTAAGATTGCTCGGATCGGTGGGGGAACCGATTAATCCCGAAGCCTGGTACTGGTTCTTCAAGAATATTGGACAAGAAAGATGTCAGATTGTCGACACGTATTGGCAGACTGAGGGAGGTGGCATGCTGATCAGCCCTCAACCAGGTCTAGCAAAGATTCCTCTGAAGGCTGGCTCAGCTACATTCCCAATGCCAGGCGTTGACGCTGACATCTATCTAGAAGACGGCACTCCAGCCAAAATGGGCGAGAAAGGGTACCTTGTTATCAAACGTCCGTGGCCAGGCGAAATGATGATGCTTTGGAACGACCCTGAAAAATTCAAACAAGTCTACTACACCAGATTCCCAAACGTCTACTATGCTGGAGACTACTGTATGAAGGACAATGACGGTTACTTCTGGCTTTTGGGCCGCGCAGATGAGGTTTTGAAGGTAGCTGGGCATAGGATTGGAACAGTAGAATTAGAGGATTCGCTGATCTCACACCCGGCCGTAGCCGAATCAGCAGTGATCGGCAAATCGGACCCAGTCAAAATGGAAGTCCCAGTCGCTTTCGTTGTGCTCAAACCAAATTATGAACCAACTCCAGACCTGAGAAAAGAATTATCAAATCACGTTAGAAAAACCATGGGACCTATCGCTGTGCCAGACGCAATCTATTTCGTCAGCAAACTGCCAAAAACGCGTAGCGCAAAAATCATGAGACGAGTAATTAAAGCCGTTGTCGAAGACAAGGTGATCGGTGACGTCACTACACTCGAAGATGAAACCAGCGTGCAAGAAATGAAAATTGCATACGCCGAGCTGCGAGATGAGCTGACCAAAAGCCAAAGCAAGTGATTCCATAACTTCCTATCACTTTCACTTAACTCACTGGTCAGGTTAGCTTGCTCTCTATCTCAAAACCACAGCTTTCTAGCAACGCCTTGGAGTTGAGCAGAAGTGGGACGAACCATACTTCCATGGCGTATGATTGTTGAAACTGAAGTTGAGAGACTGAAGAAGTTTAGAGATTCGCTTCGCCTGGAAGATAAACTGATTTTTGATGATCTTTTACGACAATGCAAACTGTACGCATCAGCAGCCAGCTCCTTAGCATCACCGGTGAAAGAAGTTCCGTTAATTATGTCAATCCTCTTCGCTCATCACAAGAAATTAACCGAAATCGAAAAACGCCTCGATGAACTCTCACACGTTTGAATCAGCGTTCCAATCAAAGAGTCATAAAAAAACAGAAACTGATTTCCCATATCTGAGAGTCGTTCGATAAGCTTTGAATTGTAAAGCAAGAGCGTGAGTGCTGACGTTTCTGCATTAGCCGATCCTGTAGGAATGCCATGTCCAGTACTCAACGTTGTAATGCCACCATTCTCCTTCTGCATATTCCAAAGATGTTCTTCGAGCTGAGTAAAGTTGGGTAATTTTATCCCTATAACTTCAGATGCGTAGAGAAGCAAAGCCAATTTCATATTCATGCAAAATTGAATGTCTGATGGTGCATTCTGAGGGCTTAGTACCGATTGCGTTACCCCATAATCAACAAGACAGGTCCCATTCCACATCTGGTAGACTGAGAGAACTAACATTCTCGCGAGATAGATTGATCCGGTATAGTAGTTGGTCAGGGCTTGATAGATCATTTCGTCAGCGAAATGATTCAATGGATTTGCGTAAGTTCCATTATGAATCCTTATCAGAATTGCCCAATTCTTCGTCTGGCTAACAATTAGATCTCTGGCCATCCTGTCATTTCCAATCGGGGCCCCGATAACAGCTTCGAACCTATTCGAGAATGGAAGATCATAGCGTCGAAATGTCTCATTGATCAGCCTGGCTATGTCAGGCCTCCAGGGTTCTAATGCGTACATCGCAAACAGATTGTCGCTGTAGATCCAAAATGTTTGATTATAATGCCAATGATACGACGGAAACTCAACCCGTTTCAGCCAATGTATCCCTTGATCCTCGCTCTCATAAATGAGACCGACTTGCGGATTGAAGTGACCTATGAGATACGATACGAGATTTGTTAAGCGAGTTTGATAAAACTCCGGCGAAACCATTGCATTGGAGAGGTCGATTGTAGCTCCTTGAGCTATGAGCATCGCGAGAAGGATACACCCCAAAATTCTTTTCAAACGATCGCGCTCTCTTTCTTCGAGATTTCGAGTTGACACACTACTTGAAGATGCCGATTCATGAGTGCCAGAACTGAGTTCTAGGATAACGAAATTCTTGCAGTCCTTTTATTGAATTGTGAGGCGTAACTTAGTCGTGAATTAAGGATGAAAAGGAGTGGAAAAGCACATGTGGCTAAGATTGAGCGTGTCTGCAAGAGATACGTATATTCTGGAAGAGACTGGTCGAAGGAGCTGCTCGAAGCTAATGAACCGAAGTCTGCGCTATTGTTCTAATGAGTATGGCTCACGTGCGGGATTTGTTATTGAACGGTCACACGATCCGATTCTGCTGCCGCATCATCGACTCGCAGTTTTTGCCATCTGTCTAAAAGCGTTGAAAATGGGCCGCGTAGCCGCACTTCAAAGACGGAGTCTGCATAATCCGCTGAATATCTAAGTTGATATCTCACCACAACTGTTTTCTTTGAGGCTCCGTCATGAACCTAAAATTCGAGCTGTATTGAAGTGTACAACAAAAAAATATTTGTCTCCATGTGCCTTCTCCTATTCTTCATTACTCTAACCTCACCCAATGTTCACGCTCAGTCGACGAACATAATTGAGGTTGTTAATCCAATTCATGTTCCCATTTCAAGCCAGAATCCGATCTTAGTGTCAGCGAACGTCTCATACGCTGGTGCTGGACAGAATTACACGCTAGTTGTCGGGCTTCTCGACCAAGATGTTACCCCGCCTGTTCCAGTTTCGGCTATTGCGACAGCGTCACCTTACCCATGCGTCAACCAGCCAAGCCTAAACCCACTATGCGCTATTAGATTACAGAACGTCTCTGGCTACGAAAGTCTACAAATCAAGGTCGGTGGTATACTCGGAAACCATTCGACACAAGGAGCTTGGAATCTTGCCCTATCCGTCGTTCTGCTGGATGCGAACAATAACCCTGTTGAAAACTCTCGGAGCAGTGTACCGTTCCAGATATTCTTCACACCTACCCCACTGCTATTCGTGAAGGTTCCATTTTCAGTATCTGTTTCAGTTGATGGAATAGCACAGCTTCCCGGTCCTATAGATGGAGCACCGCTGATCGTAGGTCAACATTCGCTTTCTGTCCCTACTTCTGTTAACGTGAGTGATACGGCACGGTTGCGATTTGATCACTGGTCTGATGGCTCACTGTCGCCTGATCGTTCCGTGTACGCGCAGTCGGATGTCGGTTTAGAGGCGTTCTATGCTACTCAGCATTCACTGATGTTGAATAGCTCTATTGGAGTAACTTCAGGCGCGGGCTGGTATGATTCAAACTCGACAGCAACGTTCTCAGCATCACCAAACTCTGTGCCGCTACCCGGAATGATGGGCATGCTGGGTGCAAGGCTTACTGTGCAAGGATGGTACGAAAATGGCAGTTTGATCACATCTTCCTCGACAGGTACAATCTCGATGAATCAAGCTCACACATTAATCGCATCATGGCAACCAGACTATACGATACCTGAAGCCGTCACCGTAGTGATCGCAATCATCATCGCCACCGTCGGATACATTACCCTGAAGAAGAAATCACCTTCAAAGAAGAAACAGTCCAAGTCCAGTTAGTATTTGATGTCGATCCGTCCGTCGAAGCTGACGGACGAGAATGTTTAATCAAAACCCTAGCTGGTTTTTCTACAAAGAGGGTTGCTATGGACCTCGAAAACAAGGTCGCAATTGTGACGGGTGGCTGTTCAGGGATCGGAAGTTCAATAGCGGAACTCTTCGCGAGAGAAGGAGCTCAAGTCATAATCGGCGATATAAGAGAGGATCAGAGGACTCTTGTGCGAATCAAAGCTAGAGGACGCACCGCTGCATTATTCGTTCAAACCGACGTACGGAAGAGTCTCGATGTTCAAAATTTAGTCGACAAAGCCATTGCAAACTACGGAACTATTGACGTAGTATGCAACGATGCCGGTATCGAATTAGTTCGGCCGCTAATTCAAACTACAGAAGAAGAATGGAACCGCGTACTGGACACAAATCTAAAGGGTATGTTCCTTGTTTCAAAATTTGCTCTGCCACATCTGATAAAGAAGAAAAAAGGTAGCATAATCAACATAGCATCTCAACTTGGACTTGTCGGGTTGGAGCGATTGGCAGCATATTGTGCATCGAAAGGCGGAGTGATAATGCTCACTAAGGCTATGGCTGTTGAATACGGAACATACGGCATACGTGTGAACTGTATCTGCCCCGGCGCAATAGAAACGCCAATGATGGAAAGAGAATTAGAATTAGAGAAGAACCCTGAAGAAGCGAAAAAACATTTCATTAGTCTCCACCCAATCGGCAGACTAGGCAGACCGGAGGAGATAGCCGAGGCCGCATTATTTCTGGCCAGCGATCGATCATCGTTCATCACCGGATCCGCCTTAGTTGTTGATGGCGGTTTCACAACCCGATAATCATCCAAATTGGATGCATCAAAGCACTAAATATTTGGGTAGATCGGTTGCAACGCTAAGCACTTTAGTAATGTCACTTTGCTCGCGGGTATGAGCCTAAGATCTTTATGAACGTCGTTTTGTTTTTCACCGCTTCGAACGCCTCATGACATGCAGAATCGGTTCGGTGTCCGTCCAAATCTATGAAGAAATCGTATTCCCATGGCGTTGTTCTTACTGGTCTGGATTCAAGTTTTGTCATGTTAATTCCTCGAGATGCGAATTCTTCCAATGCCTTGTATAGTGAGCCAGGGGTGTGTGCGGCACCGAAGACGATTGAGGTTTTGTCGTTACCGGTAGGTGGGCTGTCATTGTGTCCTATTACGAAGAATCTTGTGTAATTCTCTGAGTTATCTTCAATGTTCTTTTTCAAAACGATTAGACCGTAAAGTTCGCCCGCCCGTTCGCTGGCGATGGCTGCTGCATCAGAGATATTTTTCTCCTGAATCATTTTAGCACTTCCAGCCGTATCGTATGCCGGAATTGCTTCAGCATTCAAACTCCGTAGGAACGTTGCGCATTGAGCTAGCGCTTGAGGATGTGAATAAATCATGCGCAGGTTTTCTAGCTTCGTTCCAGGGATGGCAAGCAAGCAATGTACTATCCTTTGCTTGATTTCACCGTTTATCTTCAGAGGAGAACTGAGTAGGAGGTCGTAGGTTTGATTGACAGTTCCTTCCAATGAGTTCTCAGCCGGCACTATTCCGTATTGAACTCGACCTTCTTGGACTGACTCGAAGACGTCTCGAATACTTCTGCAAGGTACGGTCGATGCAGTTGGCCCAAAATGTGCGAATACAGCCTGTTCACTGTACGCGCCATGTTCTCCCTGAAACGCAACAGATGTGTTCAATTTTTGTTTCCCAAACTGCTGGTATGGTCTATGATTGACATTTTAGTGGCGATCGTGGTGGTGACAAGTTTCAAATACCAAATCGCAGTATTATTTGTATGGCTCTGAGATTCCGGAATTCTCGGATGCAACCGTGGCGTTTTTCCAGAAATATTCGGGGTCTACGTGACGTTACGGATTTTCTTTTTGCGGAAGTCCTCGCTTCTCCGTCGCTGATTATACATTCAACGACGACGATTGTTCTCTCAGGTGCAGCGTTGTCTCTTCTGGCCGCCGCAAGGATAGCGTTCGGGAAAAGAGTTAGAATCGGCTTGGCTGAGCGTTAATCGAGAATCAGAAGCTAGAGAGAACTTCCTTGCTGAATCGCTTTAATTGCTCGATTTGATTCCATGCTACGAATCTTATTGAGAACGTATTGACACCTGCGGAAGCAAACATTTCCAGTCTCTCGATGCAGTCTTTTCGTTTTCCGTAGGCGACCCACTTATCAAGGATTCCAGATGGATCTTCCCTGTAATATTTCAAAAGAAAATCACTTGCTTCTGCGCCTGCTTTCGCTCGATCGTCATTCATGTTTACGTTATGATATAGACACATGCCAAAGTTGTTTGTTTCACGGTTATGTTTGTGGACTGCTTCGAGGACTTTCTCAGCGTCTTCTTTGAATTCTTCCGGTTCAACCATTGTGGTCATCCATCCATCTGCATATTTGCCGACTCTGTCAAAGTTCTTCTCAATCTCGCCGGGTGGTCCTTCTAGTTCTCCGGTTGAGCGTGGATTTGATGCTATCCAGATCGGGCATGGTTTTTGGACGGGTTTCGGGAGCATCGTAACGTCTTTGAATTTGTATTTCTGTCCATTGTACGTTACGTCGTCTGATTCCCAGAGTTTTCTTAGGATTTCAATTCCTTCTTCAATTCTCTCAACCTTTTCTCGTGGTGGTATTCCGAACAGCGTCGTACTCGTTACGATAGATTTTTCCATGCTGGGTTGGAGTTCCCTGACAGATTACTAACAGAGTCCGTCCTTCTGATATGACATCAAGAGTCGCCCACTGGTAAGCCAGGAGAATGGGATGTCTTAACGGAAAACTTGCGAAGCATGCTGTGCCAAGCTTCACTTTTGCGGTCGCTCCGGCCGCTGCTGATAGTACCGCTATTGAATCAAGCCTAGGTTTCGCCAGTATACTGTCGCCAGCCCAAACCGCGTCGTAACCGTATTCTTCGATGAGTTGGCTTAATTCTACGATATCCTTTCGTGCACTGGTTTTCGAGAACAGTATTCCTCTCGTTGGAAGAACGATTCCGAATTTCGGTTTCATTTACTTCGACAGCACACTTACTATCACTCTTTTAACAATTATCGCACTACTTCAAACCTAGAGTTCAATTCGAGTTCAACGATAGAGAGGAGTACGTAGAGCTTCCATCCCCAGGATACGAGATAACGAATTCTAGACGATGATGGGCAAGCTTTTTGACGTATCGTATTGTAAACTCCATCTGTTGATTGCGCTATGTTGGATAAACTGAAAGCGGGCCAATTCACTGCCGATTACATTCTGAGTAAAGCCAAAGCACAGTATGAAAACGGCGAAGCCACGATCAAAATCAATGCGAAGAAGACAGCGCTTATTGTTATTGATATGGTTGAAGAGTTCACGAAACCAAAGTTGACGCCCTGCTGGATTCCTGATGCAACTGTGCAGATACCAAGAATCAAAGAACTGTTGGATCTAAGCAGGAGCCTAGGTGTGCCGATTATCTATACTTACTTTGAATTTCGACCAGATTATTTGGATATGTCTCCGGCTTGGCGAGAGGCGTGGACTCCTCTAGACAAGTTCGACGATTACGAAGGGCCACTTCTTTTCCAGAAAGAAAGTATAGACCCAGCTCTAAGGCCCAACTATGACAGGGATATTGTGATCAAGAAACCCTGCTACGGGGCTTTCACGGGTACCGGACTGGACTATGTTTTAAAGAATCTCAAAATTGACACAGTGATCATATGTGGAACAATGACCAACTACTGCTGTGGCACAACTGCAAGAGAGGCACATGCACACGGCTACAAGGTCGTGTTCGGATCAGATATCAACGCTACCGATGATGCTGAACTCCAACAAGCTGAATTGAAAACTCTTCGTCGAGGTTTTGCTCTTGTGCTGACAAAGGATCAGATAGAAGAAGCTCTTCAAGGAAAAGGTTCGTACGCTGAGAAAGACTCGTGATTCCAGCGGACTAACTCCAAGCGTTTATCGGCAATTTAGTTAGAATCTCAGGTTTGCTATTCGTAACAATCACTTCGTTTTCCACCGAGACCGAATACTTACCTGACTTAACGTCTGGTTCGACACAGAATACCATATTTTTCTGCACGATTCCAGTACCACCCGGTAACAGGTAAGGAGTTTCAACTATTTCCAGTCCGATCGCATGCCCGAACGGCGCAACTTTCAGCCCGCGCCGTTCGAGTTTATTAACTGTAGAAATTGTGTTTTCAACTGTACTCCCATTCCTGAGTGCTTCACACATGGTTGACGTAGCTTCGCCTGCGGCTTCAATTATTGTTCGTTGCTGCTTAGTCGGGCGATTCGCCGAACCTACGCGCAGAATGTCGAAACCGTAACCGTTTACCCAACCGACAAAGTCGATGGAGATCAGCTCGCCTTTCCGTATTTTCTTCTGGGACGCGAACGGCCATCTGAGCCTTCCCATTTCAGGACCTGACTGTACACGGTCTCTGACTACGTAATCTGCGCCAATTTCCATTGCTTTCATTCTTGCTATGCTTCCAACATCGCTTTCAGTCATTCCAGGCTTGATGGCTTCGAGAGCTGTCTGTAACGCTTTGTCTGCGATCTTAGAAGCATGTCTGATTATTTGGAGTTCATTCTCACTTTTGATCATTCTTCGCTCAGAGATGAGTTCATCGCGATAATGAACGGAAGTTTGCGGGCAACTGCGTCTAATTTCATCCAAGTAGACTGCAGGAAGAATATCACTTCCGGCGATGGCGAGCCTAGCGTGGTCGAGTCGCGATTCCGTCAATGCCGTGATTATACCATTTGTCAGATTCGTGCCTGTTTGGGTTCGATCTACGCCTGTTACTGCGTCGGTTTGGTAGCCCAATGGGGCGATTAGGGTAGTTTCTGAGTCAACGGGCAAAAGGAATGCGCTGTAGCCTAGCCCTGAAATGGTCTCGCTCCTGGCGCTATACGGGAACGCGTTCTTGTGGCCGCAGAGATAGGTTACGTTTCCATCTCGTTCCGCATATCCTGAAATTGCAAGAAGCCCATCGAAGCCGGCGTCACGCAATTTCTCGCGTACTTCTCTAACTCTCTGCTCATATTCAGATTTTGGTATTGAGAATTTTGAATGCTTCAATTTCTTCCCAGATCAATTTTTCTTCATTTCATGATAAGTCATAGTATAGTCGACGATTGCTCTTGCCTTTGTTTTCTAGTTTCAGTAAGCGAATCTGTCCAACTTCCTTCAATTGAGCTACGTGTTGGCCTCCGTCAGCTTGCTTGTCGATGCCTGTGATCTCGACAATTCGGAGTTGTGGTTCGCTCGGTGGGGCTGCCTCTGCAAGTTTCACGAATTCCGGCATACGTAGTACTTCCTCGCGTGCCATGAAATATGTCTTAACTTGCGCATCTTGGTTGATTAACCGGTTTGCTTCGTTAACGAAGCCTTCGATTAGCGAACGATCGAACGGATCGAGATTGAAGTCCATTCTCGATTTTTCTTGTTCGATCTGGTTGCCGGTGATGCGGCAGTTTGCTTTTGAGAAGAATATTGAGCTTAAGAGATGACCTGCGGTATGCATGCGCATCAGCTTGTATCTTCGGTCCCATTCGATTTGTCCGTGAACGGTGTCGCCGACTTTGAAGGTTGGCGTTGAGGCTAAAATATGAAAAATCTCTCCGCTTTCCTTAGTTGTTTCCGTTACCGTTACTCCACCCAACTTTCCCGTATCGCAAGCGACGCCACCTCCGCGAGGAAAGAATAGTGTTTGATCTAACACAACTTTCTGATCTTCGATCCTCACTACTCTCGCGTCGAATTCGCGTTCGTAAGGTTTTTCCCAGTATAGTTTTCGGGTCAAAAGATCACTTGCTGATGGACCTTCTTCACTTTCGCCTACTTATGCGTGGATCTCTGTTAAACCTTCATGAATGAGTCGAATAATCACATTGATGGGTTTGGAGTAATGGAGTACGTGAATCTGGGGTCGGCAGGAGTCAAAGTGTCCAAGATTTGCATCGGCTGCATGTCTTTCGGAAACGATGCCCCTTGGAAGCTTGAACTTGAGCAAGCCAAAGTCATAGTTAAGAGAGCTATCGATCTTGGAATAAATTTCTTTGACACAGCGAACGTGTACTCGCTCGGTCGATCCGAGGAGATTATCGGTGAATGTTTGAAAGATTATAGAGATGATATGGTCGTCGCAACAAAAGTGTATAATAAAATGAGTGAAAAACCAAACGATGGCGGCCTTTCAAGACGGCACGTCTTTCAACAGATCCATGCTTCTTTGAAACGGCTCAACATGTCTCATGTAGATCTTTACCAGATCCATCGTTGGGACCCTGAAACGCCAATAGAGGAGACTCTGAGAACCCTAGATGATTTAGTTCATCAAGGATTGACACGTTATATTGGCGCGCTCAACGATGCATGCTTGGCAATTCCTTAGTGCACTTTCTACAAGCGAACGATTGGGTCTAGAGAAATTCATCAGTATGCAGAACCACTACAATCTTGTGTACCGCGAAGAAGAACGTGAAATGATACCATTATGCCGAGCGGAAGGAATCGGTGTTATTCCTTGGAGTCCGCTCGCGAGAGGATTCCTTGCCGGAAAGTACAAACGAGGAGGAACACCGAGTTCCGTACGCTATAAGAGCGATCATTATCTCCCAGACCGCTACTTTAGACAGGAAGATTTTGATGTTCTAGAGGTTGTAGGACAGTTGGCGAAGGAGAAAGGAGTCTCGATGGCTCAAATCGCTCTTGCATGGTTGCTCCATAAGGGAGTTACTTCACCTATCATCGGCCCAACAAAAGTTGAACATATCGAAGAAGCTGTGAGCGCGCTCGAAGTAAAGCTCAGCTCTGACGACATGGAACGCCTAGAATCCAAATACAAACCTCACCCTATTCTCGGATTCGATTAATAGTTCACGTCAGTTTGCTGGACGTTCATCTTTCGTTCTAAGATGATCAAGATATTCACTTCGCCCATCTAGGGCAGCGGTTAGCAAGGCTACCGGGTGGTCGAAACGTAGATTTGTTCCTTGTTCCAATTGCATTGTACAAACGCTGCTCTCTGTCAAACCGAAGTCAACCTCCCCTTTCTTGAACAGCTCGAAGAGCGGTAAACCTACCTCGCAAGAAAGTCCGTAACCTAACACACCAGCCTTCAGCCCGAAGGTCCCACCCATCCCACAACACGTACCTGTCTCTATCACCTTCACTTCTATACCTGTCATACGCAACAGGTCAAGAGTAGCCTCGCCCTTACCCAATGTTCTTTGATGGCAGGAAATATGGAAACCGGCCTTCCCTGAAAATACCTTCTTGATGGAAGCCTTGAACGGCTCAATTGCTGTCAAGAAGTCGAGATACTCGTTGGTGTGTTGAGCAACAAGCCGGCTTTCGTCGTTCTTCAGTAGTCTTGGGTAAAGCTCTTTGAAACAATACGTAGCGGTAGGTTCAGTGGCTACGACAGAGTAGCCCTTCCGTACTAATGGGAGCATGTGTTCAACGTTATAGCTAGCGACGGCACGAGCTTTCTCTAATTCCCCGTAAGAGAAGTATGGCATGCCACTAGTCTTCTGCTCTGGAACAACCACTTCAACTCCGCATTTCTCAAGCAAAGTGACAGCTCCAATACCTATGTCGGGCCGATTATAATTCGCGTAAACGTCCACGAAATAGGCAACCTTTCTTTGTGATTCTTCCACCATTGGGATATGTGTGCTCCACCATACATCGAATGTGTCCCTTGAAAATTTCGGAAGATGACGTCTGCGATCGATGCCTAATGTTTTCTCTAATAAGTATCTGAAACTTGGTAGTCTGAGAATCCAATTTGAAATCGGTGCGACGGTTGAAGCAATTTTAGCGAACTCATCAGACCTGATCATTACTTTGTTCACAAAGCTTTGGCCACGTTTCAGGTTTTGTTGTTCCTTCACTTTCGCGATTAAGTAAGGTATGTCTATGTCGGCAGGGCACATTTCGTGGCATAGGCCACATGAGATGCATAACGCTGCAAAGTCTGTGTTCTGTAATCCGTGGACTCCTGCCGTCCAAGGTATGCCGATTGGGCCGGGGTATATGTAGCCGAAGACGTGACCTCCGACGACTTCGTAGGTGGGGCATATGTTCATGCACTGCGCCGCAACGTATGCAGTACAGTGCTTCTCGAATGTCGAGGTCGTTTCGTATTTTGGTGCGGCCGTTGTCGAGAATTATGATGTAAAGTTTTCTCCCCTGCTGCCCGTTGAGCGGCGATCTTCCTGAGATGAATGAGACGTATGTTGTTAGTTGTTGACCTGTTGCGCTGGTTGGATGAGCTTTGATCATATCGATTGCGTTCTCGACTGACGGCACTATTTTTTCCATGCCCATGATGACTACTTGAATTTTCGGTATTGATGAGACCAACCGAGCGTTACCTTCGTTTGTTTCTATTACGATTGTTCCTGTTTCCGCTATCGCAACGTTAGCACCCGTGACTCCGATGTCAGCTGAGAGGAAGATGTTGCGAAGGTTTTCACGTACAAACTTCATTATGGCCGGATGATCTGGCTGTATCTTTGATTGGCCCAAGGAGAATAGATCGGCGATTTGCTCCACGGTCTTGTGTGCCGCTGGGAATACCAGATGGATTGGTTTCTCCTTAGCAATCTGGATTATTCTTTCGCCTAGATCTGTCTCGACCACTTCATAACCCATTGCTTCCAATGGATGGTTCATTTCAATTTCTTCACTAGTAAGAGACTTTGATTTCGTTATGAGTTTGGCATTGTTGACCCTCGCTATTTCCGCTATGTAGTTTATCGCTGCTGAGCCGTCCTTTGCGAGGAAGATGGTGGCACCTCGTTTTGTAGCGTTTATGGTGAACTCTTCGAGTAATGCGTCCAGATCCGCTATTGCTTCTTCTTTGGTCCTTCGTACTCTCTCTCGGAGCTTATCGGGTTGATCAAGGATCTGAAGTGCCGTGGCCCTACCTTCTCGACCGCGGCGCATGGCAGCTCCAAGTGCTCCGCGTTGAGTTGTATTTTCGATGCCCTCGAGAATCTTATCTTTTAATTCCGTCATGGTCTCATTGCTCGAGTAGGATTACGTGAACTTCGTGTGGCCCATGTACTCCTAACACTTGCTTCATCTCTATGTCGGATGTTCTGCTTGGTCCAGATATGAAAGAGATCACACATGGTTCATTGGGTTGAAAATTCGTCTCCAAATATTGCGTTAGATCTGTGAGCTTCTCAACCAATCTCGTAATGCTCACTATAGCAATATGAACACGAGGTAGGCAACTAGTGAGTCTATCTTCGTCTCTAGCGGTCTTGATGATTACGGTTGCAGTCTGCGAGACCGCCATATCAGCATGGGTGATTCCCACATCTGCCTTGCTTAATAATTCAAGTGTGTGCGCTTGCCGATCTTGGATGCGTATCGCGTCGATTCCATGTTTGGTTAATGTCGAAAGGATTTCGCTGTTATTGTCGATGTACGATTCGATTATTGCTAGTTTGCAATTTGCGTTGAGGACAATTTCAAGAATTATATTCGCCAGTTCGACCGGTCCGGAAGCTAGATGGCATCGTCCTCCCAACAATTCTAATTCTCTTCGAAATTGGGAGATACGATCTTGAAGTTCAGCGTTAGGTGGCATATTAATGGCCAGTATTTCTAGCGTGGAGCGAGTTTTAACAACTTCACTGTTCGACTTGGATAGTTCTTTTACGTTAGTTATGACTTTTCTGGCTTGGAGAGATCAAAAAATTGAGTGAGCGTAACCTGTTGATGATTCCTGGTCCGACTAATGTTGATCCAGCTGTACTACGATCCTTGGCACGTCCAACCCTATCACATGTTAGCCCAACGTTCGCGAGTTTACTGAAGGAAACTGTGGAAGATTTGCGTAGTATCTTCAAGACCACAGGATTAGTTTTGCCGTTAGCGGGCTCGGGAACTTTAGGTGCCGAAGTTGCGCTTTCAAATATTATTGAACCTGGAGATGAGGTGTTAGCTGTATCTGGAGGATATTTCGGCGACAGATTAGCTGAGATTGCTTCCGTTTTGGGTGCAAATGTGGACAAAATGTCGCTGAATTGGGGCTCTGTTGCTGATCCAGTTGCGGTTGAAAAGAAACTATCCTCCAAAGATTACAAAGCTTTGCTAGTGGTCCACGTGGACACTTCTACTGGCGCTGCGAATCCTGTCAAGGAACTCGGTCGTGTGGCTAAGGGTAAGAATGTGTTATTCTTGGTGGATGCTGTTTGCTCGTTGGGTGGAATCGAGCTGGATATGGATGCATGGGGGATCGATGTGTGTTTCACTGGATCCCAAAAAGCTCTGGCTGTTCCACCGGGACTAATGATTGCTGCATTCGGATCAGACGCGATCTCAGCAAGAGAGAAACGCAAGAGTCGGATGGGAACCTATTACGGTGATTTGAAACGTTGGACACCGATTATTGAAGATCCGACAAAGTACTTCGCCACTCACCCGATTAATATGATCTATGGCTTGAACCAGAGCTGTAAACAGATCTTGCGAGAGGGACTTCAACAGCGTTTCCTACGTCACGCACAGACTGCTGCGGCATTTAGGGCAGCCATGTGCGGGATTGGTCTGAGACTCCTGTGCGAAGAGAAGTATGCCGCTAATACTCTCACCGTAACTTACTACCCTGATAAAGTGCAAGACGTAGAATTCCGCAAAACCATGAATGATAAATTCGGCATCGAGATTGCCGGCGGACTCGGACCACTCAAGGGTACAACGTTTCGGGTTGGACATATGGGCGGAGTAAATCGGCAAGATCTGCTTGCAACTGTCGGTGCAATTGAAGCCGCTCTACTTGGGCAGGCATATGATTTTTCTCTAGGATCCGGCACAGCCGCAGCCTTGAAAAGTCTCAGCTAAATTCCCGATCGAGAGACCGCTTCGGGTGCTGCTTTTGCTACGCAACGTTGCTTATTCTATATGGCGCGATAGCTCTGCAATGATTGCAGGTTGCATGACCTAAATTATCAACTGTAAAGTTAGATCTCGTCCCACATGCCTGACAGATAGTAGTGAAGCCTTTCACTCGACCCGACGTTCGGTTTGATGCTTGTTGCTGCTCCTGTCTCCTCTGTCGATTCGCTTCTATCGCCTTTTGGGTTTTCTGTTGATCATTCAGTTTGCGAACGTATGACGAAGGTAGCTTTCTAGGCATTATTTCCACTTTGCTAGGTTAACTTGATGCTGACGTTTGGTTATGTGGTTTTTGATTCTGGATTGCTATTTGGAACTCATGTATTGCCGTTTCCTGCTCTGTTGTTAGTATTGAACCGGGCCTTTTCTCCCTCACGTGTCTAATCGCTTCATCAGCTCCGAGTCCATGTGAGACGAGGTATGCTGCAAGAACTGTCCCAGTTCGCCCCATTCCTTCCGCGCAATGAACTAGCACTGACCTTGACGATGAGTTCTGTTCATTGATGAATCGAATTATTTCGTTTAGCTGATCGAGGGCTGGAGCTCCGGAGATATGTGAGTGCAAATACTCAAACCCTAACCGTCTCACAGTTTGCGGATTCAATGGAGTGCCGGTTAGAGAGATTATTGTGCCGATGCCTGTCTCTTTAATTGATTCAAGATCAAATTCAGTTTCAGGCCTACCAGAACCAGCGACTTTAGATTCTTCTAGCCAGCTGAAGTTTCTTGGTAACATAGAATTTCATCCAAGTGATCCTTCTATTGCCCTGGCAAATAAGATCAAGACGGATTCGCAATTGTAACCAGATGCAACCTAGGAAGGTTTGCATTCAGAATGATGCCTGTTCCGGTTGGGCGAACTAAGCGATAGGTTGCCCACGCTCCACAATTGCCGATCCGTGATTTCATGTCTAATCCAGGAATATGTGTGTGGCCGAAAATCACCCAAGTATTGGCGTCGACGCGTGCGAATCGTTTCCACATTTTTTCGACAATGAGTGGTGAGATGAACTTATTGATTCCATGCGCGATGCCGCCTTTCAGGCTTAGATCATGACCATGATAGGCGACAACAGACAACCCGTCATAAGTGAAAATCGCGCAATTTCCTAAAACATTAAGGCTTGTAGTCGGATTACGAGGGTCATGTCTTGGCGAACCGATAATCCAGTAACTTTTCAATGGAACTTCTCTTAATCCGAGAAAGTCTAGGTTGTCAGCCTGTTCGCAGGATCTTTTCAGCGTCCTCCGGAGAATCGAAGAGATCACCGTCGATCACCAAGTTCTCAATATTCTCGCGCTCGACACACGCTCGTAATTGTTCAGTGAATGGGAAAGGTGTGTTTGCTCGCAGATGAAGGTCTGAGATGAAGAGCGTATTGCCTGCCAGTTCATATTTTTTCGCGGTAGTCAATGGATTCCGCTTCGACCTGAATGGGTAGAGAAGAAAACGAAAATCTATGATTATAGCGACAATGATTGCAATTACTGCAATTGAGATAATGACTAAGAGCTGTGGCATTTCCAACACTTCAAGCTTGACTTCCACGCTTTCGTATACCTCTCCGAGTTAAATGCACAGTTTAGGAATTGAACTGCAGATCGGTTTGTTAATGATGAAACTCGATTCTATACTATTGTTAATTCGAGACGAATGTATGTAACCAAAGCTGCGTGAGCAGTCATAAAACATCAATTCAAAACTTTATGCGTGATGGACGAGTATGCGCCTTTTTCCTGCTTGTTTTGAACTTCACCTGTGTTCCAGAGCATAATCGTGTCTACCGCTTCGGTTAGACTGAATACTGTGGCCTCAGGAGAGGCCATGCTTGGATTTTCTTGGGGTTTTCGGCTCACGTAGATGGAATGCATTCCGACGTTTCTGGCTCCGCCGATATCCGCCTCCAATGAGTCTCCAATGAAAACCGCATCTTTCGCTTTAACGTCAAGATCCTTTAGCGCTCTAGAAAATATATCAGGTCTAGGTTTTCGTACTGCGCATAGCTGCCGATGTGATGACCGTCCCGAAGAATTTTTGCAGATCATACTTACTTAGAATTTCGTGGACTACCCATTCACTTTTGGCATTCGAAACTAAACCCAACTTGAACTTGTTATCTGTCAACTTGGATAATGTGTCGACGGCATCAGTATACGGTTGCCAGGCATCAATTTCCGGCATGAAATAAAATCTCGTTGCCTTCTGTAGGAATTCAGTTGGCAGATTCTTCACATTAAATTTAGAAAGTGTTTTAGCAATTATTTCTTCCATGGGAATTTCAATTTTGAAAGTATCCGATCGGCCTGCTGCTTCCTCGTATACGCGAACAAACGTTCGAGCGAACGACTCAAAGTCCGTTCGTAGTCCAGAATCGTTGAGGTACGCATACACTTCTCTGATTTGCGCATAAGAGACTTCTTCCCACGGTTTAGCGAAGTGAACGAGCGTTTCGCCCAGATCCATCAAAACCGCGAAGAGCTTCACTTGACTCACAGATCAGAGCGATCAGGCTCGTATTCAATCTCTTTCGAATTCGACGCGCAGCGCCATGCCTTTGAGTTCCTTCGCTATATTCTGAACCATATCCAGGTCCACAGGCATCTTCCTAGGTCTTCTGCCTGTGAGTATTACTTTGGTTTCTGTGCTGCCGTCCGGGATCCACACGGTATTGATCGTCAAAATTGAGAGCGGACTAAATAAGTCCTCCAGAAACGATCTGTCGTCGCCACCGAAACTAATCAATTTCACCCGTTTTCCAAAGGTTTCGCTAAGCTCCCTAACAACTTTAGCACCGCCGCCAAGTAATCTCGGAAGGTCCTTCTTGTCGACAAGGACGACCATCATTTCGTCAGTCTGTACAGATCTGTGATAAGTCACATCTTGGAGGAGCGGATGGTCCTTCTCTAGTTCAACTAGCCTTCGAATCACTTTCAAGTCGAAATCAGTAATTAGACCTTTCTGCACTTTCTCCTCGCAACGTCTGCAGAGTATACCCGACTTCACGCAGAATGCATCTAGTATCGTCTTTACCATTAAGTTCCAGCCCTACCTGAGGGCAGACAATCGTCCCACGGCGACTACTTGTTCTCGATGCCCTCGTGTTGATTGCACGTCTTCCAGCATGATATTTGAATTTAACTAATAACGAATTCGATATTAGTCAATCTTCGTGTACCGGTCTGAGTGGTACGCACCACAGCTGAGTGTATTCCTAGCGGCGTCTGCGTCGTAGCAGAATCAAAGTGGCTAGTCCAAGAATGATCCCAATTATGATCGATTCGGCTTGAAAGCCAGGTATCCCAGAGGTTCCTGTGGTCGCCTGCACCGTCATCTCGGATTGAACTAGATTCGTCTGAGTTATGGTGCTGAGCAAAGGTTCCGTGAGAGTGGACCCAAGAAATGATAGGTATGCCGTCATGAATCCGTCAGCATTTCTGGTTGTTGAATAATTTACTAGAACAATATCCCACAAGCCAGAGGTAGGCAGGGCAAGATTAAACGCGTACGAAGTCGTGGGCGGTTGACTAGCTATCGAGGATGGGAAACTTGCGCAACCTCCAGACTTCAACCAAGTCTGATAACTTGAATCTTGGGTAATGAAGAAGCCTAGCGAAATATCTGACGTGAAATTTCCAGACACGTACTGCCCTTGAGTACCGTTAAAGGTTAGATTGAATGTCTCGCAACTATTAGTGTGCGCTGTAGCATTCACCGTGAAAGCACTATTGAATAATTGCTGTGGTGGCGATTGTGACGTAACGACGCTACTTCCTGTCGTAGAGGTTATGACTTGAATACTAGTGACTTGAGTTGTGACCGTAACGTAACTCTGGCTATCAACTACTGGCAGCATCAATGGAGAAAACAACACCAGGATAACTAGTAAGTGCCATATTCGCAAGACACACACTAATCCCTACTCTCTAATCGATACGATAAAACGATTTGCATCATTTCATACGTTACGGAGAATATCGGATGAAAAACGATGCTGGCATCGACTTCATTTTACATACAAGCTAGCATGTCTCGAGAAAGTGGAATTATTATGAATTTCCACAAAGTGCGCGTGACTTTAGATCAAAATTCTACAATTGCTATCTAGAGGAAGTTAGTTCCACCAGGTGGAAATGACTTTATCATGAATTTCTGAACTTCCTATCATTGATGCCTTATGAGCGAAAATCAGCCGATCCAGACCAACCAGTCAAGCCCAAAGCGTCGGGGCAAATTCGGCATAGTCATAGTTGCAGTTCTTCTCATTATCGTTCTCGTTGTGTTACTGGCGAACTATAATCCACTCAGCTCACATGTTACGACCGTGACCCAGCAACAGTTCCTAACAAACACGCAGAATATCTACAGCACGCAGACGGTAACTAACGTTGGTATAATTACGAGTTAAACGACCATGATGAGCACCGCAACATATCCGATCACTACATATCCGACCGGATCGAGTTACTACCAGAACTGTGGGTACAGCACCTGTTATCCTCCTCAGTACGGATACAATGGATACTATAGCCCCTACTACAATGGTTACTATAACGGATACTGTACTATTACGGCCAGTCACCATATTACTGCAGCTACGGTTATAGCTGCTATGTGAACGGTCCGTCACAATACAGTTACAACAGCGCCTGCCAATCAGGTTCTAATGGCGTAAGCCAATGTTCGGGATACTACACCAAGACCAAAACGGATGCGTAGAATTATCCATTCCACTATATAGTCCGTACAACACTGCGCAAGTCTGCCAGTACTACACGCTGTACAATTTACCCTCGTCGTATCCACCCGTTGGGTCCTGGGTAACGGACCGGGCAGCTATATTCGGGTTCCAGCCCAGGCTTCCCGTACGGCACTTCCTGCCCATGCAACTACATCAACGTCTCTTCAATCACATAAGATCCCGCAATATTCTTCATGTCCTGAACCTTTGTTTTTCAATGGTGTTTATGATGTCGGTCTTGGATACTATTCCAACGATTCGTCGTGGGTCTGTCCTATCTACGATCGTGACTCTACCTGTGTTTGATGTGTACATTAAGTCAAGGATTTTCTGCAGCTTGTCGTCTGGGTATGCGACCTTGTAGTTAGCGTTGCGTGCGTCCTTAACCGGTACTTGGAACCATTTCTCTCGCTCTGTAGACTTTACTTCGTTCATTGAGATGGTTCCGATGACACCGTTCTTATCGACAACGGGGAAGCGCTTGTGCTGGAACTTGAAGAGGTATTCTTCAACGAAATCTAGCACCGAAATTTCAGCGGGAACAGCGATAACATTCCTGGTCATTACTTGGTCCGCCGTCATGTTTTTTACCTCTGAAATGTCGACCTCGTCTCGAAGTTTCTGGTGTTCGGATACTGAGGCTTCTCCTGAAACTGAATAGCTGACGGCGGCGGCGATCAGACTGGGAATCAGATAACCTGGTCCCGCGGTTGTCTCGGCCACGAAGGCTACAGCGGCTAGCGGTGTTTTGAAACCAGCGGCTAGGAAAGAAGCCATTCCAACAGCCACGAAAAGGCCAACGTTCGCAGGGTAGAATATTTGACCAAAAAGACCACCCAAGGCTGCGCCCATCACAATTTGCGGTATAAAGATTCCACCATCTCCTGTGCTTCCTAAAGTGAAAGAGGTCGCGAGTAATTTCATAATGAAAAGCATCAGTAACGTGCCGAGGAGTGTTGTCGGCGACAGAGCCAAACTGACTAGATCATATGATATGCCTAGAGGGTATGGTCTATGAAGCGTGATCACGCTGATGATTCCGATGCCTGAGACGACGACTGCTCCAACGAAGGCTTTAACGTAGAACTTGGAGCTGATCCTGCCTACGAATAGAGTAGTGTTCCTGTAAACGAAAATGAAGATTAAAGCGCCTAGACCGCACATCACCCCCAGTACCGCGGAACCAGCAATGTCAGCCAAACTTAGCGATACTATACCGGGGAATTTGAAGAGTGGTTGTGATCCATCAATCGCAATCAACGTTAGGTATGAGACGACCGCGGAAACAAGTGACGGAATAAGTGCGTCATGAGCCAAATCATCCTTGAACGGCACTTCTAACGCGAATATGATTCCTGTGAGAGGAGCTTTGAAGACAGCTCCGATTCCTGCAGCTGCACCTGCCAGAACCAATATACGCCGGTCGTCTAAGGTTAGTCGCCGACTTCCAAGCTTACTCCAAATCCATGACCCAACCACTCCGCCTGCATATACAGAAGGCCCTTCCTGCCCTGCGCTTCCTCCGAAGCCAATCGTCATCACTGCCGCCAGCATCTTCTTCGGAAACGACCACAACGACGTGTCGATCTTTCCATCCTCATTATTGTATGCGAGAATCACTTCCTCAGTTCCTGAACCTATCTGATTCGATGAAGATTTTAGAAGCAATCCGCTCGCAAGTAGACCGACTAGAACAATCGGGAATATCATGAAAATATGTTGAGCAAAGAAGTTTGGGAAATAGGACCATAACGTCAAGTTTGTAACGTAATCGAATACTGCCACCACTAATCCGGTAATGAAACCGACAATTATCGAAACGAAAAGCCACTTTTCGAGATAATGAAAGAACGGTTCGTTGGTTCTAAGCGTCGGAACTCTCAGATATTTCTGCAATCTCGATGGTTCTGGCATTGCTAAAGACCAAGATCAACCTCGCAGCAAATAACTAACTCCGGTGAGTGTTGGCCGATACGTTCATATCAACTTTTACGCTAACCACTCCTATCTCAACTTCTTCAATCACCGATTACATTACACTGGTTAGATTTTCAGCGTTTACTGCAGGAACATGTTACAATAACAGTATGCAATGCCTTCAGAGTCTATTTTATACGGAACACGAGTTGACAGAAGCTTCGAACGTTAGATAAGGAGGGAGATCGAATGAAACTATTCGAGTATGAAGCGAAGGACATAGTCAGAGAATACGATCTGCCTGCACCCAACGGATACGTTGCGTCCACACCGGACGAAGCTAAAATGGCTTGGTCGAAGATCGGACAGCCTTCCATGATTAAAGCTCAAGTCCTCGTTGCAGGACGAGGTAAAGCCGGTGGAATCAAACCAGCTTCATCAGCGGACGAAGCATTCCAAGTCGCAAAGTCAATTCTATCTACGACAATTAAAGGAGAAAAAGTAAACAAGGTGCTCGTCGAGGAGAAGATACAAGGCAAATTCGAACGTTACATTAGCATTGTTGTCGATCGGGCCGCTAGATGTTATACGATCCTCTGCTCAACTGAGGGCGGAGTTGACATCGAGCAAGTCGCCGATCAAAATCCAGAGAAGATAATCAGAGACAAGATTGACCCACTGATAGGCCTTCAAGATTTCCAAAGTAGAATTGCGGCCAAACAGTTAGGTTATAACGGGAAACAGATGACACAATTAGCGTCCCTAATCAGCAAACTGTTCAAAGTTATGTTGGACTATGATGCCGAATTAATCGAATCAAACCCACTCATAGAGACCCAGTCGGGAGAATTCATCCTCGCGGATCTTAGGATTCTCCTAGATGATAACTCGTTGTATAGGCATCCGAAGTTCTTGGAACGAATGAAGACACTCGAACCTGATATGACTTCACTCGAAGTGCGAGCTCATGAAAAGAATTTGGCATATGTCGAACTTGCCGGGGACATCGGAATCATAGGAAACGGAGCAGGATTAGTGATGGCAACACTTGATATGATACTCGATTACGGAGGGAAGGCAGCCAATTTCTGCGACGTTGGGGGAGGAGCAAACGAGGAACGTATTGCAGCAGCGCTGGAAATTGTCCTAGCAAATCCCAGAGTCAACTCTCTTCTAATCAACATCATGGGAGGCATAACACGTTGCGATGATGTCGCTCGAGCGATATTAGAGATCCAGAAGAAGATGGGTATAACAAAACCAATGGTGATTCGATTGGTCGGCACCAATGAAGAAGAAGGGCAGAGAATCTTGGCTGCCGCAGGAATACCTTCCTTGAACAGTATGGAAGAAGCGGCGGCAAAAGCGGTAGAGATAGCATCCAAGTTGAAATAAAATGACAATACTGATAGGAAAAGGAACGAACACGATTGTGCAAGGCATTACAGGCTCACAAGGAGCTTTCCACACACAGCTCATGCTCGAATATGGAACAAAAATAATGGCTGGCGTAACTCCGGGAAAGGGAGGGTCAACTATGCATGGCATTCCTGTTTTCGACACCGTGAAGGAAACAACTGATCGTTTCAAAGTCGACGCATCCATCATATTCGTCCCTGCACCTTTCGCCAAGGACGCTGCACTCGAAGCCATATCCGCCAATCTAAATCCTATCATAATCATAACTGAAGGCATCCCAGTCAAAGACGAAATTCAAGTCATGGAATACGCTAAACTGAAAGGGACAACAATAATCGGACCTAACACACCAGGAATCATAACTCCAAAAGAATGCAAACTCGGCATAATGCCTGACCACATATTCAAGCCAGGAAAAATCGGCCTCATATCCAGAAGTGGAACCTTAACCTATGAAATAGCCGCCAGCCTAACAAATGCAGGACTGGGCCAATCAACCTGCCTCGGTATCGGGGGAGACCCAGTAGTTGGCCTAAGTTTCGTTGATGTTCTGGAATTATTCAGAAAAGATCCTGGAACCGCCGCCGTAGCAATGATCGGTGAGATAGGCGGAAACGCTGAAGAAACAGCCGCCGAATACATATCCACCACCAAATACCCGAAACCTATCGCCTCCTACATCGCAGGACGGGCCGCTCCACCCGGAAAAAGGATGGGACATGCCGGCGCGATAATCATGGGAAAAAGTGGTACTGCTGAAACAAAAATTGACGCTCTAAGAAACGCAGGCGTACAAATCGCCCTGAAACCGAGCGAAATAGCCAAACTTCTACTACCATAACGAAGATCAGTCGAATTAATAGCAGCTAACTCCAAATCCTACAAACAGGCTTTCATTATTGCTAAAACGAACCCATTTCACTGACCAGATAGAAACTGCGAACGATAAAGTCGTTCTCGCTGGCTGGATACATGAGATAAAGGAACTTGCACGCGCCAGATTCATATGGCTCAGAGACAAACACGGCATTGCACAAATTACGATACTCAAAACATCTACCGACCCGACAATCGTTAAGGCAACCGATACCTTGGGCAGAGAAGACGTGATCGCTGTTGAAGGTACTCCAATCAAAAACAGAATCGCGAAAGTTGGAGCTGAAATCGCCCCAACCCGGATCGAACTCATCTCAAAAGCCGAAACTCCGCTACCGCTTGACATTTCGGGTAAAGAAGGAGAAGCCAATCTCGACGCACGTCTAGATTGGCGGGTAATCGACCTACGAAAACGAGAAAACCTAGCCATCTTCCAAATCCAATCAAAACTAGTAGAGGGCATGGTTGAATACCTCAACCGTAACGAGTACATGCAAGTCTTCACCCCCTGTCTGCTAGGTGGCACGTCAGAAGGCGGAGCGGAAGTTTTCAAAACCGATTATTTCGGGAAGGAAGCTTTCCTAAGACAAGACCCACAACTACACAGACAACTTTGCATCGCCGCCGGTTTCGACAAAATATACGATCTTGGACCCAACTGGCGGGCTGAACTATCTCACACTCCACGACATTTATGCGAACATAGAGGTATGGCTGTAGAATTCGGTTTCATGAACGATGAAACTGACATGATGAGAGTTGAAGAAGAACTCATAGCGAACGCAATAAACAAAGTAAAGAAAGAATGCGGACGTGAACTGGATCTACTGCATTGTGAAGCCGAACTACCGAATACTCCGTATCCGGAAATCCGATTCCCAGAAGTCTACGAAATCCTAGAACAATATGGAAAGCAAGTCTCCTATGGCCAAGATATCGATAAAGAAGCAGAATCAATCCTTTCCAAATATGTAAAAGAAAAATATCGAACGGACATTTATTTTCTGACACGGTTCCCGTCGAGAGTTAAGCCATTCTACGTTATGCGCGTCGATGATGATCCGCAATGGGCGAGAAGCGTCGATCTAATCTATAGAGATCTGGAACAGTCTTCAGGCGGACAACGAGAACATCGATACGCCAAAATCATAGATCAACTCCGAGATAAGCAAATCAACCCTGACGGAATGGCATGGTTCACTGATCCGTTCAAGTACGCCGTTCCACCACACGGAGGTCTCTGCTTAGGAGTTGAGAGATTTACAATGTCTTTCCTTAACAAGCAGAACATCAGAGAAACGACGCTGTTCCCGCAAACACCAGAACGACTAAAGCCCTAAACTCCGTATGTGATGCTTCATCTGCAACAGACAAAGTTCAACTCCATAAACCCATTAACAACTGTTAATATCGGCGAAATTTCCCTGTACTCATAAACTGACGAGATGCAGGTACGTGCTATCAAAAAACGAAGTTATGACCGCTCTAAAAGACGTCATGGACCCCGAACTGCACATTTCAATAGTTAACCTACAGATGGTCAAAAACATCGACCTTCAAGAAGACAAAGTGAAAATCCAAATCGCACTTACTGTTGGAGGCTGTCCTCTTTCAAAAACCATATCGAGCGATGTTCAGAAAGCAGTAATGAAACTTCCAGGAGTAAAGCAGGTTGACGTTGAAACAACTGTTATGACGAAACAAGAACTCGAGCAGCTGCGAACTAAGATACAATCACAAATGGTACAAGCGGCAACCGACGCACACGCTCCAGGTTCCCCAATGCCACCGGGAATTAACCGTCTGGAACGAAAGGGAATACGAAACGTCATCGCGATCATGTCAGGTAAAGGAGGTGTCGGGAAATCATTCGTCACTGGCTTCTTAGCTGTTCAACTAACAAGGCTAGGATATCAGGTCGGTATACTCGACGCTGACATCACCGGTCCTAGCATAGCGAAAATGTTCGGCCTGAAGGGACCGCTCCATATTACTCCTGACAAACAAGTTCTTCCAGCAATCTCAAAAACCGGAATCAAAGTTGTCTCAATGAATCTTATACTCGAAGAACCACAAATGCCGGTCATCGTACGAGGACCGATAATCAACAGCGTTATCCGACAAATGTTTCAAGACATCGAATGGGGAAACCTACACTTCCTACTCGTAGACCTTCCACCTGGAACAAGCGATGCTCCACTTACCGTCTTTCAGTCACTGCCTCTGCAAGGCGTAATCGTAGTAACAACTCCTCAAGACTTGGCTCTGATGGTCGTCGCGAAAGCAATCAACATGGCAAAAACTCTGAGTGAACAAATCGCAAACGTAAAGATTCTAGGCTTAATCGAAAACATGAGTTACGTAGTCTGTACCCATTGCGCCGAGAGAATGGAAGTCTTCGGTCGAAGTAAAGGGGAAGAAGCTGCAAAGAGAGCTGGAATTCCATTTCTAGGATCTATGCCAATAGATCCAGAAATTGCACGCCTCGCCGACCTGGGGAAGATCGAAGATTACTCTAATCCACTGTTCGAAGACGTGACCAACGCAGTACGAGTTAACGCCACAAAACTCCTCGAGCCCATCCCTGGAGCAATGCCCATAGCTTGGTCCGAGAGCAAATCGAGTTGAACACTTAAACCAACGAACTAAGATTAATAGGTAAGGCAGCTGCCGATCTCAAGTAAATGATCGGTTTCAATCGTGGAGGTGAATATGAGATTTGGTGACTAAGGATGAAGTTATCACGGTTCTGAAGGACTGCTTTGACCCGGAGATACCAATCAACATCTGGGATCTAGGATTAGTGTACGATATCGACGTGCAAACTGAAGGCAACGTTGGCATCAAAATGACATTGACGGCACCTGGTTGCATGATGGGCGGAATGATTGCTGAAGAAGTCAAAGCGAAACTCAAGGCTTTGAATGGCGTTAAAGATGCCAAAGTAGACCTAGTATTCGACCCGCCTTGGAGTCCTGATAAAATGAGTGAGGAAGCTAAGGCTCAGATGGGAATAGCGTAAACGCCTAGCTTCTACCTTTTCTTTCTAACCCTCAGAAGCAAACTAGTAAGTTTCTACTTTGCACCCAGTTCACGTTTCTTCCACCGCAGGTTGTGTCCGTGACACTTCCTACACCGTTCCGACGCCCCAGGATTATGCGCCCCGCAATCACGACATACTTTGTAATGCAATCTGACCTTCTGGGCCAGCTGCTTCTTCGCTACATCGGTGATTGGCATCGGAATTCACTTTTCCAGGATGGCCAACGTCAAGCGGAAAGATGAATATATACCGTACGCTGGCGAAGTCACCTCAGTTCGAAATTTGTTCTAGGAGGCATCGAAACGCTGATCTCGGACTCCTTAAATCAAGTGGCAACCGAGGTTCGCGTTTGTACGAAATGTTCACTCTGTGAGACTAGGACGAACGCTGTGCCAGGCGAAGGTTATGATGCTGCTAAGGTTGTTTTCGTCGGAGAAGCTCCAGGTGGACAGGAGGATACTCAAGGCCGTCCATTCGTTGGAGCCGCTGGTAAACTCCTCAATGAACTTCTAGCCTCTATCAGTCTCAAGCGTAATGAGGTGTACATTACGAATGTTGTAAAATGCAGACCGCCAAATAATCGTCCTCCACGGAAGGATGAGTCGGCGGTCTGCAGAGACTACCTGAATCGACAGATCGCATTAATTCACCCTAAAGTGATATGTCCAATGGGTAATTCCGCTATTCGAGCACTGGTAAATCCATCAGACTCCGACTCTGTTACATCCCTTCATGGGATGCCGTTAGAGGTCGAGTCAGTAACCTATCTTCCGATGTATCATCCTGCTGCCGCCTTATACACGGCGTCGTTAAGGAAAGTTATGGAAGAGGATTTCAGAAAACTTCGAGGAATATTGGATTCACTGGTCGAATGAATTTATTCTTCGTCTTCCTCTGGTTTGTTGCCTAGAATCTGATCGATTCGTTCCATCACTTGAGCGTCAAGACCTGCTACAACCTCAGCTGCCTTCATGTTCTCCGTTACTTGTTCTGGCTTACTTGCTCCTGTAATTGCCGTGCTCACGTTGGGGTTCTTGAGGCACCACGCCAACGACAACTGCGCCATCGTACACCCTAATTCCTGAGCTATGGGTTGCAATTTTTTCGACTTCTCAATATTTTGCGGTGTAATGACGTATTCACGTAACCACTCATAGCCTGAAAGCGTAGCACGAGTGCCAGGCACGATTCCGTTGTCGTATTTACCAGTTAACACTCCAGATGCGAGAGGACTCCAAATTGTAGTACCTAATCCAATTTCATGGTAGAGGTGAGCATACTCTTTCTCGACACGTTCGCGATGCAACATATTGTATTGAGGTTGTTCCATTTGTGGCGGTGTCAGACCAAGCTCTCGCGCAAGACCGTGCGCTCGTGTGATGTCTGCCGCGCTCCACTCAGATGTTCCCCAGTAGAGGATCTTTCCTTGATGAACAAGATCATCCATGGCTCGAACTGTTTCCTCAATTGGGGTCGTAGGATCCGGACGATGACAGAAGAAGAGATCTAGATAGTCAAGTTGTAGTCGTTTAAGCGAATTCATGCAAGCCTCATGGACATGCTTTCGAGAGAGCCCTTTATCATTTGGTCCTTCACCCCCCCAAAAGACCTTGCTCGAGATCACCAAGTTTTCTCTACGCCACCCCATTTTTTTGACGACGTTGCCCATAACTATCTCGGCATTTCCATCAGCATACACTTCCGCGTTATCGAAAAAATTAACACCTGCTTCATATGCAGCAGACATGCACTTCGAAGCGATATTCTCGCCGACCTGTCCACCGTAAGTGACCCATGCGCCTAACGACAACTCACTAAGCTTCAATCCTGAATTGCCAAGTCGACGATACTTCATCTAACATCACATAGTATTGACGATTAGAAGCCTCTAATTAAAGCCGCAACATGCAAAATATTATCCTCTATTGAGGGGACGCTTGAATCTCGAGAAGTCTCCAGCCTTCGGACTATAATAGAGCTCGAAAAGTAGATTTCCAAAACAAAGCACGAACAAAATTAGACTAAAGGAAGCGGGAAGTTCGTTAAGAGAAGCGAACACTACGACGAATGGTAGAATCGTCGAACACAAAGCTCCCGAAGCGAACATTGCAGCCCTCGCTTCTACGCTAACTGTCGCTAGAGAAGCATGATCAATTTGGAGGCTTAGAACTGGCAACTTGGATGCGATATCGCTAATTACTGGAATTCTAAGCTTCTCGATCGTCGATCTTCGCACCAAATAATATTTGAAATGTATCCCCACGAGGCTTCCCACAATGTAATGCGCCAAACAGTGCGGACAGAAGATTAAACAACCGATTGAAATTAGATATAATATGAATCTCATCAGCGCCATTGAAAAGTTAGGCGCAGAATAGATTAGGTAACCTGCAAAGCAACTGCCCACGATTCCAATTATGTTCCCGATTAACACTGGTATAGCATGTGCACTTCTCATGATACTTACCTAGCTCAAACTGCAAGGGTCGAAGATTACTTGTCACCAACGATCATAATGAACAACATCTTTCGATGAGCGAGGTCCTCGTCTAAGTGAGGACGATTTAACATCCTTCTTGGGATATCCGATCGACACTACTCCAATTGGTAGAAAATGGTTTGGGATACCCAATAATTCTTTCATTTGTTGTTGACGAAAGATGCCTGTGAATGCTGCCGCCAGTCCTTCATTGACTGTCGCCAGAAAAATTATCGTGCAAGCTCCGCCGATGTCAAAATACCAGAATGGAACAGTCCATTCGATTTCTTGGCCATCGCTCTTCAACTTATCCGGTTCTCGATAGCGGTCGTGGTATAATTGTTCGCTAACGCATGCTACGATGAGAACGGGAGCTTCCGAGATGAATTTATGCTTCCGTTTAGCAGCGTAAAAGTCAAACTCACCTTGGAGTTCTCCGATTTTTCGTCGAATCTTCTGATCTGTGACGACGACGTACGCCCAGCCTTGGGTATAACCTGCACTGGGAGCACGCAGGGCCAAGTTTAGAATCTTCTCAATAGTTTCAACAGGAATCTGCCTTCGCTGAAAATTCCTAATCATTCGTCTCTTTCGGACGACTTCGTCGAACCTCAACCGATTACCGCCTCAAAATTAAAACCAAAAAATGGAATAGAAAAGAGAGATTAGGTTACGTTAGATTCGTACCTAATATCGTCGGTGCTTCTGATAGCAGGTCCTACAATAGACTGGGCGACCTTGCGTCGGCTTGAAGGGCACTTCGGTTTCAGCGCCACATTCAGAGCAGGTGACCTTGTACATAGTTCGGCCGCCATATCCTTCTTGACTCAAATACTCTTACACCACACTTACTGTTTAGTTACGCGACGGATAATACCCAAAAGTAGAATCCACAGCGTACCGCGTTTACAGAGTATGTATCCGTAATTAAACGTATGCCACCGTCAGATGCAAATCTGACATTGACGCTGCGGCTTATGGAACCGAGAAGATTACATAACTCTAGGCAATCTTAGCCCGCAAGGCGGTTACGTGATCATCCCTTCACAGCCACGAGCAAGTCGGTGATCGTTGCATGCGCATAGATGAGATTCGTACTGGAATGAGGAGTATCCATATCGAAGGAAAGATTGTGGATATGAATCAGTTTATGCTAGTGCTCGACGATGACACTGGCCGTGCCTTTGTGCGCTATAATTATAGGAATTTAGCAAAACCGATTCAGAAAGGTGATTATGTGAAGATCGACAATGGTCAGGCGGTCAACTACGGTGGAATTCTTCAGCTCAAGCTGCCCAGAAATGGGACCATAACACCGACTCAGTAAACATGTGAGAGCAGGACTTTCGAATTGCACTGTTTCGTGCTAACCATAGAACCAACTAAAATTCAGGAAGGGAATTCATTCGTGGTTGTTATCTAGTGTACAAATCGAACCTAAGGATCTGGATTGGGTGGTCGTGATTGGGATCGCTTGAGAAGATGTTGAATCCGAAGGTCGTAGCAGCAATCGGTGCCTCCGATGTTGAAGGGTCAGTCGGCCAACTCGTCATGAAAAATCTTCTACTGGGAAAAGATAGTAGAACTATCTACCCCGTGAATCCCAATCGAGTTAGCGTTATGGGATTGCCCTGCCACCCTAAGGTCACCGATCTTCCAAAACCTGTTGATTTTGCTGTAATCGCTACTCCAGCCAAAACCGTCCCTGGCGTAATCGAACAGTGTGCGGAGGCTCAGGTTCAAGGTGTAACAGTGCTCTCTGCTGGGTTCCGAGAAATCGGTCAGGAAGGCGCGAAATTAGAAGAAGAGATTAAGAAAATTCAATCTAAGTATGGAATAAGAGTTCTTGGCCCAAACTGCGTTGGTTTGATACGGCCTCATATCAACTTGAACGCCTCCTTTTTAAGAGATAACCCAACTCCTGGAGAGATAGGTTTCATTTCTCAAAGCGGAGCTCTCGGTTCTGCAATCCTGAATTGGGCGGTAAGTAGACGAATCGGTTTCAGCATGTTTGCCTCCCTCGGATCTACGCTCGACATTGACTGCGGCGACATGATTGACTATCTCGGAGAGGATCCGAATACTAAAAGTATCATCATCTACATGGAAGATGTTCATAACGCGAAGAAATTCATGGGCGCAGCACGAGGCTTCGCCAAAAGTAAACCCATAATCGTCATAAAAGGCGGGAAATATGCTGCCGGAGCAAAAGCCGCGTCATCTCATACTGGAGCGCTCGCAGGAGATTTTCTTATCTACGAAGCTGCCTTCAAACGAGCTGGAGTTGTCAGAGTTGACGAAATTGCAGACCTCTTCGACTGTGCGGAAGTTCTACAGTCTAAACCATTGCCCGTAGGTTCGAGACTAGGCATCGTAACAAACGCGGGAGGGCCAGCGGTATTAGCGGCCGACTCGATAATTGATCACGGGGGACAGTTGGCAGATCTCTCAGAAAAATCGTTACAAATCCTGAACGCGAACCTTCCTTCGTATTGGAGTCACGGTAATCCAGTTGACGTCCTCGGCGACGCGGACACCAAACGGTACGAATTAGCAGTCCGAACTTGTCTAGCAGATAAAAACGTCGACGCCCTACTAGTTATTCACACGAGTCAGGGTATAGCTCCTACTGCGGACTTTGCGGATACCGTAGTAAAATCATGTTCTGAGAAGCGGAAGCCAGTTTTCGCTGTCTGGATGGGAGAAGGCAACGTTAGAGAAGCTAGGGAACTCTTCCACGACAACGACATACCGACCTATCCAACACCAGAAGAAGCCGTGAAGGCTTACATGTACATGTGTCGATATCGACGAAACCTAGATTCACTCTACGAGACACCCACGGAATTAGCAGTAGACATCTTTCCACCAATAAGCCACCTCAGGTTAGCTATGCAGAAGGCGATTGATGCGGGTAGAATAGCACTAACATTAACGGACGTTGACCGATTCTTAGATGGATACGGAATTCCTAGAGCCCCAGGGAGTCTGGCGAATAATCTTGATCAGGCACTTATGATCGCGTCGGAAATAGGCTATCCAGTTATCCTCAAAATAGCATCACAAGATATTCTACACAAAACTGACGCTGAAGGAATAATTCTTGGAATAAACTCGTCGGAATCGCTCAGAACCCAATATCAAAATCTGCTTGAAAGGATCGGCAAGACAAACCCTGGATCCCGGATCGACGGCGTTTATGTTCAAAAGATGCTTTCAAAAGTTGACTTCGAACTAATCATCGGATCAAAGAAGGATAGAGACTTTGGTGCAGTAATTCTGTTCGGCTCTGGAGGGATAGGAGTCGAGCTATTCAGAGACTTTTCCATCGGCCTACCCCCGCTAAACCAAAACCTTGCCAGAAGAATAATGGAAGATACGCGCATCTATCAAGCGCTCAGCAAGGGACTGAGGAACAAGCAGCCTGCCGATATGAAATCTTTGGAAGAAATCCTAGTTCGCTTTTCAAACATGATCGTTGATTTTCCAGAAATAGCAGAAGTTGACATCAATCCACTAGCGGTTTCCAACGGAAAACTGTCGACCCTTGACGCAAGGATCATTATTGATCCAACGCCTGTTGACCGAATCAAATATCTCTCTCATCTCGTCATAATGCCATATCCAACAAAGTATGTCACACCTTGGAGACTTAAGGACGGAACCGAAGTTACCATCCGCCCGATAAGACCGGAAGATGAAGCTCTAGAGCTAGAATTCGTAAGAGGGCTATCCGCTGAAACTAGCAGATTCAGATTCTTCCAAGTAATTAAAGATCTTCAACACGACGCATTAGTACGATTCTGCAACATTGACTACGACCGAGAGATGGCTTTAATTGCTGAAATCCAAGAAGGTGATAAAAAAACCGAGGCCGGTGTGGCTCGTCTGATTCTTGACCCTAGCAACGCGCACGGCGAGATCGCGGCCGTAGTCGCCGACGCGCATCAGGGCAAAGGACTCGGAACCAAATTAGTAGACATGCTAATTGGTTTCGCCAGAGAGAAAGGGGTTGAGAGCATTTACGGAATCATAATGCCCGACAATCTAACAATGATACGATTCTGCGAGAAACTAGGTTTCACCATTCGCAGAATACCGGACAACGTGATCGCTGAGCTGAAATTGAAGTAGGATACTTTACTTCTTCTTTCTGAAGAAAACATAAAGCACAAGCGCCACAATAATCGACCAAACAATGACGTCAAGCACTATACGCACCGGATGCACATGCCACGGAAAATACTCGGGAGCAATAATGTATTGAGTCAACCAAACAAACGGATAACCATAGTTTGTCGCTCCCATCATCGACGGCGCCTCGATAAAACCGGTTAACAGAGTCAAAACGATGCCGCCTACAATGCCACCTAGAACAACTTTCTTGTTCATGTGTTTCATCAAGCAAACTTCCCTGAGAGCCTAATTAACGATATGCAACTCCAAGCGCACCATCATCCATACAGACCGTTCTGGAAGTCGCATACTGATTCAAGGCAAAAATATCAAACCCGCTTTCAAAACCTACCATTTTTTTTGAGCACGATATGTCAATCGTTAATTAGAGGGCGACCAAAAAGAACCTCAAAAGGAGGAGCACCAAAACGTCAAGAAATTTATTCGCCCTTAGCGCCGGATTTCTGGTCATGCTCACAATTTTTCTAATAGTCACTCCAGCAGCAGCACAGAATGTCGGCTCACTTCAACTCAACTTAGGAAATCAGCAAATCGCAGGCCAGCTCACTAATCTAAACATCACGAACGGCACCGTTTCGATGACTATGACACTTAACGCACAGATTCAAACGCAAGTCGGTCCGATTCCCATGACTGCGACCGGCATATGGATCGGTTCAGTCAATGGAACATCGGTAACAGGTACTATTCAAGGTGTTTCGGGTAACGTTGAGGCATGCGTCCTCTTCATGTGCGGCTCATCAGACTTCATTGGTCAGGGACAATGGACCGGGACAATCAACAAGGGTTCAAACGCTTCGGGGGCATTCACCGCCACAATAACCTTCACCAGTTCATCATTCTCTCAAGTACCGTTAAACAAACCTGAACCGGTCACAGGCACGTGGAACGCTAACCTGCAACCATCAACCAATTAGCAACACTTCAGCGAACTCAACCCTCGAACATACGACAAAACTTTCGAGCTTACTTGGACATTAAAGTCGTGCGCTTCTCAGTGTGAGGCGCATGCTCATGCACGATTGCCATCACGGACGTTGATATGCGTGAGACTACTCAGGAGTATTCTGCGCGTTGATGCGTTGTAAAACATTACCATGCGTGAATATTATAGCCCGAACAGGCTCCTGAGATCCAAATGAAAGATACGCGGTTCGCTTCCTTCGCTCTTATTGTCCTAATGTTCTCAACGATCTTGCTACCTCTGATCATGTTTGCACCTATCGCAAGAGCCGCGCTAACCCTCTACAACTCTGGAAATCCAACCGCTGATGAACAACTAGTATTAGAGTACATTAATCGAGCACGCGCGAACCCAGTTGCTGAAGGCCAACGTTTGGGTATCGATATCCACGAAGGCCTGTCAGATCCCACACTAGTCGGCCCCCGCCCACCTCTGGCAATGAATCCAATCCTGTTGAACATCGCAACCGCACACACCCAAGACATGTACAATCAGAATTATTTCTCACACAACGATCCAAACGGCACCACGCCCTTCGATCGCATGACACACGCCGGCTACAATTACGCGATGGCAGGCGAAAACATGGCGGGTGGTGTAGATATGACTTCCAATCAGCTCGAAGACTTCATGATGGTTGATTCTGGCACACCAGGCCGTCCGCACAGAGTCAACCTCCTCGACATATTCCCGTATCCATGCGGTGCTCCTCCATGCATTTACTCGGAGGTGGGGATCGGGTATCTGAATGCACAAACTCCTAATGGACAGGGATTAAGCAGCTTAATCACAGAGGACTTCGGCGCAACCGGATACACTGGCCCCTTCCTTTTGGGAGTAGTCTATAACGACCAGAACGGCAATAACTTCTACGACATCGGTGAGGGCATATCCGGAGTAACCATAACACCCAACACGGGAACCTACTACGCAGTCTCCTCCACTTCCGGTGGTTATGCAATACCGATTGGTAGCTCCGGAACGATAACAGTCACAGCTTCAGGCCCCGGATTCGGCCCGATCACCAAGACGGAAACCCTCACCGGAACAAACATTAAAGTGGATTTCACGACCTCGAGTCAAACAGTAACAACGGCTTCAAACTCAATGCAAACAACGAGTTCAACTTCAACCGTTGCCACAACAAGTCCAAGCCAGACGACGACTTCCACACTCAACTCTCCCACCATTACGATTAATCCTACTTCTGCATCGCCCGGCTCGATTATCGATATCACAGGATTCGGATTTTCGACAGCCGACGTGACCTGTTCATTGTCGGGAAATGCAGTCGGCACATCGACATGCTCAATTTCAAACGGAGTTATGGCGGCTTCTTTCATTGTCGCAAACGTAGCGGCTGGTACCTATACGATCACTGCCTCGGGCATCGAAGCCAGCGACCATGCTTCAAGCACTCTCATAGTATCTGTCTCTTCAACCCAAACAACAACGAGTACACACACGACCCAAACATCAAACTCAACAACCAACAGCACCACATATTCGACAACCACCACTCAGAGCTCGACAAACAGCACTACCACCACGAAGACTGCTGATTTCTTGCTAACTTCCTCGACTCCCACAATAACAATGACTCAGGAAGGAACTGGATCCGCTACAATCACAATTTATCCACTCAATGGATTCAGTTCAACAGTTGCATTAGCCTCTTCATGGATTGGAAGTGCACCGGCCGGCGTTCTCGTATCGATTACTTCTCCAGTAACGCCTGCATCGGGAGGAGCGGCCACATCACCACTGATCGTAACAGCGAACGCAATGGCCGTTCCGGGAACGTACATAATCCAAGTAACCGGAACAAGTAACTCGCAATCACACATAGTGACAATCAACATTATTGTTCAGCCACTGCAGCAAGTCAGCACAAGCAGCGCAACCATAAACTCCACTACTTCCATGAGCTCAATGTCGTCTCCATGTTCTCCGTGACGTCTACTTCTGTGGCTCTGCCTGCTAACTGTCCTGTCTCCTATGCCGTTTCAGGTTCGGAACTTGCTCCGTTAGCTGAGGAGTTGAGAGTCTTTCGTGATCAGTCAATCACGAAAACTCGTTCCGGTTCAGCCTTTATGATTCTATTCAACTCTTGGTACTATTCGTTCGCTCCAAGTTTTGCTTCGTACCTTGGATTACATCCGGGCCAGCGAGCGTTCTTGAGATATGTTTTGTATCCGCTGGTTGGCATACTTTACGTCTCACAATTCGTCTACCTGTTTGTATCTACGTTTAGTGTTGAGGGCGGTGCCATGATGGCTGGAATCGTAGCCGCTTCACTACTTGGCCTAGTCTACTTTGCTCCGATAGCATACTTCGTGATACGCGTTATTCGGCGTTACCTGAAATGCCTGATACCGAATGTAGCTCATATGTCTCTTTGGTTTAGTTTTAGTATTCCAATCGTCGGCGTAGCATACTTCATGAATTCACAATTTTTAGGCATCGCAATCGCCAACCTACTCTTATGCACCCTAACGCTGTGTACCGTCTTAGGAATTCAAGCGCTGTCATATTTGCAACTGAAC
>CAWKES010000020.1:0-187214 GCA_963848755.1 Candidatus Bathyarchaeota archaeon | reverse complement strand
CAAGCGCTCTTGTCACCACATGGAGCCATTGTTGATAGCAAGAACCTTGTCGCTAAGATCGCTGAGGATGGCCGCCATTGCAGGGGTACATTATGAGTTTGGCGCCAAGACACTCAAAATTGAAGACGCAGGTGAATTTCTAAAGATTCGTACGAAAAATGATGAATTTCACGGGAAATATCTCGTCAACTGCGCTGGTTTGTACGCTGATCGAATAGCCCAATTGATGGATGTTGGCAACGACTACTGTATCATTCCTTTTCGAGGTGATTACTATAGGCTGAAGGCTGAAAAGAGGATATTTGGTCAATTCGATGATCTATCCAGCACCTAACCTAGCATTACCCTTCCTAGGTGTCCACCTAACTCGTAGAACCGACGATTCAGTGATTGTTGGACCCAACGCTCTGTTAGCTCTCGGACGTGAGAAATACAGAGACGCCCACATAAATTGGGAGGAAACGCTACGCATGCTTCTCGACGTTAGATTCACAAAGCTGATGTCCGATCCTGAATTTACGAAATTGGCCTTCGAAGAACTCAAGCTATCTCTGAGCAAAGAAAAATTTGCCAAAGCGGCACAAGAACTCGTACCTGAGATAACGACAGATGACCTTGTACACGATCAAAGCGGCATTAGAGCCCAACTCGTAGATTCGAAAGGGCATTTGGTCGACGACTTTTTGTTCCATCAAACTGAAAAATCATTTCATTTGCTAAATGCGGTGTCGCCAGGTATGACCAGTGCCTTGGCCTTAGCCGAAGAAGTAGATCAAATTATCTCCGGTGGAAAGGAATCCGATAGTTCGATTCCCATTAGCTAGGAATTTCATCGTAATTCACTCCTTCAAGCCATGTCGCACGCTTGAGTACTGAATATGTTCTGGTGACTGGGCTTTCATAATCGGGCTGATGTTTTCAACGTTAATCTTTGCTAGATAAGTCGCCTTCGCTGCAAAGAAAGCTCCTGCGAAAAGTGGTTCCAAAGCACTGAGCGAAGGTAACGGAACAAAAATCATTGGGGGATATAATGACGCGGTTACAAAAGTGAAAACGAATACCCATAATTCGTCAAAGCTCAAGGAAGCGGAAGCACTCAGAAATGGCGAGACCCAGAGAAAGTGGTACCCGTAACCACCGTAGGGTAGCGCTCCGACGAGCAACTGTAGCTCTGCTAACGCTGTTCGTGGGAGCCCTACCCTACGGAGGATATGGGTACCACTTTCTCTGGGTCTCGCCACTTCTGAGCGCCTGCGTTTCTTTGAACTTTGACGAGTTATGGGTATTCATTTTCACTTTTGTAACTGCGTCATTATATCCGCCAATGATTTTTATTCCGTTACCTTCGCTCAGTGCCTTAGAACCACTGTTCGCAGGGGCTTTCTTTGCAGCGAAGGCGACTTATCTAGCAAAGATCAATGTCGAAAACATCAGACCTATTCTGAATGGCAAATCACCGGAACATATTCAGTACTCGAGCGTGCGACATGGTTTGAAGGAGTGAATATCGAGAAAATACCTAAGGAACGGAAATTGGACTATCGAATTCTTTTCCCTCCGAGATAATCCGATCTACTTCTTCGGCGAAGGCCAAGGCACTAGTCATACCTGGCGACACCGCATTTAGCAAATGAAACGATTTTTCGGTTTGATCAAACAAAAAGTCGTCAACCAAATGCCCTTTCGAATCTACGAGTTGGGCTCTAATTCCACTTTGATCGTGGATAAGATCGCGTGACGTTATCTCTGGCACCAGCTCTTGCGCTGCTTTTGCAAATTTTGTTTTACTTAGAGATAGCTCGAGTTCTTGGAAAGCTAATTTCATAAATTCACGATCGGACATCAGCTTTGTGAATCTAACGTCGAGAAGCATACGTAGCGTTTCCTCCCAATTTATGTGCGCATCTCTATATTTCTCACGTCCGAGAGCTAACAGCGCGTTGGGTCCAACAATCACTGAATCGTCGGTTCTCCGAGTTAGGTGGACACCCAGGAAGGGTAATGCTAGGTTAGGCGCTGGATAGATCATCGAATTGACCAAATATCCTCTTTCAGCCTTCAGCCTATAGTAATCACCCCGAAAAGGAATGATACAGTAGTCGTTGCCGACATCCATCAATTGGGCTATTCGATCAGCGTACAACCCAGCGCAGTTGACGAGATATTTCCCTTGAAATTCATCATTTTCCGTACGAATCTTTAGAAAATCGCCTGCCTCTTCAATTTTAAGCGTCCGGGCGCCGAACTCATAATGTACTCCTTTGCGCCTGCCATCCTCAGCGATCTTAGTGACAAGATTCTTGCTGTCAACAATGGCTCCATGTGGCGACAAGAGCGCTCGTGCTGCTTCTGCGAATGGTTCGATCCGTTTCAGTTCTTGCCGGTCGAGTATCCGGACTCCTTGAACACCATTCTCCTCTGCACGAAGCTTCTGGTCACTAATTACGCCGATCTCCAGATCTGTGCGGGCGAGAACAACCGTTCCAACTTCTTTCATGGCGACGTCATTTTTCTTACAAAACTCTTTCAACAAATATCCGCCTCTAACGCAGAGTCTGGCTTTGAGACTGCCAGGCTTCTGATTTATCCCAGAGTGGATGACGCCACTATTCCTACCACTCGCATGCAGTCCTGGAGCAGGTTCTTTCTCCAGCACTAACACGTCTTTCCCATGACTCGACTTGAGCTGTCTCGCGACAGAACATCCTATGATTCCGGCGCCCACGACTATAAAATCCCACACTTTCAAAATCGAGTCGCTCGAAACAATCAGTAGATCATCCGATGCACTGCCAACCTGAAATTAGTACTTTGGGTTCTCGATGCAAGGAACACGCAGTTACTACGATCTTAATTAATCAACGCTAATTGATGACACGGTGCTCGATCGACAAACGTATGCGACTGCGCGAAAGCTCTTTAGATGTGGAAAAGGCGATTCTTGGGTATCGAAAGGCGAAACGATGAGAATCACTCTCCATATTCCGTGACCGTTGATGTCGATTACTGATAATGGAGAAATATTTGATGATCTTGAGCTCCCTTAGCCAGGCTGAATCGAAAGAACTGGTTGTAATTATCAATGTCGGCACTAAGTTACCGACGACTCTCGCTTTAATGAGCGCGCTTAGATACGCCGCGATGCCTATTCTGATACTTGATTATCGGCTCAGAGACGGAAGTTACGAGTACTTCTCATCTCTAATGGAGAGATACGAATTTGATCTGATGTCTTGTCCACCGATGCCTCTGCGAAGTGCCGACGGAACTCTAGCGCACCATGGCGAAACTTTAGACTGGCTATTCAGTCAGGTCCAAGCGAAAAAAGTCGTGTTGATGGATTCAGATGCTGAACTCCTTAGCCCCGAGATTGTATCGTTTGCACGCCGATCCATTGAGGACGCTAGTGTCTTCGGTTCTGGATTCAGAAATGCCATGGGCAGCTGTCCTGGCTGGCTCCCGAATCAGGAGGAAGGCCTCTATGTGGAAAGATTCTGGACTCCATTCGTGATGCTCAAAACTTCTCTAGTTAGAGAGGCGATAGGAGCTGGATATTCGTTTCGTCAGAAGATTCTCTTTAACGAGTTTGGATATTCACAGTTTCTGTCGAGAAGTTTACTAAACTTGAAGAACCGTGGAGTTCTTCGAAACCACAGAATTCGGAAACTACTACATGCGTTCAGAAAAACATACTTCGGTCAGAAACCAAGCTGGATCAACTTTGACACAGGCGCAGAGATTTACCATTACTTACAGGATCAACAAGAGTATCATTTCTGTGCCTATCCCATCGAAGCTATCGGCAGATGTGTAAGCCACTATCATGGCATAACTCGCCGCTTGTTGGATCCTTCACATTTGCTTGGTGGAACTCCGTTGTCAGAAGTTGAAAACAGTATTCGAGAAAGACTCAAGCAAGCCTACCAATTCAATTATGCCCAGGAAACATCCTCCTACCCCGACGCGTCGTAACCGACAATGAGGTAATTATCCATGATTGTAAGTCACTGCATTCGCAAGTCGATCTTATTCTCTCATCAAACCGCTATTACGCTTACTCCGCTACCTCGATTGAATTCCTATCATCGAGAAGGCTTTCGGCTTAGGGATTCCTTGCCATCATTGTCTCGCGGCAAGGATTTGAGGACTGCGGCGGTAGCTTGGAGATAAGCGCGTCCATATTTTCGGTCAGGCTCTAAGTAAGCGCCTTCTGCCCATTCATTCCAGGCATTTATGAAGACGAATCTTTTGTCCGCGTCTAATTCCGCCATTGTGCGTTCGCATGCAAGACGAAGCCATTTCGCATATAGTTCAGGTGTAGAAAAGGCGAATATTCGTCCACGTCCTGCACGTCTGGGTTCATTATCCCATGAAGGAAAGACCGTGTGGAATAAATCAAAAGGATATTTTCGAGGCCCCGATGAGATTTGCTTGTCGACAAATTTTCCGTAATCAAATACCTCACCAAGGAATCGCGGATTGAGTAATTTGACGTCATAAGTTGCGTTCCGGATGAGGAGGTTATGTGGAGGAAAATCGACGGCGGCATCAAAGCCAAAAGGTCGCGGATCAACGAACCCGAATGTCCGAGCTGCCACCACGTACAAATCACCATGACCGCGCGCTTTCCAATAGTTTCTCCACATTTGCACTGCGTTATGCGTGGGTAGTTTTCTTGGGTTGTACACAATGATGAGTGGCTTTTCGCGAATGCGTATGTACCGCGTGTCGAGTAAGGCATTTTCGATACTTTTGATGAACCGAATTTCCCACCCTGGCTGGTAAGTTTGGGTCATTAACCTCTGGTTTTCTTGACCGTCCCAACGTCGAGTCCAATTCTCATTGGCCCAGCACAGACAGAAGGGGAAGTTGATCCTCTTGTGAGAGAGGAATTGGTTAAGCGGGCGTTCCAATAGTTGTTTTCCATCGAACCAATAATAGTAGAAACAGAAGCCATAGATGCCGTATTGACGTGCAAGCTCAACTTGTCTTTTTTGGACATCGAAAACGCGTAAGTCATAGAAACCGAGTTCTCCGGGTAATCTCGGTTGATAATGCCCCACGAATTGAGGGACAGCCTTGGTGACGTTAGTCCATTCGGTGAAACCAGGCCCCCACCAGGCGTCATTTTCTGGAATCGGGTGAAATTGTGGGAGATAGAACGCAATTAATTTTACCCGGTCAGCCGGAGAACTATGCAATTCTTGGTTGTCCGACTGCGTTCCTAGATTTGCGTGGCTCTCAGCAACAGAAAGCATACTTTGGTAAAGCTCTCTAAAGACCCCTGGTTGAGCATGCTTCGGCTTTCGATAGCGAATCCAAAGCTTCTCGTATGCCGCAAGTAGAAGACCGTAAAGCCCTTCCTCTCTGAGAATATTACGACTAGCGCCTAGGAGTCGCCGAGTTTCTTCTTTCCAATCTAGCTCAGGGCGGAGAGGGTCGGGCTTGGAGGAAAGACCCATCCGTTCCACATTCCGTCGTCTGCACCCTAGATACTCATAAAATATGCGGCGTAGGCCGATTGAATCGTTCTGCAAGCCGGAAACATGCTTATGCACACTATCAATAAAGCAGTCATTAGAAGGCGGTTAGGTGGCGCCTGTGACACAATACGATATTCTTGAGAAGATGCTTATCTCCAATCGTAATGTATTGGCTCGGTCCTAGTTACGGAGTTTGATCCGATGCCTCAACTCCCGAAAGTAGTCATCATGATACTGAACCATAATGGTTTGAGATGGTTACCCAAATGCCTCTCTAGTTTGAATCAGACGAATTATCCAAACTACGAAATCTACTTGATTGATAATGCGAGCACCGATGAGTCATGCGAATATGTGATGAAAAATTTCCCGCTTGTGAAGGTGATTCACTATCGAGAAAACCTTGGCTTCGCAGAGGCTTACTCGAGAGCAATTGAAAAGGTCAATGCAGACCATTTTCTTCTCTTGAATAATGACACTGAAATCTTGAATTCGGAATGGCTCAGATCTCTAGTAAATGCAATGAGCGAACCGGACGTTGCAGCTGTCACCTGCAAAATGGTTTCAATGGTAGATCATTCGATTTTGGATTCGGTAGGAGGGATGGGGATTCCTTTCTGGAGGGGATTCGTTGATATTGGTAAGTGCGAGGTTGACAACAGACAGTATGATCTAGGCGACTTTGGCGGAGCCGGTCCGTTCTCCTTTTGCGGTGGAGCAGCTCTCATCAGCAAGTCGGCGTTCAGAATAGTCGGAGGCTTTGACAGGAAATTATTCATGTACTTTGAGGATGTGGATCTGTCATGGCGATTCAGGCTACGAGGGTACAAAATCGGTTACAGCCCCGAAGCAACCGTAGCCCACTTTCGCCGCGGCTCCGCTGAACGCAATACTCTTGATGAATTCTACTTTTGTCATCGGAATCTTTTGCGAGCCATAGTCAAGAATTGCGGAGGGACGCTTAGATGGGCTCTCTTCAACTATCTACTCTACAGCTTCATAATGATATCAACAGGGTTTTTTATCACATCACGACGATCGATACCTGAAAAAGTGTTATGTGGAGCCATATGGAATCTGCGCAACTTCAAGAATACCTACAAGCAACGACTGTCGATTCAGGCTACCAGGCGTCTCCAGGATACCGAAATCATCGAAGCAATGTTTCCAAAATTTCCTAGATATCAACCCGTTCGCGATTGGATGACTCGCGTCCTGAACACAATATTCGAATCTTCCCAGACGCGTGACTTCGACAGATCAAGGCGTATCGTAAAACCAACGAACGAGCGACAGTGATCGTCGAACGTTCCTCTGATCTGTCCTAGAATCGCAATAGTTCAAAAGATCCCTAAGTGAAGCGTGAGGCCGCTTGCATGAGACTTAATATGCGTATGACCTATGTTCAGTTGCGCGACTGACCACATGAACGCCATACTCTACTTTAGGGGCGTTCGAATACTCGATATCGATTTACGGCCTGATGAGCGTGGATTCCGGATCGTCGAATCGGAATACGGGATCGAGCGTGAGTTGAAGCTTGTTTAAGGTGATTCGACTTACATTGGACTCGACCTATCAAGAGCAATTCGAGAATGAAGGTTGCAATCGTAAACAGCTTCTATCCTCCGTGGCGAGGTGGAGCTGAGACATATGTGGCAAGTCTCGCAAGATCTTTGCGCAATCGCGGCCACTCAATAACAGTGATCTGCAGTTGTGATCCATTAGAACCTGGCATTTATGACGGCTCTGGGATCGACATTAATCGACTTAGATTGATTGGCAGATTGTATGGAACTCCGATACCAGTAGGATTGAGGGGAGCGTTGGAGAATATTGATGCAGATATTTTCCACGCCAACTTTCCAAGCCCGTATTTCGCCTATAACGTTTCTCGCACAGCACGCTTGCGCAAGATCCCAGCAGTCCTCACGTGGCATAACGATCTCCCCGCCGTCACTTTATCCGCCAAACTGCTAATCGATATTCACGATAAGCTGGTATTGCCAAGATACATTCACGGGTATAGACAAATAATTGCGACTTCACAAATCTACGCGTCGCGATCACGCATTTTGACCCAGTTTCCTAAAATGGTCACGGTGATTCCGAACGGAGTGGACTGCGAACGATTCAACCCTGAAGTTGACGCTACTAACGTACGGCGACAGCTTGAGACAGATCGAAAATTCGTCATCTTATTTGTGGCCGCGCTTACTAAATGGCATAGATACAAAGGTCTTGAAATTCTACTTCATGCGATGAAAATAGCCGGCGAGATCGAAGAGAGAATAATGCTCGTCATCGTTGGAGATGGGAAACTCAAACCCGAGTTTGAATCACTAGCCGATACCTTGAACCTAAAGAAGCAGGTAGTTTTCGTTGGCGACATTTCAAACGAACAGCTTCCAGGTTATTATGGTGCATGCGACGTTCTGGTCCTACCGAGTAAGGATATGTCAGAAGGGTTCGGACTAACTCTTCTCGAAGCTAACGCTACAGGTAAACCATGTATCGCTAGCAACATCGGCGGTATCCCAAGCGTAATCGAAAACGATTATAACGGAATACTTGTTCCCCCAAACGATCCGATTTCCCTCTGCGCAAGCGATAATATCGTTAGCTAAGGATAACGAGAAATGTTTGAGATTTGGTCGAAATGGAAGAAAATTTGCCCTACTTCGGGATTGGAGAGAAATAGCTTCTAAGACCGAGCAAGTATACATGCAGAGCCTAAACGCGAGCTAACGTTTCTCACGAACCACTGTAATTAGAGTGAATAGAATTATTGCTGTAAAGAGTGAAAGAAAGCCGATGATGCCTGAGGCAATAGATACCAGCGCCAAGTTGGTAACCACTCGACCATAGCGTTGGTAGTAATCTAGCGTCATGAACCCAAAGACTCCTGACACGGAGAGAAAGCATACGGCGAAAGTTCCATAGAACAGCAGCGGATGTCTTATCGATACGAACTTTATCAGACTGAATATAACATCCAACCCATGCATTAGCGGATTATGAGTTGACGTATTTGATCTGTCATAATTCATCGCTACCGATACTTCGGTAATTTTCATTCCAGCCTCGTTCGCGTGCATGATTAGTTGCGCGTCAACTCCCATTCCATATTCGGCGGCCGATAAGTTTTCAATCGCCTTACGCGAGTACGCTCGGAAGCCACTCTGAGAGTCAACAAATCTACCATTAACTTTAACACCTGTCGCCAAATCTAATGCTCTCTCTCCCGTCCATCTGTACCCAGGCATATCGGATGGGCGCGAGGCTCTACTGCCGATCACAACATCCGCCTGAGTTTTCTGGAGGGTTTCGAGTAATCTAGGAATAAGAGAGGGATCATGCTGTCCATCTCCATCAAGCGTGATTAGAACATCAGCGCCACTACGTTTAGCGTATTCAAAGCAATCGTGAATTCCTGCTCCCTTACCCAAGTTCTTTTCGTGTCTTAGAACCTTCGCCCCCAACTTTTCAGCTATGACACCAGTATCATCACTGCTGCCATCGTCAACCACCAAAACTCGACTCGCATGTTCCTTAGAGCGGATAACTACCTTAGCGATCGTCTGTTCCTCATTGAACGCAGGTATGGCCACCAGAACATCTAATGTCTTACGCAATGAAGCCGCCCCGGACAATCAGGTAATGTCCCTAGAGTCAATGGGTTTATGGTTTGTGGATTATCGAGGAACGGTTCTCGACTTAATGTCACGCTTAAATCAAATGGTTGAATACTGATTTGGCGAGTTAACTTTGAAGGCTGCAATACTGGCAGGTGGGGCGGGAACTCGTCTACAGCCAATAACAGCTTACGTACCCAAAGCATTGCTTCCAATCGGAAGTCGCTATGTGATCGAATACATTATCAATTATTTGAAAAGTAATGGAATAGTCGAACTTGTAATGCTAGTTTCAGATAACGAAGTCCAGCTGCTTCAAAACCATTTAGGGGATGGACAAAGATTCGGGGTCAAACTAGAGTACTCAGTTGCTGATCGAATCGGTACGGCTGGAGCACTTGGAGTTGCGGGTGAACAACTTCTAGGGGAAAGATTCGTGGTCTACTACGGTGATGTGCTCACAAACATGAATCTTAGGGAGATGATGACGTTCCATGCGGCGAAACAGGCGGTATGCACAATCGCAATGAGTACTGCAGTACCAATCGAATACGGCGTGGGCAGAGTAGCGGAGGATGGCAGGGTCACGTATTTTGAAGAGAAACCAGTATTGAAGGAGTACCCCATTAATATGGGGATAAATATTTTCGAAAAAGATGTCCTTACCTACTGCGGCCCCAAGAAAGATGTTGCAACCGACGTAATCCCTCAACTTCTTCGTGACGGAAAGCGAGTGTTTGCATACCTGTCAAGCAAAAGGCACTATGACATTGGCACCTTCAAGAGCCTAGAAGAAGTGCGAGCGCGTCTCGACCACGGCAAGGACCTATATTAGAGTCGTTTCCAAATCACGCACATTTTCGTAAACGATTATGTTAGTTTTGTGCCGATTGAATAATACACTCGCATCGGCTTCGGAAACCTTCGTCTCAGGTTATTGAAATTTGCGAAATGTGTCCTCTTTCATACATCAGAATATCGGCAATGCGATTGAGGCTATGCACTGCGTGCTTAGGCTAGATGAAAGCACGAGTTGTTTTTTGGAGTCGACATGGTTAACAAAGCCGGTAATTCTGCAAGTAGACGTAAGGATAGAAAACTTCACACCCAATCAGAATCTTCATCTAAATTGTTCCAGCTGAGATCAATTCATTCAGAGGCTGGGCATTGCTTCGTGAACCACGAACCCGCAGCGTCAATCACATAAATTAGCATACAGGCGAAACCTGCAGTCGAAATTATTGGGGCCGCGAATACTTGCACGAATTGATTGTTTAGGAGATTCATGATCGCAGCCGACGATGCGCTGTTGCTTGCAAGATCGACGAGGAACAAACTGTAGCCACTTGGTGTAGCTAGCCCTGCTGAGACGAAGAACCATTGAGCGAACGAGAAAGCGCAGATTGAGGGAAGGAGAATAGCTCTCCGCCGATTACAAACGGCAATATCCAACGCCATCAAAGGCATAGCCCAAGTTAGGTATTGAACGTAGAAACTCCAATTCGATAGAACGTAGAAGACAAGCAAAGTTTGAAGCATCACCGCTATGGGTGAAGTTGTTTTCTTTGCGAACAAGGCAACTACACAGTAGAAGATAATTAATCCGAACGCAGCGCCGTTAACTGAATAGTTTCCACCAAAAAAAGGAAGCAACTGGGTTACTGGAGAATAGTAACTCGTAAGATACAATGTCCCGTAGGGAAGAGTCCATAACATATACCCAATTAGGCCGATAATTCCAAAAACAAGAATAGCCGCTTTCTCACGTCTCAAGACACTATGCTGGTGAGCGAACATTAGCAACGGAGGAAGCAAAAGGATAGGATACAGTTTAACCCAGATACCCAGACCGAGAAGAATCCCGCAAAACTGAGGTCGTTTGTATAGCATCAGAAGTATGGCAGCCATAACACAAAACGTCGCGAGAACGTCAGGTACCCCAATCAGTTCGATGCTGAACAGCAGATAAGGGTTGACAAACCAAAGCAGGGCAGCGATTCGGCCCTCAACAGGAGACTTCAGTCGTTTACCGATATAATACAGAACAACTACCGTACCGAAATCGAAGATAAAGATAGGAAGTCTCATCAGTAACGATAGCAAACGTAAACTAATGCCCATACCGAAAGGCGTGGAAAGAGACCAGCTCTGCAGGACAGTAGAATTCGCTGCAGAATAGAGTGGCGGATAGAGAACGATCCACGGCCCGATAAGGCGACCCAATGTCGCCAACTCCACTATGCTCTGAAGATCAAAGCTCGCCGGAGCGACAATTGAGAACCCTATTTTAAGAGCTGAAATTAAGACCAAACTTGCCAGGAAGACATTTCGATTCCTTACAAGAATCGAGATCCTGCCAAACAATGTGGAGTTCTCAACTGTGGTCGCTTACAACTGAACATTTAAGATAATTGGTATCAACAGCTTTGACAACTCAATCGTCTGGGTTGAAATGCGGACATTGTGTTAGTAACGAAGTGTGATACAATGAGCGGAATCCTGGCCAGATGGCGCGTATTCGCTGTACTACTCATTCCGGTTAAGATTCTCATCATCCTAATTACTCCCCTAGGATTCTCCAACACGGCAGCTGAGAGCGACTTTTCGAATTGGATCCTTGGTGCGGCGGCAATTTTCAAGAGTTTTAGTGTGGGAACAATTCCGTGTTGGTCTCCGTTCGGGGTGTACTTCGGGATAGAGTTGATCCTTACGCCGTTCTTTTGGGTTTGGACTATGTTACCGATCCAGCATCCGTCAATGCTGAGTTTGGTTAATTTTTCGGCTCCTGCGATCACGTTGGCGTTGCTTATGAAATTACCAATTTTCCTGTCAGACATTGTAACTGGAATTTTGTTATTGCGACTCATTCGGAAGCTTACGAGGTCGACGACGAGTTCTGCTTTGGCAAGTCTGACGTGGTTCGTTAATCCGTTCAACATTTATTGGTTGTACGTATACGGGGCGATGGACGTTATTCCTACCGCGATCGTTCTATTGGCTTTGAACTTTGGATTCGACGAAGAGTGGCTACGTACTGGAATCTGCACGGTCGTCGCTGGGCTATTACGGGTATTTCCCTGTGTATCATTACCGTTCCTATTGCCTCTCGCGCGTGTCAAGTTGGCGCGCATCTATCTTATTGTCGGCTCTTTTATTCCCATAATACTAGTAATCCTCGCATTAATTATACGAGAAAATGGCGGCTGCCAGAACTCGCTGACCGGTGTATTGAGTATTCCAGGGTGCGAACCATGGTTGTTGAGATTTTTGGGGTTGGATATTCTTGGAGGTAGTTCATGGGCTTTTGTGGTTAAACTTGCACCTGTAGTAATTTTGGTTCAGCTTTACGTAGTTTTTCGATACTGGAGAAGGGATTCAAACATTGTCCATCTTGTGTCCGTATCATTCTTGGCGCTCATGGTGGGAGCGGATGTTTACGGTGGGAGCGCGTACCATTTCTTGCCGGTTTCACCTTTACTAAGCGCGTGTTTGGCGCTACACCCACGGGAGGAGACGTGGCTTTATACGCTCATCTTCATTACAGCGATTCTGTTTCCTGGAATTCAGTGGTTGGGATGGCTATTTCCATTTTATCCGGTGATCGGCACGTTCCTTGCCGGAGCTTTCTATGCTGCGAAGGCGGGCTATCTCATCAGGCTGAATATGTGGAATTTCAGATCGAATCATGAGCTCTAGTAATTGGATTTGATGAGGGATATTTGTGGCTGTGAAAGCAGTTTTGTTAGATCGAGACGGTATCATAAATGAGCTAATGTATTTTCCCGAGCAGGGGACGGTTGACAGCCCGTTCCTGCCTGATCAGATGAAATTGACTCCTTTCGCAGTCAGCTCAATTAATAGCTTCCATGAGATGGGTTTCAAGGTCTTTGTTATTTCCAACCAGCCGGGGATGGCGCGAGCTCATTTTGATGAGGCAACTTTTGATTCCATAAGCCGCAGGATGCGAGAGTTGCTAAAGCAGGAAGATGCATATGTTGATGGTGAATACTACTGTTTTCATCACCCGCAGGGTTCCCGCGAGGAATATCGGGTGGTTTGCAATTGCAGAAAGCCTAAGCCTGGATTGATTTTAAGGGCGGCCAGTGATCATGGTTTTTCGGTTCCGGACACGTTCTTTATCGGAGACGGCATTGTTGATATGAAAGCTGGACGCGCAGCCGGATGTAAGACGGTCTTGGTCGCATCAGTAAACGGTTTCCTGCTTAAGTTATTGTCAGAGCAGAACGCTGAACCCGATTTTCTTGTTCGGACTCTGGACGAGGCGGTTAAGGTCGTGGAACGTAATACTCCGGTTCACCGCACTTGATAGGATTGATCGAACGGCACGACATCCTGTGGAGAAGCAGGTTTTCTCCAGAACGCTTGATTGCCGTCCTTAGAACGGACTGTGATTTGGACGCTCGTGTCTCCCAAGAGTTCGTTGACAGCTTTTGTGACTCCGGGCGAATCGAATCCTCCATAGTCATCGAAGACAATGACGCCTCCGGGAACAAGTCGAGGAGCGATAAATGCCAAGGCGTCTCTCGTGCTCAAGTAAAGATCTAGATCCAGATGCGCAAAACAGAATTTGTCCTCGCCAAATTGTTGCGGAAGGACCTCCCCAACTAATCCTTTCAACAAGGTAACATTAGTCAGACTTGCCTCTTTCAAACATTTTTGGACCTGATCTAAGTGATTGTCTGCGAAGAGGCCAGTTCGGTGGACCACTCGACCATCATCTGGAACATCTTCCTCAGATTGGAAAGGGTGTCCTTCAAATGTATCGACCCCAAAGATCTTCTTATTAGAGCCCAATTCTCGCAGCCGACCTGCAATCTCAACAAGCGAACCACCACGAAAAACACCGCACTCTATCACGTCTCCTTCAAGCGCAGCAGAACTCTCGAGGAGACGAAGCAGATTTTGCGTTTTCGCGCCGCTTAACGTTGTGTGACCATACCCAGGATAGTAGATTGATTCAGGGAGAATCTGTCGTATGAAGTCAACCACACGTTTCGGGAGAATCTTCTTCACAGCCCATCGCAAGTTTATCGAGCCAGTTGTACCCATTCTTCTTCTCCTCTCTAACACTGCTTTTCTCGATGAACATAATCGTGAATAAAGTTGCCTAACTCAATAAGAGATTATTACTAATAGTCTCTTATTGAACTACCCAAAGAGTTCAGGAGGATCACATATTGTCGAATCCAATGCAAGTCGGACGTAATGTAGCAAAGAAGATCTTGACCTATTCGAAGCGAGGTCTGCATCTGGCTGATCTGGATCCGATCTCATCGTGGTTCTACTCCGTCATTAACAGGCAGAGCCATCGGAATCTTTTGTTCACAGGTAAACCTCAGGTAAATTACTACGAATTCGGCGTTGGGATACGCACACTTGGAAGATACCTCAGCACATTGAGATTGTTTTGCGAACGTACAGGATATGCCATGGACGACTTCCACGTTTACGCTTTCGACAGCTTTCAGGGATTGCCCACGAAGAAGGACGAGAAAGACAATTACTTGGAGTGGAAAGAAGGCTCCTTCCGAACAACCCTATCAGTCTTAAAGAAGCAGCTAAACTCATTAGGATTTAATCCGGATGCACCGAATCTTCACTACGTGTCTGGATACTACGAGACGACACTTACTAAGAACTTGCAAAACGATTTGAAGTCGCGATCGCCGTCAATCGTCACCGTCGACGTTGACTATTATAGCTCTACGATCCAAGTGCTAAATTGGCTTAAACCCATTCTGAAGAGTGGTGTCATATTCTATTTCGACGACATTTGGGCATTCGACGGAAACCCATACTACGGCCAACCCGCAGCCATCCACCAGTTCAACAAACGTCGTGACGGTGGACTGTTGGCTTATCCAGAGTTCGGCATGGATGGATGCGCCTATATCTATTGGAAACGCAAATTCAACGAGTCATCTTCGAAATCTGATTTGAGAAAAATGCGAATTACCTGAGAAGTTCAAATTCACATTGGGTGTGGCTTAGAGGAATCGGTGCATATATTAGAAGAACACAATACGCTGCACAGAGTCGAAAGGGCCAATATCGCGTGGATTCGTTTGGATAATCAATTAACAAACAAGAAATGTTTCGTAACAGGCGGTGCCGGCTTCATTGGCAGCTACCTCGTTGAGAGTCTACTCAGTCGCGGATGCATGATCACCGCATATGATAATCTTGCAAGCGGCAAAAGAGCCTGGTTAGAGAGTTGTCTCAAAGACTCACGATTCCAATTCGCTCATGGAGACATAACGGACTACGATAATTTGGAGAAACAAATGAAAGGCCACGACATTGTGTGGCATTTCGCTGCAAACACCAATATGCGGATTGGGACGACAAATCCTATGGTTGATTTTTCGAACGGACTCATTGGAACATTCAACGTTTTAAACGCTATGCGATCGAACAACATCCATGAGTTGATTTTCCCGTCAAGCGGTGCGGTATACGGGGACATTAATCGGCCTCCCGCAAGCGAAGAATATGGCCCGTTATTGCCGGTGTCAACATATGGCGCGGGTAAGCTTTCTGCTGAAGGATGGATTAGTGCATATGGACATTTGGCTAACATCAAATCCTGGATTTTCCGTTTCGGTAACGTTCTCGGCGCACGTATGACGCACGGCGTCATCTACGATCTACTTAACAAACTTCGATCCAATTCAGAAGATCTAGAAGTCAATTCTGAAGAACTAGAGGTGCTCGGTGATGGGACCGGCGAGAAAAACTACTTCTTAGTTGAGGAATGCACTGACGGCATGATATACGCGTATGACCATTCCAATCATACTGGGGCGGATATATTCAACCTAGGGTCAGATACAACCACCCGAGTCTCTCAAATCGTGAAAATTATTCTCGAAGAGACGGGTAAGAATCCTGGGATACGATATAAGGGCGGAGTACGAGGTTGGCCGGGAGACCAACCACGCGTCTATATGAGCGTCGAGAAAATGAAGAAATTAGGATGGTCAACGAAGCTTACCTCGGATGAAGCAGTACGAATAGCAGTGCGACGCTATTTGGGAAGAGCATGATGACATGCGTACTTTGATCACAGGAATTCAAGGATTCATCGGGTGGCATCTGTCCGAATTCTTAAAGTCTAACGGCCACGAAGTGACTGGTATTCAGCGCACTGTCAAGTCATCAACAGACTCATCAAAAACATACGAATGCGACATGCTTAACGAGGCTATACTAACAGACATTCTGCGAAACACCGCTCCAACGGTGATCTTTCATTTAGCTGCGCAGAGCCTTCCCTCTGTCTCGTGGGAATCGCCTCAGAGAACAATAACGAACAACGTGATTTCTACGGTCAATCTCCTGAGATGCATCCAAAAACTCCACATGAACACTCGGCTTGTACTTTTTGGATCATCATCTGAATATGCTCCAAGTGTCGAACCTATCCGTGAAGATTCGCCCTTGAAACCTTCTAGCCCTTACGCTGTCAGCAAAATAGCATCTAGCCTGCTCTCGAGAATGTATTACGAGGCGTTTGGAATCGACATAATAATTGCCAGACCATTCTTCATAATCGGCCCACGAAAGACGCACGACGTGTGTTCAAGTTTCGCCCGTGGAATTGTCAAAATTGAAACCAAACGCGAAAGAACATTGACCGTGGGGAATCTAAATGCGATCCGAGATTTCCTGGACGCAGACGACGCAGTCCGAGCCATTTGGACGCTGAGTCAGAAAGGAGAATCTGGCGAGGTCTACAACGTATCGTCAGGGATTGGCACTCCAATCATGACGGTATTGGAGATCCTCAGATCCAATGCACGGACTACTATACCAACCGAGACGAGTCACGCTGAGAATCGAAAGTTGGATCTACCTGTAGTCATAGGCAATAATCAGAAATTGAGAACACTCGAATGGAACCCTAGCGTCTCCCTGGCTGAATCGCTTTCGAGAATCCTCGATTACTGGCGAAATCATCCTTAATTCCGAACGCAGCAATTTATTCTACTCGGACATACCTATCTTCGAAGGCGAAGGCTATATCCATGCACGAATGGAAGGACACGGTTTGTGTAGTTGGTCTCTGGCATCTCGGATGCACATATGCCGCATGCCTGGCTGAGATAGGATATCGAGTAATCGGAGTAGATGAGAACCCTAACGTAGTTCAGAAGCTAAACGAAGGAAAAGCTCCACTCTTCGAACCAGGTTTAGATGATCTCATCTCTAAAGGTCTCCACTCCGGCAATCTAACTTTTCAAACTGAAATAAAGACCGGAGCAAAGAATGCAGACTTTGTGATTATCACCTACGATACACCCGTAGATGAACATGATAGGGCCGACATATCCATTATCTTACGAGCGGCTGAGCAGCTTAAGGATCTGCACATGCAAGGCATTCTTGTAGTCAGTAGTCAAGTTCCAGCTGGAACCTGCGAACAGTTGAAAAAAATGTTGCATGACTCAGTTAGAGTTGCATACGTTCCTGAAAATCTAAGATTAGGGGAAGCAATCAAGAGATTTATGACTCCGGATATGATCGTAATCGGAGCGGACGATCAAACTGTCATGAGTCAGGTCAAAAGATTCTTTTCTCCAATAGAAACGAAAATAGTTGAAATGGATCTCCGGTCCGCCGAGATGACCAAACACGCTCTGAATTCTTTTCTTGCAACGTCAATTAGTTTCGCTAATGAGATTGGCAACATCTGCGATCTGATAGGCGCTGACGCCTTGAAAGTCGCGAGCCGCGCTAAAGTCAGATTCGCGTATTGGAGCCAAAGCGCTAATTCGTCCAGGTCTCGGCTTCGCTGGAGGGACACTTGCTCGAGATCTCAGAACCCTGCAAAAATTGAGCAGAGACCGCGGACATAATACCCCCCTGATCGACAGTGTACTCAGCGTGAACGAGGAACAGAATAAATCGATCGTGGAGAAGCTCAAGCAATTAACTGGACCACTGAATGGGAAGACGATCAGCGTATTGGGGCTAACCTACAAGGCAGGCACGAGCACACTGCGACGTTCCGCAGCGGTTGAGATCGTGAGACATCTCAAGAAGGAGGGAGCGATAGTCAACGCTTATGACCCGCACGTTTCGGTACAGGAAGGCACTATGCTTGGAATTAACCTGTCCATAGACCCTTATGCTTCCTGTACCAACTCAGATGCCCTGCTCATCGTGAACGACATGCCAGAGTTCAGTAACCTAGATTTTAGCAAGATAAGAAGCATTATGAAGACACCTCTGGTTTTTGACGCACAAAATCTTATCGATCCCGAAAAAGTTTCTGCGTGTGGCATGAAATATTTCGGCATAGGACGCGGGATAAAATCTTGAAAGTAGGAATCGTAGGAGCAGGACTCCAGGGGAAAAGGAGAGCATCAGTGTTTCAAGGTAATTCCGAATTCTCGAGTCGCAGCCGTGGCCTGTGGACATGACGATGATATTCAATCATCTCAAAAATTAGCCAATGCGATCGAGGCCGACATGCATGCAAATTGGCGCGAGATTATCTCGGACCCAAAAATCGAAGCAATAATTGTATGCACTCCGCCACACCTTCACTCCGAAATATCAATAGCCGCTATGGAGGCTGGAAAGCACGTACTGTGCGAGAAACCTCTAGCACGAACGTCGATGAAGCAGAATCCATGATCGAGAAGGCTAAACAGACAGGCAAGGTATTGAAATGCGGATTTAATCATCGCCATCACCCCGCAATACTTCAAGCGAGAAGATGGGTCGATAGCGGACTGATCGGTCAATTAGATTTCGCTCGTTGCAAGTATGGGATTTGTGGGAGAATTGGATATGAAAATGAGTGGCGCGCAAACCCAAAACTAGTAGGAGGTGGCCAATTCATGGAACAGGGCATCCATGCCATCGATTTATTCCGATGGTTTCTAGGGGACTTCACTGAGGTAAGCGCTTTCACAAGCACAAAGTATTGGAAAATTGATCCACTAGAAGACAATGCATTTGTTCTGCTAAGATCACGTGATGGAAAATCTGCCGACCTGTATACCAGTCTGATGATCTGGAAAAACACATTTTCCTTCGAGCTAACTGGGCATGAAGGCTATGTATCGATCGAAGGCCTAGGAGGCTCTTACGGCGTAGAACGGGCCGTGCTAGGGAAACGCAACCCCAATGAACCATTCGCAGAGGAAATTATAGAATATCGCGGACCAGACGAATCTTGGAAAAATGAATGGGAAGAGTTCGAAAACGCCATCAAAAAAGGTCACGAACCTCTTGGTTCAGCGAAAGACGGACTACAGGCCATGCGATTAGTACAAGCAGCCTATGAGTCAAATAGAACCGGGACCGTCGTTTCCATCTAGGGGGCATCTCACATGGAGAGAGCGAAAATAGTTGTTGTTATGCCGGCACTTAATGAAGAAGCAGGAATTGGCAGCACCATCGATGAGCTGAAGACAACTCTTCATAATTATGATTACCAGATCGTCGTTGTCGATGGACACTCAACAGACAGGACCGTCGAGTTAGCGAAGAAAAGCGGCGCCACAGTAGTGTACCAAAGGAGGCCTGGGTACGGAGGCGCCTTGAACACAGGCTTCCTGTACGGCCTGCTCAAGTTGAACGCTTCTATTTTTCTTGCCTTAGATGCTGACGGAAGTTACGCAATTAAAGACGCGCCCAAGTTAATCGATTGCATCCTTCGCGGAGAGGCCGACTACGTCACCGGAAAAAGAGTACCTGAAACAAAGGAGGCAATGAATTACCCAAACAAGTTCGGCAACTGGGTAATATCATGGATGACTCGGAGCCTTCTGAGAATTCCTCTACACGACTCGCAGACTGGAATGTTTGCATTCCGCCATCTCTAATTCGTGGAACAAACCTCAAAACCCAAGGCTGGGCCATTAATACGGAACTTCTCAAGAGAGCCGTCGAGATGGATTTGGTGATCCAAGAGATACCGGTTACTTACCGAAATAGGCTAGGGAAGACGAAACTTGGAATAGTAAAAGGAGGGCTCGCTAATTTAGCAGTTCTACTTAGAATGATGAGAGATGCCGAACCAATGTTGCTATTCGGAACGTTTGCCGGAGTCTTTGTCCTCATAGGAATTCTCGCAGGGACAGGCGTTGCCATAGAATGGCTAACTACGGGAACAGAGAAGCACTTCATAACAGCAATACTGTCAGCCATGAGTGTGATGGTAGGGATACAGCTGTTGGCAATCGGCCTTCTCGCAGACATGATCAGATCAAGAACAACTTACGAGAAACGCGATATGCAGTTTGAAGTGGCATAAGCACCATATGGTAGTAACCTACTCGCCGCGTTGACCCCAAACAATCACGAGACTGCCCAATTGAGCTTTTCTGATAAACAGATCCCAAAAAAGAAATGGTTGCCGAAAAAACTCTGGAACGATGTACTCAGGACGATGCCGATAGCATGCGTCGACATGATCTTTCAACGCCCAGATCACTCGATACTCTACGGCTTTCGTTTGATAAAACCGTACGCGAACGTGTGGGCATTAGTTGGAGGAAGAGTGCTCCGAGGAGAGAACCTTCATCAGTGTGCCCACAGAATCGCTGATGAATATGGACTCCATTTCGAAAACCTCTACCTCAACGGTGTATATCCTGTGAATTTTCCTAATCGGTCAGATATTGTGATTTCACTTGTTGCTAGAAATGTTTCGGGCCAGCCTCAGGTCGATGGATATGAGTTTTCGAAATTCCGGTGGGCGACAAATCCACCAAAAAAGATCGGCGCGAACTACCTCCGTATGGTAACGGCGTGGCAGAGCAGAATGTACTCGGAAGAATTCCTCAAACTTGCGTACGTGACATATCGCTAGCAATCTTGGGGAATATGATTGAAGGCAATAATTATGGCAGGTGGATACGCCAAGAGAATGTGGCCTCTAACGAAAGATATCCCTAAACCGCTTCTTACTGTCCGTGGCAAGCCGATAATAGAACGCATTATCGACAATACTCGCGAGTCAGGTGTCCAAGAGGTTATCGTCTCAACGAATGAGCGGTTTCGTGAACAATTTCAATCGTGGCTCACACAAAGCAAGAGTCAAAATATCCGCATCTTCGCTGAGAAGTCCTCTTCAGAAGAGAATAAACTGGGAGCAGTCCGCGCACTAGCAGAGCTTCTAAAGTCCTTGCCACCCGATGACTACCTAATCTTAGCAGGGGACAACATCATCACGTCGAACCTTGCACCAATGATCTCCTTCTACCATGGAATCAATAAGCCAGTCGTGGGGTTATTCGAACCTGTCGACAAGAAGCAACTCCAAGCCGGATCGGTAGCAGTCATCGACAGCAACAAGCAAATTAAGAAATTTATCGAAAAACCGAAGCGTTCCATGAAAGGAAAACTCGGTGCACTGGCCTACATACTACCATATCGAACGCTCGATCAGCTAGATCAGTACCTTGCAGAAGGTAACAAGCCGGATGAACCGGGGCGCTTCATAGCTTGGCTACACAAGAGGGAGCCAGTTTACGGCTATCCATTCACAAGCCATGTTCTAGATATCGGTAATCCACAATTATTCGCAGAGGCAAATAAAATTCGGCGAAGATCCAGGACGCGGAAGAGATAAACTCAACGCTCGGCTAGTTTAATCGTTCAATTCGCTCTTTCAGCGCACCACATAGCGCGTGATGTACCACGACATGAAGAGCCTCCACTTGAAACGTATCATTAGAAGGGACATTAACCCAAACGTCAACTAGATCCTTCATGAGGCCACCATCAAATCCCGTAATGCCAATGGTCGTTGCGCCGCGTGATTTGGCGGTGGTGATAGCCTTGATGAGGTTCTGTGACCACGCACCCGCCTTGTCCCTACCGCTTCCGCCATGGACACTTATTGCTATGAGTACGTCACCCTTCTCAAGCCACACGTTCAGTTGTTCCGAAAAGACATTATCGAACCCGTTGTCATTTGTAAGCGCACTAACGAGTGGAATATTGTCATTTAACGATAAGGCTCTCACGCCAGGGCTCCCCACATTCTTTGCTAAGTCACAGGCAAGGTGGGTTGCAGTAGACGCAGATCCGCCGTTTCCAATTACGAACACTTTCTTTCCTCCCTTCCACGCCGAAAATAACTCATCCACGGCGGACTCAATCGCTTCGCTAGAAATCTTATCGCATGACGACTTAACAGCTCCGAGAAACTCGTTGACGAAGGAATGCGTGTCTGACATGAACAGTTCCGCTTGATATGCGAAATAATACGCTCATATTTAGTCATGGCGCGATAATCGTTATATACGATTCTGGACTGACGACCAATATGGCTAGGCTATGGAATTCTTCATCGACACCGTACGCATCGATGAAGCAAGAATACCTCCTTGTGGAGCTATCACAGCTGTCACAGAAAACTGTGGAACCCAGAACCACTGCTCGATAGTGCAACCAGACAAATTAAAGCTCGCAAGTTCAATACGCATCTAACCAAGTATAAGCCAATCATAGCGATCTCTCTTGCAAAATCAAGGACAATCAAAGACCAGACTCTTCCTGCTTTGCCTTCCCACTATGATATCGACGTGTCTCGTGTTCTGGAACATTCAGGATCTCGGTCTCAGTGTCTGGGATGAATATTACTATACGGAGGGCGCTAAATGGTTCCTGGGCGTACAGGGAGGTTGGTTTCAAATTTATGAACCTCCTGGTTTTCCATTAGTTATATCGTTGTTCTGGAGATTCTTCGGCCTGCATGATTATGTGGCCATAGCAGCATCTGGAATATTCGCTGTCCTTACGGTCGCACTGATGACGTATGTGGGTGTGAAAATTTTCGGGTTTGGAGTAGGCATAGTCGCTCCATTATTACTGTCAGTCATGCCACTTTTTCTGTACTACGCTAGGTTTGCTATGACCGATGTACCCTTCACATTCTTCTTCTCTGCAGCAGTCTTATCGGGTTACCGTGCGTTAAAATTCGGAAAACGTAGAGATACTCTCTTTGCGGGAATACTTATCGCGGTGTGTACCGGAATTAAATATAATGGGTTCATGGCATTGTTAGTACCCGCGCTGTACGCTGCCGTGATTACACTATCCGGTGGTAGGCCAAAGGAACGATTCAATGCGTTCGTAGGAAATGCTAAGGCGTTGGTACTGATGGCAGTACCAGTGGCAGTTGGCTTTTTGGTTTGGTTTTACGTTTTAGGGCTGCCGACTGGGATATCAAGACATTTCTTTAGTCGTCAGATTATTCACTTGTTGTCGCCCAGAACCCTACTGGCAGGATTTCTCAAATTCAGATCAGTTGTCCTAACTTCGCACTCAGGACAGATTGGGCTCAGCCCGTTTTCAGGCGGTCTCTTCTACATACAAGTCTTGGCGACATGGGCTTCTATTCCCGTACTTATTTTTGCGGTTGTAGGGCTGTTGAGAAGAAATATTCGTGAAGATCCTGAACTATTTGCGAGTTTCTGGTTTGTCGTTTTGTTTCTTGCATTCTCATGTATCCCTGGCACTTTTCAGAGAGCGATGGTTCCCGTGCTTCCACCTCTGGCGTTGGTTTCAGCTATCGGCATAAGAAAAATCGTGGATATGGTTAGAGGAAGTCGTTGGATCTCCGAGAAGTTCCGTGAACTTCGGGCGTCTGCTTCATTTGTCTATCGTGTTTCTGATTCTGGCGTTAGCAGTGCTGCCTACGTTCCAGGCAGTGTCAGATAATCACTCGGGTTACCGTCAGGCAGGAATGATTTTGAATGCGGTTACGAACGGTTCGACTGTCTATGCTTTGTCGAAACCGGTTATCGATTTCTATCATCCTGTAGTGTTGACGTCAGTAAATTCAACAAATCTTCCATCCCAAGGATACTTGGTTGTCGATTATACTGCGTTCCTTCGTGGCTACCTGAGTGAGAGCGAAGTTCATAGTCTGGTAATCCAGGGTCGCCTTAGACCGGTTGCATCTATTCCAGCAGGTACGCCACAAGTTGTCTACTTAGATGGCATGTCGTTTTCCCAAGTTGAACAAATGAACTCAACTTACACTAGCATTACGATCTATCAGATTGCGAATGAAACGAGCTAAGGGTTTCTCGTTCTTCACATTCACTGTAGAGATTTAATTGAATTGTTCGCTCTTTGAAACTAGGACGGTTTCGTAAAAGGAGAGACAGTCAGGCATCCCGCCAAACGGAAGACGCTTCGATTTGAGAAGACGCTTAAAGCATCCCTTGACAGCTTTTCGGATTTGAGTTGCTTTTGAGCAATGTTCTGCGCTAAAATTGAACTCAACAGAATTGAAGAACGTCCTAACAAGTGGACTTTCAATGGGGTACCCAAGAGCGAAATGACCTGACGAATTCAGGGCCGTATTGATTTCGATCATGACATCCGGCAGAGAACCCGAGGGTACGTGTTCTAGCACGCTTACACCAACTATTAAATCGACTGAACTCGGCTTAAATGGCAAGTGCTTCACATCAGCTCGCACGAAATCCAAGTCTAAACCTTGTTGAGTCATCATTATTTTTCGAACGGCTGAAAGATGATCATTCAGATCCACGCCAACTACGTAGTCCGTGATAGATTTCAGTGAGCACATGAGAATTCCAGAACCCGCTCCGATCTCGACTATTCTTGTAGAGGGCACATGCCGAAGCAGCGACAGCACGGTCGAGAGCCGCTTGAGATAAAGCCGCTTCACTATGTATGACCCGTCAACATAGGCCCAAAGTGCATCGGCGTACTTTTCCTTGTCGAACGATCTGAGCTGGCTAAGTGTTTCTTTCGTTGGAATGATCAGTTTTTGATTATTTGTCTTCTGCAACGCAACGCCAGCTAGCTATTGCTATCCAACGATTCGAGTGGAAGTCTAGCGTCATATAAATAGTAGAGAACAGATGACGCGCTGCGGCTACAATGTTGCAGGAGAAGCTCAAGGACGCTAGAGTTCTAGTCACTGGTGGTGCTGGATTCATAGGTTCTGAAGTTACGAGGCAGTTGGTGCGTGGCGGCGCACGAGTCACCGTACTAGACAACCTCACTTCAGGGAAAAAGCAATACCTCGAAGGTTTGCCCGTTCGCGTTGTTAGAGCAGACATCTGTGATAAGCGAACAATATCACGGTGTGTGAGCGATCAGGAGATCGTCTATCACCTGGCGGCCTTGCCGTTCATACCAGACTCATATCTCAATCCGCAGGAATTCTTCAGAGTGAACGTTGAAGGAACATTGAATTTGCTGTGGAAGGCTATTCATTCTGAATCGGTGAAACGTTTTGTCTATATTTCTTCATCCGAGGTTTACGGGACTGCGCAAAGGATCCCGATGGATGAAGATCATCCAACGCAACCTCACTCCACCTACGCGGTCAGCAAACTTGCAGCCGATCGAGCCGTTTTCACGCTGCATAAGGAACAGGATTTCCCTGTCGTAATTCTTAGACCTTTCAACAGTTACGGGCCAAGAATCACGCAGCCCTACATCATCCCTGAGATCGCAATACAACTCCTAGAAGGGAGAGGTCATCTTAAGTTGGGGAATGTGGAAAGTTCACGAGACTTTACATTCGTTGAGGATACAGCCAGAGCAATTATACTCGCATCACTAACCGATCGAGCGGTAGGAGAAGTGATCAACATTGGTTCAGGAACAGAAACGAAGATCCAGGACCTTGCGGCGCTTATTGCGAAAATCATCAAAACAAAATTCGTCCTTGATAGAGATAAGTCAAGAATACGTCCTTACGACGTTGACAGGTTGATCTGCAATAACTCAAAGGCTCGAAATTTGCTTGGATGGAAACCCGAGGTGCAGCTTGAAGACGGACTGACGCAGGCTGTGGATTGGATAAGGAAAAACAAAGTCAAATTCAAAGCGCCGTTCAAAGGAGCGGTATCGTGGTATCGAAGCTCGTAAACCTTCACACGAAATAGTCTGGCGTCACTCACATCTTGTGAGCACTTCATCGAAGCGTTTCGAGCGGAGACGCATACTTATATGATGAGCACGTTCGAACTGCTGCTCGACGGTTAGACTATGCATCTGGGCAAGCGGGAAGCTCTAGCGGCAGTCGGCATAATAACCGCCCTCGAGGCCTTTACTCACATCGGTCAAATGTACCCTGATTCCGCTAGCTACATCAAGACAGCACTATTCTTTGAAGGTGAGGTTAGCCGAGCCGAACTGGGAAATGCGTACTTCCGATTGCTACGGCCCGTGGTGCCATTTGTCGCTTCTTTGCTAAACCATGTTATTGGTATTGAAGCATCATTTGCATTCTTCAACCTCGCGCTCTGGTTCGCGTCATCTCTCCTAATGTTTAAGTTAACTGAACTGCTGACTGAACGAACCGATGCAGCATTCGTAGCGTCTTCATTTTTCACCGCCTCGATTCCAATCTTGCTCTACGGTGGAGCAGTCTTGACGGATATGTCAGGCTACTTTTTCGTATTGCTTGGAACATATCTCATTCTAAAACTCGATTTGGGTCGAGCGGCGTATGTAAAGGTCATTGCGAGTTCGCTCGTTGTAGCTTTAGGTGTCCTCTCAAGAGAGTTCGCGGCGAGCGTGATCGTCACTCTCGTTATTTGGGTCTTGCTTGCAAAAGGATCATGGCGCCGAGTCGTCCTCATGACGCTCATAGTGGTAGCGATAGCTTTCGCGTGGAGCACGGTAGTCGGGATCAGCTACAACAGCTGGTTATCGTACAATGTACTTAATGCCTCGCAAAACGCGTCATTCGAATCTCAGAACGCGCCTTTAACGTTACGACTCTGGACATGGATTCGAACGATCCGAGATGCCTTTCGACCGGAAATTTTACTGCTGGCTGTAGTTGGCGGGGCATCTATTCTCAAACGAAGAACAAAATTACCAGCTTTCGCAGCTTCGCTGCTTGGTCCTGCGATAGTTACTTTGGGTCTGGCGGTGGTCGGAGCAGGAACAGATTTTAGGTATACTTTCACGATGTTCCCAGGAATGCTACCGATTGCTTCCCTTGGGGTGATATGGTTGGCAAACCAAGTTGCTACTTTCCTTATCAGAAAAAATGGTCATTCAGAGAAATTGGCAACCATTCTAACGATACTCTGTGTTGTGGTTTTTATTATTGAGATGAATCTAATCACCATGAGATTCCTCTCTTTACCATGGAATCCGTATGTTGCACCGTAGATGTCTTGTAGAGGGCCATACTAACGTTCGACGATATATGCAACTATCTGGAGCTACGTCATCATGAAAATTTCCCATGATCGTGTTCTGGTAACTGGAGGAGCCGGCTTCATTGGAAGCCACACCTCAGATGCTCTATTGGACGCTGCCGTTGAAACTTGGGTGTTGGATAACTTTTCTACAGGGGCATCGCATAACCTCTCGCGCTGGAGAAACGACAGGAGGCTCCACCTTGTGCGAGGCGGAATCACGAATTTTCGTTTATTGGCCAAGATTGCTAGGAGGGTTGATGGGATTATCCATCTGGCTGCTCAAGTCAGTCCGTACGTTTCCATGACGAATCCGGAATTGACGAACGCCGTCAACGTTAATGGAACTTTGAACGTTCTCAGGGCAGGCCAACAAGAAGACGTGCAGAGAATCGTCTATGCTTCATCTTCATCAGTTTACGGGCAACTTCAACGAAAACGGATGAGAGAGAACGAACCTACCACTCCGATCACACCGTACGGCGTCTCTAAACTCGCAGGAGAAAAATATTGCCAGGCGTTCTCTCGGGCATTCGATCTCCCCACGATCTCACTAAGGTACTTCAACGTTTTCGGCATACGACAGAGTTCAAACCCGTACAGCGGAGTAATAGCCATATTCGCTAAAGCATTGACCGATGGCCGATCCCCAATTATTTACGGAGATGGGCGACAGACGCATGATTTCACCCATGTGACCGATGTAGTGAATGCCAACCTGTTGGCACTTCAGAGCCACAAAGGCATCGGCGAAACCTTCAACATAGGCACGAGTCGCCCAACATCGATCAATCAACTCTATAGCTTGATTGCGCGGATCTCTGCTCGACATGACATTCATCCAATCCACAAAACGAAGCGGCCTGGAGATATCACGGCTAGCTGCGCAGACATATCGATGGCCCGAACACGTCTGAAATTCAAACCTGCGATCAAACTTGAAAATGGATTAGCTGAGCTTCTAAACTGGTTAGAGTCTCGAGCGAAAGGGAAAGATTAGGTTATTTGTTGCTTTGGTTTAGGTATGAAAGTCGAGGTGCTTAATGATGGATTCGATGCGAAAACAACTGCTTTCGGGCCAACGTAAGCTCGCGGTGTGGGGTACTGGATACATTGGATATTCGACGCTTGCGAATTTTGCCTCGCAGGGAGTAATGTGTATGGGCACCGATATTTCAGAATCAGTAGTCTCAACAATAAACTCGGGAAAGATACCCGTACCGAACATGGAATACTGGCTCGGATTCGACACTAAGTATCTCATCGATTCAGGCACGTTGAAAGCAACCACTGATTGGAAATCCATCATTACAACCGAATATCCGGTTCACATGATCGCCATCCCAACTGAGAAGGGAGCTGAACCATGGGATGGAGCGTTGGAGGACGTTATTACGAAAATGGCTTCCAATTTTAAAAGTAAGAATGAACCACCTCTCATCATAATTGAGTCGACATTGACTCCAAAGAAAACGGATGGTCTAGTCATACCTATACTCGAAAAACAGGGTCTCAGAGTAGGGCAAGACATACACGTCGGCGTCGCTCCGCGACGAGATTGGTTCATCAGTCCCGAAAAGAATCTACGCACAATTCCTCGAATCGTGGGCGGCACTACACCCGAGACAACCCAACTCATGATTGACGTCCTTAGCATCGTCTGCGAAAAGCTAGTGCCAGCCCCTGATCATCGGCACGCTGAGATAGTCAAGAGTGTCGAGAACGCCTTCAGACATGTAGAGATCACACTAGCAAATCAGCTGAGCCTCGCGTATCCGAACCTAAACATGACGGAGGTGTTGCGATTAGTAGGCACGAAGTGGAATGTTGGAACCTACCATCCAAGCTTTGGAACAGGCGGATACTGCATTCCCTTGAGTTCCAAGTACGTACTTGAGGGAGCTGAAAAGCCTGAGCAACTTACTATTTTGAGGGACACAGTCACCGCAGACACCCTTCTACCCAAACTAATCGCCGATCATATTGCGGACAAAGGCTTCAAGAATGTCGGAATCCTCGGCCTCTCCTACAAAGGGGATCTCAAGGTATCCGTGTTAAGTCCCACTATCGGAATCGCGAAACATCTGAAAGAGCGCAAAATCCAGACAAAAATCAATGATCCATACTTCACGGATGCAGAAATTACGAAATTGACTGGAGCAGACAACTTCACTTTTCCAGCAGGTCTATCAGAATTTGATTGCGTCATTATCGTGGCGGGTCATCGAATCTACAAAGCAATACCTGAACCGATTCTGAAAAAACACCTATCAAATTGCAAATTGGTAATCGACAATCTGGAGGAAACATGGAAGCATTTCGATTGGAATTCTCCTGGAATCAAATACGTAGTTGCAGGAGACAGCAATTGGTTAAACTGAAGTTTGGCTTTCTGATTTAGGTTTGAGACTTGGTACGCGTCCTCTTCCTAGCAGCACCTTTTAAGGCGCACATGATCCAAAAAATGGCGGAGCATTTCTCATCGAACGTCACTTGGGAATTGATAACGCCATCTTATCCGTACAGTTCCCTGGTGGGGAGGAGTATGACGGTGCGAGAGAAACTCATCGGCCGCATACTTCCATCAGTAACAGATCGATCCGTGAGCAAAGTCATGAATACCTTCGATCCGGACATCGTGTACTCTGACAGTCCACTGTATGGAGCACAATACAAAGCGTACTCGTGCTTACGTGGAAGGCGACCACCACTAATTGTCCATCTGAGAGGAGATTGGTGGCGTGAATATTTGGAGTGGTTCATATGCGCCAACTGGAAGCAACGAGCACTCTCTTCGCAAAGCTACGCATACCACTGGGCTTCAATTATTCTTGCCAGGAAAGTTACACCGATCTGTAAATGGCTAGAGCGCATAGTGAAACATTATACACCTAGCAAGAGGACAGAAGTCGTATACCAAGGAATAGACACAAACCAATACCAATCCGAATCTGGATTAGAGCTTCAACACCCTGCTATTGCAATAATCCAAAATCACACAGTCTACCCCAAAGTTGCAGGCCTATTGAGCTTCTCAACGGTCATAGAAAAGATACCTGAAGTTCAATTCTATATTGCGGAAGGAGAAAACGTCAAACAAACCTTCTTGCCACTTGTGAAGGAACAATTTGCGTCACTATCAAATGTTCACTACATCAAAGGAGTAGACAACGTGAGGGAGGTGTGCAGGATGCTTACGGCAGCAGACTGCTATGTCCTCGCGTCAGGGCTCGACTGCTGCCCAACCACCGTCCTTGAAGCATCATTGCTTTGCAAGCCAGTCATAGCGAGTCGTATAGGTGGCGTCCCCGAAATCGTAGTGGAAGGTCAATCTGGCTGGACCATCGAAAACGGCCGTACTGACGACTGGGTTGACAAAATCAGGCAAGTGACTACAGACAGTAAACTCAACCGGAGGCTTGGAGATTATGGAAGACATTGGGTATCAGAGAGATTCGATTGGGAAACGATTTCGAAGCAGGTCGAATCGTTGCTTCACAAAGAAGCCGGTTAGGCACCGAGACGTCCTTAGATCAAGTGTAGTCTCTGAGCGCTTGCCTCCTCGGGCTCCCAACCATGTCGCCATCTATGAGAGCGCGTAGTTTGCTCTCTACGGTTGTGATGCGCTTCTGATCTTCCTCGGTGAGTAGCTTCTGCGCTTCAAGGAGCTTCTTGACCAGAATGAGCAGTTCTAGGTAACTCGGAGCGAATGCTTCTGCCTCTTTACCCGGAATCAGCCTGTAGGAGTACGGGTTTGATTCCACTGTTATATCCGCTTCGGCACTGTAAGAAGTGGTCCGCTTGAGATGAAACCAGCCAATAATAATTGAGAACGGTGCTCCTATGATGGTGCCTAGTACAACGAACGGTGTAAATTCTGGAAAAATATGAAGCAATGAAGGAATATTCTTGATGGCCAAGTAATACACAGTGATGAGAGTTGAAACATAACCCAATATGAATGTGAGATACGTTGAGTAACCGATTCTGAAATAGTACCAGGCTCGGGTTAGATAGCTTGAAGTTCCAGGCATTGCAGTCCGCCGTGAAAGTACGATAGAGGGTCTATTATACGTGTGCCCACTAGCAGCACATATGCTGCGAAAAAACCTCAGAATTCTCGTGGTAGGAGCGGGCTCCCCGAACGCCGACATGGTCGCTGAGGTGCTGAACGCGAACGGATTCCAAGCTGCATGGACAGACAGCATTCGTCGCCCGAATCCATTCCGAATTAGAAAGTTTGACTTAGTGTACGGAATTTACTTGCAATCATGCAGTCGCTACATTATCGTCGGTAAACTTCTCAGAAAGAAGACGGTGATTCACTTCGTCGGTAGCGATGCGTACTGGATGGCACGCGAGAAATCCATCCTGCGCCGATTCTACTGGCGGATTGTGCTACGGCTGACCGATATCATACTCTACGTATCACCACATCTCAAGAATATGGTTCGGCGCGAGGGATTCGTACTTCCCTTCCCAATCGCTTCCTCCGAATTTCAGTCATCGCAACTCAGAATTCAACCTGATCGCGACATCCTGTACTACTGCCCAGGAGGCGCTCGCAACGCTGAGATCTATCGCATATCATGGATTACAGACTACGCGAAACAACATCCGAATGAGCAGATTACAATTCTCGGAAATGTCACCCACCCTGCGCGATATCATGTCGAGCTTCGGAACGTACAGGTGGTTCCCTACGTTGACAGAGCAGACATGCCGGCGTTCTATAAACGGCATCGCAAACTCATACGCATGACAACTGAGGACGGACTACCTCGCATGTTGAGTGAGGCATTGCTTAGTGGATTGGAAGTTGAGTTCAACGGAGAAAAGTAAAGGACATCCCGCGAGAACGGGTACCATGGGAATTCGCAAGTACATTCGAACAGAGTACTCATCTCTAACGGCGTAATCAAATCTGCAGGCCCAGTTTAATCGTTCATGAGCCGAACTCGTCCTGATAGATCTGAATACACCGCTCAGCTACCTTCAACGAATCATGAGTGTTGACTGATAAACTCTCTAGATTTAGCGGCCAACAATTCCCGAGAAGATTTATCGTTGACAAGCTTTTCGACTGCAGACTGAATCTCTGCGCGTGAATGAATGTTAACGAATGGACAATCTTTCACAAATTTTAGATCACTTTCTCTGATATCAGTTATGATGGGTACGCCGCAAGCTGCGGCTTCCACTGCTCCGAATCCGTAGAACCCTAAACCCACTCGATCCACCCACAGGTCCAATGTCCCGTAGTAGTTCGGAATTTCCTGGTGGCTGATAATGTGGTTCAATGGAACTCCGACGGCTTTTCCATCAAGTCTAGATATGGCGTCCTTGATCTCGGAAATTGCGAGATATTGACGCTTGTTGGGATCAGTGTGCTGATCGCTGTAACCCACTCTTACCAGGTCCGTCTGACGTTTACGAGTTGGCTTGAAAGTATCGGTATCGACGGGTATTGGAACAAAATTTCCATCCGCAACGCGATCAAGCATATTTGGCATTGAAACGAGTGCTGGCACTTCCCGATAGAGAGGTATCTTCCCGTTCGGATTATGATAATGCTGCACAATTCGATTTTTCCATAATTTCGTATACGTAACGTGGATAGGCGACATCATTGTGGCTATGAAGAAGATTAAACTGGCTTCTGTACTGTCGCCAATCGAGATAGCGCGTGTAGTACGCTAAGTGAGTGCTCCCTAGACGGCGCCTAGGTAAGAGGTAATCCTCTTTAAAACCGAATGGATGAGGGGCCCCGGAGATAACCCGACTAGTCACTCCCAACCGGTTCAGAGCTTGACTCAAAACTACTCCTACACCGATATGCTCAGCATGCAGAACCTTGAACGAGTATACCATAGTCCCACAACGAACTGTGCATTCCCTATTCAAGTTGCACGTTAGTTGCGGCGGAACCTATAATACATCATTAAACTTGAAACATGACTTCTGTGAATCAGCAGTGCCGATACCAGAAATCAAATACGGCGACATTGCTGTCGATGATCGCGGCGAAATTGGCTTCGTCAACTCTTTCGACTTTCATGGCGTGAAACGCTTTTATTGGATAAAAAATTACGTTCGCGGCTACGTCCGCGCGTGGCATGCCCACAAGCGTGAAGCGAAATATTTCTTCCCCATCCGAGGATCGGTAGTTGTCGGGGCGGTACAAATTGACAATTGGGAAAAACCATCCAAAGAGAGCAAAGTTTATCGATTTACTCTCTCCGCCAATCGACCGGCGATTGTCTATGTCCCCGAAGGTTACGCGAATGGAGTAATGACACTTACCGAAGACGCTGTGTTGATCGTGTTTTCAACTTCGACCCTAGAGGAAAGTAAACAGGATGATTTTCGATACAATAGTCGTTACTGGGATATCTGGAATGTGACTGAGCGCTAGGGGTAACAAGAATTGCGAGTACTGATATTGGGAGGCACAGGAATGCTCGGGCATAAGCTCGCTCAAATTTACAAAGACCGGTTCGAAACATGGGCGACAGTGCGTTCTGCAAATACGAACCTCTTTCAATTAGGCATCTTCGATCCGAAACGTCTACTGGCCGGAGTCGATGCATATCGGTTTGATTCAATCACTCACGCGGTTGAAAAAGTGCATCCTGACGTCGTGATTAATTGCATAGGAATTATCAAGCAGTCACCTGCAATTCAAGATACTCTTGGTGCAATTGAAACAAACTCAATGCTTCCACAAAGATTGGCGATCCTGTGCCAGGTTGCAAGGGCTAGGCTCATACACATTAGTACAGACTGCGTTTTCTCCGGGCGTAAGGGGAACTATACGGAAGACGATGTATCTGATGCGGAGGATTTGTATGGTCGTACGAAGTTTCTTGGCGAAGTTGCTAAATCCGGTTGCCTCACACTGAGGACTTCGATAATAGGAAGAGAGCTTAACAGTTCGTTCGGACTTGTTGAATGGTTCCTTAGCCAGCGAGGCGGAAGAGTCAAAGGTTTTACGAAGGCAATTTACACTGGGTTCACGACGCAAGCCTTAGCAACCGTTATTGAAAGTGTGATTGTTAATCATCCCGAGTTAGAAGGGGTCTACAATGTCTCCAGCAATCCTATTACGAAATATGATCTCCTCCGCATAATGAATGACGTTTTCAAGACCAACATCGCTATTGACACTGACGATAATGTGGTGATTGACAGAAGCCTTGATAGTTCTCGATTCCGTAATGAAACGGGATTCAAGCCTAAAGAGTGGCAAGAAATGATCAACAAGATGGGTGAGGATCCAAGCCCGTACGAACGTTGGAGAACGGTTCTTGGCAGTCCTTTACAAAGGTGAAATCTAAGATGCGGATTCTGGTTACAGGTGGATCAGGCTATCTTGGATCAATTCTTGTTCCGAGGTTAACTAGCGAGCGACACGAGGTTGAGGTTTTAGACATTCAACCACCTACCTCTTCAGTTCGATGGTTAAATGCAGACGTGAATTCTGCAGATTCCGACATGTTCAGAACTTACGATGCAATAGTCCACTTGGCAGGAATAGTCGGCGATGCGGCGTGCAATAAGGAACCGACTAAAGCGGTAGAGACTAATTATCTAACTACAAAGAGACTGGCGAAGGAATTCGCACGGTCGAATAAGAAGATGGTTTTCGCTTCGACATGTTCAGTGTACGGAGCCTCAAATTCCTTGCAAACAGAAGACACAGACCCATCCCCTCTCAGCTTGTACGGACTCACAAAACTTCAGTCCGAGAAACCAGTCATAGACGCAGGGGGAGTAGTACTCCGATTCGCTACACTGCACGGAAATTCGCCTAGAATACGATTCGATTTGGTCGTCAACGAGTTTGTCCGGAGAGCCGTTGTTGATAGAAAAATAGCAGTGTTTGGTGGCGCTCAAATCCGCCCCTTCCTGCACGTCTCGGATGCTGCCGCAGCAATTTCAGCCGCCATAACAGGAGAGTCTGGAGTGTACAACGTTGGCTCAGAAAACATGACCATTCTTGATCTCGCCAACCGAATTAAGAATAAGACTCAATGCGATATTGAGATCGTAGCCGAAATAACGGACAAACGAAGTTACGCTGTAGATTCTTCTAAAATAACTAGGAAACTTGGACTCCAATACAAAAAGAAGATCGAAGATACGGTCGATGAACTTACGACAACAATTGGCAACCGTCACTGACAACTCAACACAGCGTGGATATGAGAAGTCGCAGATGCTCTCGAGAATCGATGTGACTGTAGCAACAAAAAATAATGAAGCAACACTCGCTCGTTGCCTTTCAGCGATAAGAGAAAACATTCCAGTAAATCACCTTGTCGTGGTTGACGGAGGGTCGACAGATAGGACGCTCGATATCGCACGCAAATTCGACGCAAGAATAGTCACAGAAAAAGGACTACTAGGGCGAGTGAGGTACAGGCAGGGTGAAGAATGCTGCACAGACTGGATAGCTTTCGTCGACTCCGATGTTTACGTTTACCCAACGTGGTGGATCGCAATGAGCAGACACATAGCAGACGAAAATGGGATGGTCGTTGGAATTGGTGAGAGCAGCTATCCAAGCCGCACATACTTCTATGAAAGATATTTTAATTATAACGCGAAACGTTACGGACTAGAAGCATTTAGTAACACACTTGTAAAACGCGCGCTACTACTTTCCTGTAAAGCGCTATTGGATGGCGTGCATGCCGGTGAGGACACGCTATATGCTAAGTATGTCAAAGCACAAGGCAAGCATGTGGTGACGGCTGATGAACGCGGGCCGATATGTTACCATGACAAACATGCAGATATGGCGTACGCATTTTTCAGATCCGGTCAGAGCATAGGGATGACCGGAGATTTCATGAGAGCATTTCGAATCCTGCCCAACAACCTACGAAACTGGTTTGCCTACAGTAAGAGCGTTAGCGAATTCGATCCGCGACTTTTGGCTTACATAATCTATTTGTGGTTGACGCTGATTCGTGGATTCTTTACTTCATGGATCTCCACCGTCATACGGTGATTTGCCGAAGCAAACGTTTTGCTGAGCTCCAAACACTTTTCAACACCATCAAAGTTAGTCGCAGTGACGCACTTTGCCACGAATTGCGATAGCTCAGATCAATGCTACAGTTGGGGATTTGGAAGGAAACAAGAGACGCATAATTGAATTCGGCAAGAGAGCCGTAGAGAAAGGAGCGGACATCGTCGCTTTTCCAGAGATGGCTGTTACTGGTTATCCTCCGCTTGATCTTCTTCCACCTCGTGAAGTTAGACCTCCTGCAGGGAATCGCCATCCTGCTCAAGAAGACTTTGTGCGTCTTAACAAGCAATGCGTACTCGAGATTGCAAAAGAACTACCGAACATTACCGCAATTGTCGGGTTCGTAGACTACGACGATTGTAACTTATACAACGCTGCGGCGGTTCTTCGAAACGGTGCGATCAAGCACTTAGCCTACAAGACTTTGCTACCAACATACGACGTCTTTGACGAGCACAGATACTTCACACCTGGATTCAACAATATTCCAGTTTCAATTGATCTTGGTGACGAAAAGATTTCCCTTGGGACGTCGATTTGTGAGGACATATGGGATGAGGAAGTTGGATACGGAGTCAAGGTTGTTGACGCATTGGAGGCAAGAGGTGCTCGAATTGTCGTGAACATCAACGCTTCTCCGTTTCACGACAAGATTCGCGATGTTAGATTGCGGATCTTGAAGACAAAAGCAAAGCGATTACGAATCGCAATTGTTTACGTTAATCTTGTCGGAGGACAAGACGAATTGGTGTTTGATGGCGAAAGCCTGGCGGTGGATCGCGACGGACATCTGATTGGAGTAGGCAAACAATTCCAAGAAGATCTGGTCATAGTCGACTTCAATAATGATTCCAGCAGTAATATGCAGATCACTGAGCCTCGCTATTATCGCGAGGAAGAGATGTTTAATGCTCTTGTTCTTGGAGTGAGAGATTATTTCCGAAAAACAGGATTCAGCCGGGCCTTTATTGGGCTCAGTGGGGGAATCGATTCTTCACTGGTTGGCGTTATCGCTGCAACAGCGCTTGGAAACGAAAATGTTACTGGCGTATCGATGCCGTCTCGATTTTCTAGCGATCACAGCAAACTTGACGCAGAAGCACTTGCAAGGAACCTCGGAATCACATATTTGTCCATCCCCATAGAAACGGTCTTCGAAACGTTCGAAGCGGAACTTAGACCACACTTCAAAGGTAAGGAACGCGATGTTGCAGAAGAGAACTTGCAATCACGAATTAGGGGGAATATACTAATGACTCTCTCGAACAAGTTTGGAGATCTTGTACTAGCTACTGGGAATAAGACTGAGCTGGCTTTAGGGTATGCTACATTATATGGCGATATGAGTGGCGGGCTAGAAGTAATAGGTGACGTGAGCAAGACAGAGGTATATGCTCTTGCTACGTACTATAATCGACATGCAGGGCGCGAAGTCATACCAAAGAGCTGCTTCACGAAGATTCCTTCAGCAGAACTGCGCCCAGATCAGTTTGACCCTTTTGATTATCCGACTGTTTCACCGCTCGTGGATGATGTAATTGAAAACCGCCTTTCTAGGGAAGAATTGCTCAAAAAGGGATATCCGGTACAGGTAGTTGACGACACGTTGCGCCGCATTCGAGGGGCTGAGTACAAGCGACGCCAGGCACCACCAGCGATTAAGATAACAAAGAAAGCTTTCGGCCTCGGATGGAAGATGCCGCTCGTGAACAAATTTCATTATTAGAATTAGGCCATCGTATTTGCAACATATTTGGTCTTATACCATGAGATAGTCTTCTGAAGGCCCTCCGTGAGAGAGGTTGTCGCCTTGAATCCGAACTCGCGCAACGCACGCGTAGTATCTAGGCATCTGCGGGGTTGTCCATCAGGTTTTGAGGTATCCCAGAGAATCTGCCCCTTGAAGCCTACCAATTTCGCAATTAGCTCCGTAAGGGCGCTTATGGTAATCTCGTCTCCGCTTCCCAAGTTTACGGGTTCGGGTTTGTTATATCTTTCAACAGCCAGAGCAATTGCTTCGGCAGCGTCTTCGACGTAAAGAAATTCTCGAGAAACCTTGCCTGTTCCCCAGACACGTACGTTCGTTTGATTCATTTGCACGGCATCAACGAATTTTCGTATTAGAGCGGGTATCACGTGTGAGCTTTCCAAATCAAAATTATCTCCGGGCCCATAGAGATTGACTGGCAGCAGGTAAATGATGTTCATCAAGTATTGCTGTCGATAGGCTTGCGCCATTACCAAGAGCGCTTTTTTTGCGATTCCATATGGAGCGTTGGTTTCTTCCGGATATCCGTCCCATAGTGAATCTTCCTTGAACGGGATTGGTGCAAACTTGGGATAGGAACATACAGTTCCAGCTTGAACAAACTTCTCGGTTTTCGCTTCGCGGTGCAGCCTCAATCATGTTCAACCCCATTTGTAGATTGTCGAAGAATAGAGGACCGGGGCTTCTTTGATTATACCCTATTCCCCCTACGTTAGCCGCCAAATGTATTATGACATCTTTTCCCTTGACGATCTCTCTACAATTTTCCAACGACCTGAGATCCTTGCTACTGCTCGTTGTGACGATCTGTTCAGCGGATAATCGTCTATTTTCAATCAGATTCTTCACTAAGTGTGAGCCAAGGAATCCGCTACCTCCTGTTATGAGAATTCTCTTGCCATGCCAGAAGGATGATTCCGCCAAGAAGGTGAGCTCCACAATGCTCCTAGGTGACTAGTTCGCGCATTATTACTTTCAATAAACTCCAACCTGTTGAAACCGTCTTAGCTTTTACTTCTCCTCCTGCTCGTTTTCCTTCGATAACAGGAATTTGGAGCACTCGTAATCCAAGTTTGGCGGATCTAATACTCATGAGGAACTCAGTCTCGTTCCACTTTGAATTCATTTTCATTCTATTCCAAGCGTCAGTCCTGAAGGCTCTCAACCCGTAAGCTGCATCGCTGTAGTGTGCATTCCATAAAACGTTCACGAGGAGAGTGAAAAGCCTGTTTCCGAGTCTTCTTATTCGGTATGGGTCATCGCTGTCATCAGTCATTCCTCCTGGAGCGAACCTCGAACCGGAGACAACATCATACCCTTCATCAATCTTCGTCAGCAGAGCAGGTATATATTTTGGATCGTCGTTGCCATCCGAAGCCATTAAAATAACCACATCTTCAGTTATCTGGCTCATTGCTTCTCGAATGGCATTTCCTCTTCCCGGAGAATGTTGAAAGATTACCTCACAACGTTTGTTCTTAAGAAAGTCCAGAGTCCCATCTGTCGAGTGTGCATCAACGACTACGGTACGTTTGAAGAGATCGAACGGTATGTTGTTCCAGATGGAACGAAGACCGGTAATCTCATTCATGGTGGTGAGTAGAATTACTCGAGAGTGACTCTGCATTAATTGTCTATCCTTTTTCGAGCACTCGAAGTACTTATCATTATATGCGACGATGATTCTGGCGATGTCTGTTATCAATAGAAAATTTTTAGTCGCGTAGAGATGACACTGGAAATTTCACGACTCTGTTGCTGGTGGACGAATCTCCTGAAGGAAGGTCCGAACGGACTTAGAAATGGGTCTGAAGATCCTATTTTTGCAGTCAGATATCCTCGCAACAGCCCAACAGAAGACCTGAGAGAATGGCCCTTGGCCATGTTTTTGGTTATTCTTCCCAAAGCGTAGAGCGGATGGTATCCGAGTGTGTACATTGCCGCTCCCCAGTAAGTGAACGCGTGCTTTGCCCCTCTAGGTCGAACGTGTATGTACGAAATGCCTTTCAGTAATTTTGTTTGGTATCCACTTTGCAAAGCCTCGTAGAGCAGCCATGCCTCCCATCCTGCCTTCACTGGAAATTTGAATCCGATTTCCTTCAGAAATGTTGTCTTGATGATCCGCCCGCTTCCGGATGGTGTATGTTCGTACGTACGAAGCCCGAATTGAGATGGATACCCGCTAGCCACTACCAGTCGCGGATTTTGGGCCATAAGCCCCATCACTGATTCACAATAGTCAGTCGGGTATTCACAGTCGTCTCCGCTTATCATTGTGTAGTCGGTCTCGAGCTCTATGTTGGATTGCAGAGAGAGATTGATGTTTTTTGGGACACGTCTGATATCATATCCTTCGTTTGGCCTATCTATGACTTTGATCTGTTGGTACTTCTGCGAATATGCAGATAGAATTTCGTGAGTACCATCGGTCGAACCATCATCAACTACTACGATCTTTGTTGGCTGAATGGATTGGTGGATCAGAGATTCGATAGTATTTGTGATGGTCTTCGCGGCGTTTCTTGCGACTACGATGACCCAGTATCTCAAGGGCATCTAAGGCACCAGAGCGTCGATCTCGAGTCGCACTTTTTCAGGGTGATCGCTGTCGATGAAAATCTTGTGCCAGAAATGGAATCCCAGCAGTCTGCCACTAGCAACACTTGGTATCGTCTATTCTCGGGTGTCGAAGGTCGATCAATTAATCGTCCGACGGCCTTTTTCGAGAAGTATCGTTCGATTATATCGGAAGTTGGGACAATTTGGCGCACTAATTCTCCCAGTTCACCTTTGTACCAACTTGATACGTCGACGCTAAATCCCCATTTTGGCTTTCTTAAGCTCTCTTCCGGAAGAATGTCTTTCATCGCTTTCCTCAGAGCAAGTTTTCCGCAGACGCCTGGAAGAAACTTATCTTGCCAAGGAGCGGTAACCATCAGATCTACGATCCTGTTGTCCAGCATTGGAACCCTAAGTTCAAGTGAATGTGCCATGCTCATCGAATCATCGACAGATAGCAGATCATCAACGAGTTTAGTCCTCAGCTCTGTTCGGAGAAGGTTGTCAAGAAAACTGGATTTGTTCGCAAAGAACGGTGCGTATTGTTCAATAAGAGTGTGGTTCGGAATAACTATTTTCTAGGAATAGGCTACGATTAATCGCGTCTGGCAATACTCCTGCTAGTACAAGATATTCGCGTACATCGTCTCCCAAGAATCGGAGTACTCTAAGCTTGTTCTCGGTTCTGAGATCGTTAAATGCTGGAACTAGGTACCCCGCAGCCTTCAGTATTGGCGAGAGAGCATTGTGAGATAGCGAGGATATGCGCAGCGCTTTTTGATATCTGGCGATGTATCCGCCAAAGATTTCATCTCCTCCGTTTCCGCTTAAGCAGACAGTAACATATTTGCGAACAAGTTCGCATACGAACCATGGATAGAGATTGTATTTCGGTGCTTCCATGTGCCAGATCATTTTTGGGTAAAGCTTCATGGCTTGAGAGCTGTCGACGGTCAGTTCGTGATGGTCTGTTCCGAAATGTTCTGCGATGATTCGTGCGTCTCTTAGTTCGTCCGATTCCTCCCCAAAGCCCATACAAAACGTCTTTAGAGGCTGCGTTAGGGCTTTCGACGCGAATGCAGTTATCGTTGCGGTGTCCAGTCCTCCTGATAGGAAGCATCCGACGGGCACGTCAGCGACCAACTGGTCCTCTACGCTCCGCTGTAGTGCTGTCTTAAGCGCAGGTATTAGTTGGCCTTGGTCAGCGTTGAGTTGTTGTGTCGGCATCTCCCAGTATGTCGAAACTTTCGCTCGCGCATTCTTGAAGAGGAGTATACATGAAGGTGGGAGTTTGTGAATATTTTGAATTAGGGTGCGATTACCTGGAATATATCCGAGGTTGAGTATCTCGTAAAGCGCCTGCTGGTCCACGGCGCGTTTAACATTTGATTGCAGCAGCGCCTTGAGTTCCGACGCGAATAAGAGTTGTTGTCCTTGAATCGTGTAGTATAACGGCTTGATTCCCATTCTGTCGCGTGCTAACAGAAGCTTTGCTTCGCGTGAGTCCCATAGAGCAATTGCAAACATCCCGTTAAGTCTTTGTACGAAATCCTCTCCGTATTGTTCGTATCCGTGAACGATAACCTCAGTGTCGGACCTCGTGACGAATTTATGTCCTAGTTTCTCCAATTCTTCGCGAAATGATTGGAAATTATAGATCTCTCCATTGTATGTCACATGAACTGTCCCCTCGTCATTATGTTGCGGCTGATGACCACCTTGAATATCTATGATGCTTAGTCGAGCGTTAGCAAGACCAATTCCGTCATCCAGATAGAGCCTGTGTCGTCTGGACCTCGATGCCTTAGAACGGCTATCATGTTTTTTAGGAGGGCATCATCGTTGACTCCGACATAACCCGCTATTCCGCAGAAGATCTTTTGCCTCCCGACCTACCTGTCAGTGTACATATCGGGCGCTGCGTGACAATTAGACATTACCGAAATATTCGATATTCTTACGTCTGCCTAAATTGCTGGGCAAGTAAACGAAATTAAGCCAACGATTCTAGCTGTGAGAATTGAGGCCTTCTTACGGAAAATTTGGGTTAACTTGCTAAAACTTGAGGTTCTTTATGTTCATGTTGTATTTTGCTTCTGAATGCTGGACGATAAGCTGGCCCATATAGTATGAGCCCTGTCTTTCCTTCGTCGTCAATCCTTCTAAGTGAGCTTTCTAGCTCAGTTCCGGGTGTCAGTTCAGTTATTAGAGCGTCCACTAAGAGGACTTTACCTTGTTTCATTAGCTGAAAGTTTGAGATCAGTCGATCTTTGAGAGTAAGCTTCTTGGCGGTCAGAAGCCTGGCATTGATTGGGAGTGTTCTCTGTTCTACTGGTCCCTCGCAATCGAATTCGAGGCATCTGTCGCGAGCCGGATAGAATACTCGTTCGCATCCGTTACAGAGAGTGAATGTCAACATCTGTCCATTGTAAGGTTCGATTTCACCTATGATCCTTGGTGCTGCGAGTCTCTTCCTCATCGATCCGTATCGAAGTTGCATCAGTCTGCCGTAGGCGACCATATCGAGGTCTTGTCTTCGTTTGAGGTAGTCGCGCACGTGTTGGGACTCTTCCCCTTCGAGTGCGGATTGCGTCTTCAACGTGAAACCATGTTGCTATGGTGTATGCGCCTGATCCGTAGGAGACGGCCAGTATGTTCTCTCCAGGTTTTGCATTGTCCAATATGTCACACGTAGCGATCAGTGTTGATGCGGCATAGGTATTTCCTGTGTCGAGTACGCGGAGCCAGGGCCTGATTTTTTCTTCGATGTAGGCTGGAGTTAATCTGATCCGTTGTGCAAGTTCGGGATTGTCTAGGGTATCTATCTGCTCTTGGCATAGGGTCTTACAGGTTTTCATGGGCATGTAGCCCGAGGGTTGGTGGAAGGTGATGTAATCAAAATCGGTGAGGGATAGGTCTGGATGTTTGGTTAAGAGACCTTCGATTGCTGCCTATAACATGTTTAATGTAGGCTTCAACGGTTGTCCTACCGAAGTGGCTAGGAACGGTTACGCCATCCCTCCTCCAGAAATCAAGGGTTAAGGTGGAGTAGGCTGCCGTGTCCACGATAGTGGCAAGTGGGTCTCCTGCACCCAATAAGAATGCGCCTGCTCCAGCGCCGCAAGCGTATTCTAATGGATCCCCAACGGGAGCTTGAGCTACATCAGTTCCAACTGCTAAACCGTACTCAATTCTTCCGCTAAGGATTTGGCTTTCTACGAATGCAGTTGATTGCATTCCCGAATTACAGGCACCTTCAAGATCAGCCACGTACACTTGGTTTCCTATACCCAAAAATGACGCCACGTGTCTAGAGATCGTGCCTACGGCGTATGGTTTTGATTCTGAACCAACTGCAACCGTCTGAATTTTCAGTGGGCTGATTCCGGACATCGTAACTGCATTCAGTGCGGCTTCAGTTGCGATTGTTATAGAATCCTCGCTTAGTGAAGCTATGGATTTTTCGCGGAGAAGTAGTCCGTTTCGAACTTTGTCTAGAAATTGCGGTAGGTCCTTTCGCCGTCTCTCCCTAGCGCGGACGATCAGCTCGCTCTTAATCCGCTTGAGGGGTACGTAAACTCCGTACCCTAGGATTCCGATTTTGCTCGACGGCATGGGTCGTCACTTTCTGTGAAGGATAAAAGTATGTTAGGCGTAACGTGTGCGTATTTAAACAGAGATACTATCTGTCAACTTCGAGTGCAACATCACTGCTCTATCCCACACATGTCGCAGTATATCGCGTCTGCTGGAATCGGTTCGCCACAGTCTCTGCACTCTCTTATCTGCGTAGGCGTTTCGGGCGACGGCGAAGCCTGAGCGATCACAGTCACTTCTTCCTCAGTTGAGGACGGTTCCGGAGTCTTTACGGATTTAGGATTCTTGAGGTCGTTCTTCTTGATGTATGCGTGGATTCCTTTAGAGATCTCCGCGTAACTTACAAGAGAACCCTCGTTAACTCCAAGGATAGCTGAAAGGTATCTGTCAGCGTAGATCATTCTTTTTGTTAGTCCGCTCATGGTTAAGATTAGGTGGTGAGAAGGACTATTAGATCTTACGTAACTTCTAAGCCCAAGAGATAGCGGGCTTACGAATTAAGGCGACAGCTGCAACTAAGCCGCCAACAATTATGAACGCCCACGCCAAGTATGGAATTCTAGTGTCAGGCTCTTGGCTCGTTATGACTTCGTTGTATGATAATGAGAAAACGATATATTTTTTGTAAAGTGACGCTCGATTGTCGAAGACGAAATAGTAGAGGCCACTCTTTGGGGTTGTGAAGGTGTAATTGAATTGTCCTTGGCCGTCTGTTGAGAAAAGAGAATTTGCCTGACCACCTGAGCTCCATATCTGGTAATTGTCGGCGTCGAAAATCGAGAATTGAATGTCGGTTGTTTGATTGGTAGGCGCCTCTGAGACATATACCGAGCCAAATACAGGGACGTTACTTGGTAGGGTATATGATCGGTCAATCATGTCTCCAACCAGGAATTCGACGTGTGGATCAACTTCTCGGGTTTGTATATTTTGGACGGTTACAGTCACATACGGACCAATAATGGTCAGCAGCAAAATTCCAATAATCAGCACCGCTACGCCAACGATTGCGGTTTTGAATAGGACCATTCTGTAATCGCTAAGAATACCCGTTTACTTTGACGATATGTAGTTTGGGTACGCTCCCACGTTCAATATGATCAGCCACCGCAAATGAGATTTATTCGAACATGCTTGATGTCTTAGTGGTTGAAATGTCCGAGCGTAAACATGTGCCGAGTCAACGGTTCGTTGGGATGCAAGTAATCGACAATAAGGCCGTCGTGGTTGGGAACGTCAAAGATATTTCGGTAAGCTTTCAAGACAAAAGCCTTGCTTTTCGCGTGACCACCAAGGACAGGTCAGAATTGGATGTCTCATGGGACGACGTGCAATCCGTTGAAGACGTCATCCTCCTGAAGAAAGAAGTGGATTTGTCAACTGCGAAACCTAGTTCGTCTACGGTGCCAGTGGTAACTCAAGCCTTATTGGTTTGTCCAAACTGCGGCACCTCAGCTCCCGGGCATGCAACTTTCTGTCCGAAATGCGGTCACAGTGTGAAGTAACCGCAGATCGGGTTACTCATTTAGGCCTATCCTCGGCCTCCATGTTATGAAGACTCTTGACTTCATCCATATTCCGCAGTTTATGGCGAAGCAGAGTGTTCTCAAGTTCTTCCTTGAGAAGATGTAGTATGTCGGTATGCATATGAATGAAAGTTGAGTGCGCACGATCTCTAGGGCGCTCCAAGGCGATTGGGAGCACTTTCTTAACTTTCGCTGGACGCGATGACAATACCACGACTTTGTCCGCTAGTTCCAGAGCTTCTGAGAGGTTGTGTGTGACAAGTACGAATGTTTTTCCTGTCTCCCTGTGAAGTGTCGTTACCTCTTCCCGCAAAACCTCTGCAGTAACTTCGTCGATCGCACTAAACGCTTCATCCATCAGTATAACTTCCGGATCCACTGCTAGTGCTCGCGCTATTCCGACACGTTGCTTCATGCCCCCGGAAAGCTGCTTAGGATACATGTGTTCATACCCGGACAATCCTACCATTTCGAGATATCTCTTCGAAACATCACGGCGTTCATTTTTTGGTGCTTTCTGCATTTCCAATCCGTACTCAACATTTTCAAGTACTGTTCTCCAAGGGAAGAGGCCAAATGCTTGGAATACCATGCTGATCTTTGACTGTGGTTCTTGGACTATTTTCCCTTTGAAACGCACTTCTCCTGAGCTCGGTTCGTCGAGCCCGGCAATGATCTTCAGTAATGTAGACTTGCCGCATCCGCTCGGTCCAACAATACACACGAATTCTCCTCTATCAACATCAAAGGTTACTTCATGAAGCGCGTGCAGCGGCCTCTCTTGTGACTGATAGAATTTCGTAACATTGTCTAACTCTACGTGGCTTTCCATTATGCCCACTTCCTTGTCCATGACTCCAATGATCTAAAGAACACTCGATCGACAGTAATTGCTACAAGCGCAATCGCTAGGATCGCCGCAAAACCATTAGCCATCGAACCTGTACTAACTGTTCCTTGAATGAAGCTGCCGATACCGGTCATACGAGTTGCGATTTCGACTGCGATTATTATTTCCCAATCAAAATCATATGCAAGCCTTAATCCGCTGAACATGTAAGGGGAAAGAGCAGGCAAGATCATTTTTGTGAATGTGGAGAAACGATCTGCCTTGAACACTGATGTTACTTCAAATAATTCACGAGGGATATTTCTCGTGCCCTCTCTTAGCGTGAAGTAGATCGGGAAGAAAGCCGCAACAGTCGCCATTGTTATCGCAGCCGCGTTTCCGGCACCAAACCACAAGACCAGCAAAGGCAGGAACGAGAGATCTGGTAGCGCCCCGAACAACATTACGAGCGGCGTCATAGTGCCGTCGAATCCGTTGTTACTGCCCGCCACAAACGCCGTAGGTAGTGCGATCGAGAAAGCTAGAACCAGCCCGCAGATCAAAGTAAGGAAGCTATGCGCGATACGCAGTAGAAATGCGGGATCCTGGATAGAGACAAAAAACACTGCGAGCACGCTTGAAAATGTAGGCAGATGTGAACCAGGAAATAGATTCAATCGGGTCGCTATTTCCCAACCGGCCAATCCGCACGCTAGTGGAACCATCCATAGATGCTCTGTTATTTTCTGTCCGGAAAACATCTTGTTTGTCAATGACACTGCAGGTGCTTTTTGGCGACTAACGGACATATTATTTTCCTCTAAAAGAGACCGGCTATGATAGAAGCAATATCAGTCACATTAATGTTCGAACCCAGTTGTTCGTTCACCTCGAGCTGGAAGCTGCTTGAACTTGGGATTTGGGCCTTTCAAATCAATCTCGAACTATTCATTGAATCTCATTCGCATTGATGGGTATTAACAATCAGATGTTAACAATCAGCCTATTGGATAGGCGCAAGAGTTGATCAAGAATACTTGTGGCGAATCCTACTCTTTTCATCCAATCTGTGGAAACACAAATTCAATTCATGATTCACCAAAGTGATGTTCGCAAGGTTCCATGGAGTCGAGAAGAGATTCATGGGATTACAGCTTAGACGGAGATGATGAATCGAAGCTTAGCACAATGGAAAATATGGTGCGTCCTTGTCGTTCCTATATCGAGTGTAAACGACTCAAACGCCTTCTTTTTGGCAACGCTAATTTCATTGGTTACAGCAAATTTCGCGGCGATGTCAGCAGTAGAGTGTTCTTGATTCTTGATGGAAAGGTGGTGGGAAGCGCAGGATAAGCTTCCCGTACATCTTAGCGTCGCAGCAGCGTCAAGATGAAGAATAGAGCCGGGAACATCAACAGAATTATTATGAAGGTATATTTCCGTTTACGTTCTGCTTTCTTGAATTGGTCTTCGCAGTTAGGACCGCAGAATTCTTTGTCGAACGAAATTGGGGTAGCACATATTATGCAATGTCTGTGCTTAGGAATAGAGTGAGGACTCTCGTCCTTCTTGAGGTACTTAGACATTATGACCGTGCCATTGTTCATGTTTATAGTTAATAAAGGATGTCGAAGGATTAGTTCTAAACGGATTTGATTCCCAAGTAAAGTCTCCCGATTTCCTTGTGTTCAAGAAGATCCTTTGCTGACCCCTCGAAGTTTTTCTTTCCGTTTACCAAGAGGTACGCTTTGTCTCCCATTTCCAAGGTGCGGCGAGCGTTCTGCTCCACAAGAAGTAATGTGAGCCGCATGTCAGCTAAATCTCGAATTGTAGCCAATACACTTGCTGCGAGTTTAGGAGAAAGATTGGCGGTTGGTTCGTCGAACATCAGAACTGAGGGTTTCCTTATCAACGCCATCCCCATCGCCAACATTTGGCGCTCACCACCGCTCAGGTTCATGGCCTTTGAGTTCAGGTAATGCGAGAGTTGCGGAAACACGTCGAATATTTCTTTCGATCGAACTTTGACGTGCTCGCTCTCGACAGTATACGCTGCCAAGCGAAGGTTCTCGGAAACGGAGAGGTTTGTAAAGACGTTCTCGGTCTGCGGCAAATAAGCAATTCCCATTTTTGCCACGTCATGCGGATGCCGACGAGTCAGGTCTTGTCCGTCCAATCCGATTTTTCCAGTAAAGATCGTCGCTAAACCGGATATGCTCTTCAAAAGTGTGCTTTTGCCAGATCCATTAGGGCCCACAATGACTGTGACTTCGCCAGGCTTTGCCTCAAGAGAAATTCCGTCCAGTATCTGCAGATTGCCGTATCCTGCAACCAAGTTTTCAACGATCAGCATCTTATTTTCCCAGATAGGCCTCTACAACTTTAGGATCACTGATGACTTTTTCTGCGTCTCCGGACGCTATTAGCTTACCATAAGCCATTGCGTGTACGTGATCTACATAGCCAAGAGCTATGTCGAGGCGATGTTCCACGATCAGGAATGTGATTCCTAACGTATCACGTAGTTTTATGATGCGTGCAAATATTTCGTGTGCGAGTGTGGGATTCACGCCGGACACTGGTTCGTCGAGCATAAGTAGCTTCGCTCCACTCATCAGTGCTCGCCCCATCTCCAGCAGCTTCATTTGGCCTCCACTCAACAGGTATGCGGGCTTATCCCATTGCTCGGACAACCCGGTGAGACGAAGTACCCCGACTGCTTTTGAAACGGAATTCTCCTCTTCTCGCACCCACATTTTCTTGAACATAGCTTTTGCAAATGACTCGCCGGGATTATTTTTTTCGGCGACGAGAAGATTCTCTAACACGGTCAACTTCCAGAATAATGATGGAATTTGAAAAGTTCGAGCTATTCCGAGCTTGTAGATTTTGTGCGGAGGCAGGTCGGTAATTTCATTCGATTGAAAGACGATTTTGCCGCTATCGGGTTTGTAGAAGCCACTCACGACGTTAATGAGAGTCGTTTTGCCTGAGCCGTTTGGGCCGATTAGAATTGTAACTTTCTCAGCATCTAAATTTAGAGATAAATCATCTAACGCCGTTAGGTTGCCGAATGTTTTCTTTAGATCCCTAACCTCGAGAATCGGGGTCAGGATACATCACGAACAAAAAGAAAGGAATAGATGAGAAATACCTCGTTCGCCGCGTTACGTTGAAGTTACCCAAGACACACTGTCTGTGCTAGCGATCCAAGTTCCTGCCAATGCCCATTGGTAGGCGCCGCTTGTCGAGGGGTTCGGTACCACGCTCCAAATGTCATAGTCGCTAATACTTCTGTCACCATTCGCATTCAGGTCTGGCCAGCCGGATACACCATAATAGTTGTTGGCGACGTTGATGAATACCTTCTGGATTGCGGCGCCACTGTTTTTGCCAACGGCAAGTATTGAAAGTGCTGCAATCCAAGTTGCGTCATACGCTGAGTACGCATAGGCGTCAGGTTGCCCGCCTGTCTTGTTGACAAAAGCAGAGGTGAATGCAGCGTTTTTGTCGCTTCTTGTGGGGGCGTAAATCGTACTGAAAGAGTGTACTTCTGCGGCTATAGCTCCTGACGACGAAGCAACCGTTGAGCTTTCTGCTATTCCATCCGTCCCAAACCAGGTTGCGGATAAGATACTCTTGTAACTTGGCGTGGCTTGTTGGTATAGGACTGCGAGTTCTTCGAACGACACTGCCACTATCGCTACTTTGCTAGCCCCATACTTCGAAACTGCTGCGTTATAGTCCGACTGGATTTGTGTAAGTTGGGGCGAAAAGTCGGTTGTCTCCGGTGCGTATGTCACGGTGTCGATTATGGTCCCTCCGATCTGTTGGTATCTTGCCTCAAACGCGGCACTAAGCCCGTCTCCCCATGTATCATGTCGAGCTACGACTATTGCGTGTGAGAATCCGCTAGCAAGAACAACGCGTGCTACTGCTTCACTTTGTGCGAAGTCTGTAGGCACTAGTCTGAACAGAAATGAGTTTGTGCGGTTTGCGAGGTCCTCGGCCGTTGATGACTGGCTGACGAGGACGAGGTTGTTCGTGTCCGCATAGGGAAGTACGTTCCTCACCTCAGCGCTTGACATGGGCCCAACATAGACCTGGATCCCGTCGGCAGCCATGGATTGCAGTTTCTGAAGACACGTTGCTGGATCAGTCGCTGTATCTTCATGGTGGACAGCAAACGTGACACTTGAACCGGTTGACGCTAACCAAGTATTGATGTCGGATATCGCCATATCCACTGCCACTTTGTTCTGTTGGCCGATTGCGGCGAGGTCACCAGTGAGCGCTACAAGGTCTCCAATCGTAATTGTGCCCGAAAGTCCAGAAGAGACTGAAGTCATCGAAGTTGATGGTGTTACTGGAGGCAACATGCTCGGAGCTGCTGCGTACATTACCACCAGTCCGATCAATAGACCAATGACGAATGCTGATGTCGCTGCTACACTTGTCTTCATTTTCATTATTTCCTCCAACTGTTAGCGGTTGCCCACGGAAACGTATTTAAGACTTCCCAAAAATTCACAGACTGACGCGCGAATTATCAGCAGGTGAGTTTGATCACTGGATTTGAGCCGTTTATGGCTGATGCCCTTGTTTACGGGTCACTTTATGCCATGATGAGCATCGGGCTGACTCTGACTTACATGACCACAAAAGTTCCGAATTTTGCTCAAGGTTCCTTTGTCACGGTGGGAGTCTATCTAGCTTTCAGCCTGTACCATTTCGAGGGTCTGACACCATACTATTCAGTGCCAATATCATTCGTGACGGGAGGCTTAGTCGCGGTTCTAATGTATGTTCTCGTACTGAAACCGCTTGCGGCTAGAGGTGCTTCTTTGGTTTCCTTGATGATTGCGACGCTCGCGGTGGACATTGCATTTATCGGAATCTTCGGGATCTATTCTGACCTCTTATCTAACATCTACCAAGTTTATAATAGTAAATTCTTCCTGATCAGTGCTGCCGACTTTTATCTCCTGAACATTCGCGGCTTGACGCTAGTTGCTCCGCTATCTCTCGCGATCATTACGATCAGTCTGTGGATTCTTTTGACTCGTACAAGATTCGGAATCGCCATGTGCGCTGCAGTTGAGAATCCGAATCTTGCAGGAGTTTTGGGAATTAATGTTCAGAAAGTGTATTTGATCTCCTGGTTCCTTGCAGGAGGCTTGGCGGGGTTGGCAGGTTCCTATCTCGTGCTTTGGCTCCCCGGAAGTCCTCATATCGGTTCAGATTTTATTGTTGGAATTTTCGCCGCAAGTATCCTTGGCGGTCTCACGAGCGTATATGGAGCAGTAATAGGCGGACTAATAGTCGGGGGCGGCGAAATTTTGCTTACCGTCTATGGTTCACGGCTATTCGGCTCTTGGGTGACTCAGTGGCAACCTGGAATTCCCATGCTGATTCTAGCGGTGACACTCTTGTTTGTACCACAAGGGATAACGTCTGTGAAACTGACTCGATTACAGAAATTGAGGAGGTCAACTGCACCTGCCTAGCTTGTTCTTTGGCTTCAATATCGTACTCTTCCTGCTGGATTTTACCGCATTTGTCGCGCTATACCTTGCAATAAGCCTTAGCCTCAATCTGGAGTTTGGTTTTGCAGGAATCCCAGACTTCGGCAAGGTCCTGTTCATCGCAGCTGGGGCAGCGGTCGCTGGATCATTGAGTGGAAGACTTGCTGCGTGGTTGTTGAACGTTGACACTATGGGCAACTTCATTCAATTTAATTCACAAATTATGCCTCAAGTAAACGTGAAGCTGCAAAACAATATCCCTCTCTCCATAGCCTTGTTGCTATTTTCACTTGCAGTGGCAGCCGTAACAGGCGGAGCTTTCGGTTATGTCTTCTCATATCCAGCAATAAAGTTGCGCGAAGATTATCTTGCTATAACTTTGCTCGCGATGGCACAATTTTTCCAGATCTTCCTGAACAACTACTACCCGCTGGTTGGTGGAAGCCTAGGCCTCGAGTTGCCAGATCCGTATGCCTGGGCGGGAGGCATGCGTTATGTTGCCGCGACCGCGGCGATAGTAATCTTCGCTGTTCTAGTTTTCGTTTATACGGAGAAGATTGCTCGAGCGCCTCTGGGCAGGACTTTGAGAGCGATAAGGGATAACGAGATTGCGTCAGAGGCACTAGGAAAGGACGATGTGAGTTTAAGGAGGAAGACGCTGGTTACTGCTTCGTCCATTAGCGGAATGGCTGGAGCGCTTTACGCATTCTACACGGTCGATGTGCTTCCCGCTACCTATAGCAGAGTTGTATGGACGTTTTGGCCTTGGGTTATGGTGATTATGGGAGGAGCAGCAAGCAATCCAGGAGTGGCCATTGGCGTGTTCGCCTTCTGGTTCCTGGTTAAGAGTATGGATGTCGTGAAGTATGCTTTCGCTAGCGTGATACCATTTGACGTGACATGGCTTGAGTACCTGCTGATTGGAGCAATTCTCATCACAATTCTCTTGATCCGCCCTGAAGGGATTCTCAAAGAGAAGCCCACGTCAACTCTCTCAAAGGCACGACTGCGAGCCCTGGTGGCCGAAGAGGCGAAGTTACAAATGCCAATTGAGGAAGAAGAACGCGAGAAAGGGGAATAGGGTAGTTAATTCGAATCGATAGCAAGACCCTTTCGTTCTCTTATTGCTCTCTCATAGATTACTTTCGCAGAAGCAACATCCTGGGCAGCGATTCCTACTGATTTGAACAGGGTAATCTCCTCTTCCGACGTTCGGCCTTTTTTCTTGCCCGTAACGATCTCCCCGAGCTCAGCCCAAATGTGTTCGGCAGAGATCTCTCCTTTAGTTAACGGTATTACAAGATCGCCAGCTTCGGTCAATGCAGACTCACGCGAGTCGACAACCACCTTGCTTTTGAGGAGGGTTAGAGTGTCGATCTCCCTGGCATCGGCCGTATGTGAACCTACGCAGTTAAGATGCGTACCTGGTTTCAACAATTTCCCATCGAAGACCGGAGTTTTGGAGGTGGTCGCGCATACAATAATATCGGAGTTTTCGATCGCTTCTTTTGGATTCATGGCAGCAGATATTTTTGATTCTAATCGTTGAGACATCTCTCTGCAGAAACGTGTCACGTGTTCGCGCGTTGGGGCATAGACTTTGATTAGGCGAATGTCACGCACAACGCAGATTGCTTCAAGTTGGGTCGCCGCCTGTCCTCCTACTCCGAAGAGTGCGATCGTGTCTGAATTTTCGGTTGCGAGAAACTCAGTGGCCACAGCGCTTGCGGCTCCAGTCCGTATCGCTGTCAGCGAATTCGCTGCCATAACGGCTAGGCAACTGCCATTCTTAGGGTCGAGCAATTGTACCGTGCCGAGTATTGTTGGAAGGTTGTTTTCGGTCGGGTTGTTAGCGTAAATTGTCACTACCTTTTGTCCTAACGCGCCTATCTCTCCGCCGATGTAGGCAGGCATCGACAACATAAGTCCTCCATATTCAGAAACTTCGGTTAATTGGCGAGGAGGCATTCGGACATTACCCCGCCCCACCTCTCTGAATGCCTTCAACACAACCTGTATTGCATCAGGAACAGGCAGAAGAGTTTTGACGTCTTCATCTGTAAGGAACAACAACCCAAAAGTGCCTCAGCACAAGGATCGATTCATACTCTCCAGAATTCTTTCTAAATAAAAATTCGATACTATCCGATCAGGAGGGACTTTCATGTTTCTGTCGCCAGAATGTCCCCTCGGCTTTCGCCAAATCTTCATGTCGACGTTCCCGCGCCATGTGTTCCGGATAATCTGCCTCGCAAAAGGATTTACCGCAGAACTGACACTTCTCGAGGTTACTCGACTCTTGTCCACATTTGTCACATTTTGGCATCGGCGGTTCGATTACGATATCTACTGCCAAGATTAAAAGTAAGGAGTCCTCAATATTTGTATGCAAGTGAACTCTGGAGTCCTAGCATTTGAAGTGTGATAAGTGCGGGATCGAAGTCGATCTCCCGTTCAAGTGCAACTATTGTGAGCACTTCTACTGTCCCGAGCACAGATTGCCCGAAAACCACGAATGCAGTGAATCATGGCGAGTAAAGGCAGTTAGATCGGCCAGATCAGCTATGGGGGCTGGTCAATTTCAGGAAACAAGTGTCATTCTTGCCCCTCGCACAAGAAAACCAATTCGTTTCAGTAAGCTAGAAGCGCGTCACTTGGTTATCGGTACAGTGTTAGTTGCAGCCGCAGGCGCAGCCTTCTTCATAGGTTCATTCACATTGCCAGCACTGATAGTGGCGATTGCATTATTTTCTTCCGGGTTCATTCTTCATGAATTAGCGCACAAGTATGTAGCCCAAGGCTACGGGCTGTGGGCCGAGTTCCGCCTAAGTTTAATGGGGGCGCTACTCACGGCGGTCTCGATTTTGTCCCCATTGAAGTTCATCGCTCCAGGTGCGGTAGTGATCTCCGGGCCCGCCGACAAGGATCGAATGGGGCGAACAGCCATCGCAGGACCGATCGTTAACATCGTAATAGCTGCGGCCATTGTAGCGCTTCTCCCAATTTCAGCGTCAAGTTGGTTGTATGTGCCAATGGTTGCAGGAGCAGCGATAAACTCCTTCCTTGCAGTATTCAATCTCATTCCATTCGCAATTTTCGATGGACAAAAGGTTTTTTCTTGGAATCGTAGATTTTGGAGCGTCATATTTATCGTATCACTGGCTATGACGATATACACGAACTTCGTTTTGCATCCGTAGAAAGTCAGTCTTTCGTGAATTTCAGTAGCAGAAAGAGACCGACCAGGAAAAGCGAGAAGGCGACTATCCCCGCGATGCCCACATCCAGTTTCAGTCTTCGCATCCCGATGTCCGCTAGGTAACTTGGTGCGAATACAAGCAAGACCGCGAGCGTAAGCGTAAGGGTCTTTCGCAACTCATTCTTCGCGGTCTCATCAAAGATCATGACGCACACACTCTTTCGTCAAGCTTTGTAGGATCAGTTGTTTCCACAAATAAACGCTTCCCACAGCATTTATACATGATTATGCGCTGCTGCTCGATATCTGTTTCATGCATTAGGCGAGAAGAATTTTGGAAAAACCCGATTCATTCAAGGAGCAAGGAGAAGTGAACGATATCGGCTCCCAACGGTTCGAGATCCATCTTATGCGTGAGGCAGTCGAATGCACGATTATCTTGGTGAAGAAAAATGAATGAATACGTAACCAAAGTAGTGGCCGACGTAAAGGCAAAAAATCCTGGAGAACCCGAATTCCATCAAACAGTTCAAGAAGTCGCCGGATCGTTAAGCGCAGTTTTCGAAGCGCGCCCAGAATATCGTAAGGCCAAGATCCTTGAACGAATGGTGGAGCCGGAGCGAGTAATAACTTTCCGCGTCCCCTGGCAAGATGATCATGGCGAAATTCACATTAATCGAGGCTACCGCATCGAGATGAATAGTGCGATTGGCCCATACAAAGGCGGCCTACGATTTCATCCAACCGTATATCTTGGAATCCTCAAGTTTCTAGCTTTCGAGCAAGTGCTCAAGAACTCTCTGACGACTCTCCCCATGGGCGGTGGCAAGGGTGGATCGGATTTTGACCCGAAAGGGAAGAGCGACAACGAAGTGATGCGGTTCTGCCAGAGTTTCATGACCGAGCTTTTCCGCCACATAGGACCGAACACTGACGTACCTGCAGGCGATATCGGTGTCGGAGGGAGGGAGATCGGATTCTTATTCGGCCAGTATAAGCGGCTCAGAAATGAATTCAGCGGAGTATTAACTGGTAAAGGAATCAACTGGGGCGGATCTCTAATCAGACCTGAAGCCACAGGATACGGTACAGTCTATTTCGCAGAAGAAATGCTCAAGACACGGAGCGATACCTTGAAAGGAAAAACCGCTTTGGTCTCAGGAAGCGGCAACGTTGCGCAATACACCGTCGAGAAGCTGCTTGATCTTGGAGCCAAACCATTAACTCTCTCAGATTCGAATGGTTACGTCTATGACGAATCAGGCATCGACCGCGAGAAATTAGCGTATGTCATGGAACTCAAGAATGTGCGTCGAGGTAGAATCAAAGAGTTTTCTGACAAGTTCAAAACAGCGAAATACTACCCGGTCGACCCTAAGCTAGACTATAATCCGCTCTGGAACATTAAAGCGCAGTGTGCTTTCCCTAGCGCCACTCAAAATGAGATCAACGCAAAAGACGCAGCGAACCTGTTGAAAAACGGAGTGTACGTAGTTGCCGAAGGTGCGAATATGCCGTCAACAATCGAAGCCACAAAACTGTTCTTGGATCACAAGATTCTCTACGGGCCTGCCAAAGCTGCAAACGCAGGAGGAGTGGCCACATCCGGACTAGAAATGTCACAGGACAGCCTTCACTTGAGCTGGACTCGCGAAGAAGTTGACTCCAAACTTCATGACATTATGGTAAAAATACACAGAAATTGCTTTGAAACGGCAGAAAGGTTCGGCACACCTGGAAACTTAGTAAACGGAGCCAACATCGCCGGTTTCCTCAAGGTCGCCGACTCAATGATGGATCAAGGTCTCGTCTAACTATACGAACACTTGAGTTCCAGTCAATCGTCTTCACGGCTAACCTTCTGAGCGAAGGTCATGTAACCCGTATGACCGACCATCATAGTGGCGGGTCTGGTCTTGCCTGTGTCCACTCTAATCTCACGAATGAAACATTCGAAGGTCTGGATGTTCTTGAAGCCAACCTGGGCTAACGTTTCAACGGTCTTTTCAATTTGATTGACTGTTGGGCTGAATGACACGAGGGGAGCGCCTCCTGCTAATGCCCGACGTACGATGGGCAAGATTGGCCAGGGATCACCGACATCCATGATGGCGGCGTCATATCCCTCACCAATTATGCCGTCCATCGCATTTGTTCCGTGTATGGTGACATATTCTGACACTCCGGCTCTGTTCAGATTGCGTGCGGCAATTTCAGCGAACTCTTCCCTCGCTTCATATGTATGAACATGACCAGACGTTCTAACCGCGGTGGCTGCCGCTAATGTCATGGCACCGCTGCCTGTCCCAATTTCAAGGACGTTACAACCCGACGTTAATGATAATTTTAGAATAATCAGACCGATGTCTTTCGGATACATTATCTGTGTTCGTCTTGCAGTGTGCATAATATGGTCAAACGTCGTCGGCCGTAATGCATAGAATGTCTGATTAAGAGAACTTTGGATGTTACTACCGTAAGGTTTGCCGATCAAATTATGGAGATCAATTATCCCCTTGTGTGTATGAAAGCTCTTATTATTCCCAACGCGCACCAACCATTGTCTCCGTTCATCGTAGTGAAGTAGAACTGTTGAACCTTCGGCGATACAATCAGCCAAACTTCAAACCTATTTCTTATTTGACATCTCTAGAAACGTATCAGCCAAACGCTTTCCGGAATGAGATGTAACAAACCTAATCAGCAAAGACCCCGGGGCGGGGTCCCAGCTTACATATACGTTTACGAACAAGAGACGTGAGATTGACGGCAGAGCGAAAATCATGCATGCTAACGCTCCAATCATGGTTGACCTTCCCATATTCTCCGGACTTAAATTAATCAAATACGGCAGTGGACCGTATCCGATCAACAGAGTAGTAAGCGCTGACAATATGGTCAAAGCTGCGAAAGGGACAACACTCTTGCGTTCGACTACAATTGATTTGATACGATCCATGGGAACTTCATAGCGTCTCATTCGTCCGACAGTCTGCCGCATTATCACTCTCTCAGAACTGGAATCCAGAGTAATTGCGTAGTTCCATCCCGCGCATTTGTATAGTTCACCAGTAACCACCGTAATGACCTGCCAGACGCATGTTGAATTGCAGAAGCTGATTGACCTACATTAGGGGGTGCCTTTTAAGGGATTGAAGCGTGGTTCATGTTGAATCTAGAACGTCGAGGATTTCTGTCAAGTCGTCAATGACAAAATCTGCGTTTCGTATCGTGTTGAGGTCCTTTGGATCGATCGCGATCCTGAGACACTCAGGAATCGTGAGGTCGTTCGATCGATCTCCGACTAGCGCGATCTGCTTACATTGAAGGTTAAAGATTGTGGCCATTCGTTTAACGAGGCTCATTTTTTCTGTGAGCGACACATTCACTTTTATTTCTCCAGTCAAACGCCCGTCACGAGATATCAAATCGTTTGCGATGGCGAGATCAGCATTAAGTTCCTCTCTAGCCTTGTTAGCCAATATTGATAAACCTGCACTCAGAATAACGGTATTCACTCGTCGATCTTTCAGGGTCTGAAAGAGTTTCTTCGCGCCTGTTCTTAACGGAATTTTATCTAATGCAGCCTCCAGTTGTGCGAGCGAGATACCAGACCAGCATTTCGCGTCTGCCTCGGCCCATTCGGTGTACGTCATTTGCCCGTTCCAATATCTACTCGCTGCCTCATTGCCCCTGCTGGCTGTTCCAAATGTGTCGTGCAAGTAGGTCCATAAGCTGTCGACAGTGGTTAAAGTCCCATCAAGATCGAATACGACCAGTCTGATGTTGGCCAACTTATGTTACGCCACGAAGCATTTTCGAGATCTCGAATAGTATTGGAGCTGGTGTCCAGACCGAAAATACTTTCGCATACTTTACACCGGCTGCTCTCTTCAAATTTGATGAATCCCCCTCTCTAAGGTATCCTTCTATGAATGACTGGGTTACCTCTCCGAGGCCACGACTAGGTGTCGGGCTAGCACTGTAGTGTCCTGCATAAAACAATAATTCCGCTACGTCCCATGCATAGTCACCCTTCTTGCCCGCTTGCTCAAGGTCAACGGCATACACCAAGTTATCTTTAGCCATAAAATTTTCCGGTTTAGAGTCGCCGATCGAAACTCCAACGTTGTGAATACGCCCCAACGTCTCACCGAGAGATTGAAAGAGTTTGGCCTCACCGGTTGACAGCGCAGATCCATTTACTGCTTGCATCACAGACTTGTCCAACGACAAACCAGGTACATAACTTTCCAGCAACATCCGGTCATCAACACTCACGTGGACGATGTCAGGGACGTTTAGCCGCTTCTTAGCAAGATATCGATTGACGCCGTACTCATTGCTCATTCGAGCTCTTCCCGATACGGAGAAGGTTTTGCTCCCGAACGATACAAGGTTTAGAGTGAACCATTTGAATCCATACCAGTCAGTGAATCTCTTGGCTACGAACCGATCTGATCCCGAAGTCACAAGAAAGACCTCATTCAATACTCCGGCAAGAGGAGAGATGGTGATTGGTCGACCTGGTCGGATAGTTGAGATTACTTCCTGGATCGATGCCTTCGCGGTTTATCCGCGTTAAACCCGTGGCCGTACGTAAGTAGAGATAATTCTTTGGGTCTTCTGGCTGTAATCCTAACGTTTCATAACGAAGCCCTAAGCTAAAGGGGTCATAGATTTCGCGTGCAAGAAGGTCAAGGTTTAGAAACATTGATCGTCCTCGAGCAACGTACGAATAAAAGGCCTTTCTACCTTGCTCGAGAATATTGACGACTTGCCGCGAGCTGCGATCGCCTAACCACTCGTCGACAGCTGCATCAAGTATCGTTACATTATCGTCTTCGATTCCGACCAGATCATCTCGTAGCGTAAAGATAGTCTTTTTGAAGTCAGCTCGGAGTTGCGCGATATTTTGATCCTTCACAGCGGGATCTAGGAATTTAATGTAGTCACTCATGCTTGGAACAAAGATGCGGGCCCTTTTTCTCATTCGAGAGAGGGCGAAGAATTCTGGCTTTGCAACCAGACCTCTACACATTTCTCCGTAATCAATTACTAGCTCACGAACTTCTTCCTCTACGATCCGAGTCCTAACTTTTTGGCCAAGCATTTGCACGTAATCGTCGTTGAAAATAGGCGAATATGGGTAGAGCAGCTTGTCGGTGAGAAAATCTCCAAGCGCTCCCTTCGTTATGTCTGATTCAATTAAACTGCTATCTACGAATAGGAAGCGAAATTCTTGATCATCAGAGGTTAGGAGTCGAGTTCTCAGACCTTCTGAGTATCCATTACATATCACAACCGCATTGATTCCATTAATTCGTTTCGCGTAAACGTATGGTCCAGAGATGAATGCGGCCATCTTTTGTTCCGACGGTTTGATCTCTTCAAGCTTCTCACGAACCAATCCGACAATTTTTGAGGATGACAAGGTGGTCAGCTTTTGTTACTGTTGATTTATGCTCTTACGAAAGCCTTCTCCATAAACCCGCCAAGTGAGCGCAACGAGTCCTGCGCCGTGTATCCGGAGGTCCTTGATAAGTCGCTTTAGGGGTGTTTTTTTGCTCTTTTGTTCAGTCCAATAAATCGGAATCTCGGTGACACTAAAGCCGAGTTTCTTAGCGAGCACGATCACTTCAGTATCCCAGAACCAAGAATCACTCTTTGCCTCCCTCGATAACATTCTTACGAGTGGTTTGGTAAATGATTTAAATCCACACTGATGATCGTGAACTCCTGTTCTGAAGATTATTCGAACGAGAGTATTGTAGGCGATTGAGGTTAATCGTCGAAGTATTGGCCTATTTGTTACGGATCCCTGAACATATCTCGAACCCGTGACCATGTCGTATCGCTCGGGCAGTTGCACTAGCTTTCGGAACTGCGTCAAATTTCTCCAGATCCGTTGCCATGTCCACATCCAGGTAGAGGTAAACATCTCCTTCCACTTTATTCCACGCCTCCCGTAACGCTCTGCCTCGGCCTAAACGTTGGTCGTGATGGAGATAGATGATGTTCGAGAATCTGTTCTGAAGTTCACTTACTATTTGCGAAGAATCGGATCCGTCTTCGGTGATCAGGAGTTTGCAATCGTAGCTAAGCGTAAAGGCCATCCTCTCCAAAATTTCGACGGCCCGTACAAGAAATTCTCCATCCTTGTATACAGGCAGAGTAATGATATTCAACTTGCAACATCTTGTTCGTACTTAAGTGGATACGAGAGTAATCCTAATCACACGTCTCTACTAGTGTGTGCCCAGATGTGTGGGAGCTTGATTTCGATTGTGGTCGCGTCATACAATGAATTAGACAACATGTCCAAGTTGATTCCGGAGCTGGAAGCCATTTTCTGTGAAGAAAGCGTGCAAGGAGAGATTGTCGTGGTTGATGATAATTCGCCTGACGGAACGGCTACTCTTGTTAGGAGATTAAGCAGCCAGTATGGGAACATCAGACTTCTCGTGCGTCCAAAAAAACTCGGGCCAGGTTCGGCATTCGCCGATGGATACAAACTGGCTCGCGGAGAGATTGTAATCGGCATGGACACAGACTTTTCCCATGATCCTTCCGACATACCACGATTCATTAGCAAAATAAGCGAAGGCTTCGACATAGTACTTGCATCACGATACATCAAAGGCGGACGTTATGAAGTATCAAGTTTTCAAACTCTAAAAAAGAGCGTAGCAAGCCGACTGGGTAACGTTCTAATTCGCATCGTGAGCGGAGTTCCAATGCATGATTTTACCACAGCTTATCGGGCAATTCGACTGCGAAGTAATTAGTAACGTTCAGGTTGAATCGAAAGGGAACTCGTTTTTCATGGAGTTCGTCGTTAAAGCGTATCGAAGCGGCTACAAGATGGTCGAGATTCCCATAAATTTCAAGGACAGAGTAACCGGAAAATCAAAGCTGAAGTTAGGCAACCAATCACTTACACTCATCAAGGAACTAACGAAGCTAGGATTGAACCGTACATAGGCAACTATTTCAGATGCCGTACAGGGGACACAAGCGTTCTGGCGAAATGCTTCAGACGATCCTGTCGTTTTGAGTTAAAAGCTACGAAATATGCTCCAAGAAAAATTAACTGCCGAAGTGCAGCGAAAATATTGATCAGTCCGAATGGAGTCAGCTGGTCGGTTAAGTATCGCGGAAGTTCAGGGTGACTACTTCCTATGAAGTAGAATAGAATTATGCATGCATTGAACAAATCAGCAATTCGATAAATCAGAAAGTTGAAGTCAGGAGTGAGCACGATGATCGGAAATAGCTGCACGAACATTTGAGGATCAAAAAGGTAAATCGCTCCGTACCAGGCATACCACGACAACAATATCTTCTCAAGCGGCGTTTTATCACTAGTTATCGCTCGTAATACTAAGTATCCAATAATTGCAAAGCTTAGAACGTGACCAGCTCTGGCCCCTGATATGATATCACCCAACCCTGCAGTCGAAATCACCATTGAGATCCAAGTGTTTTGGAGTTGATGATTAGGACCACTATAACCAATGAATAATTTTATCCATGTTCCGAAATTACTCAAAGCAAAGGGTGCGTTCACGCCTAACCACGTGAGCACCGAGATCGCCAAGAACCGTATTCTGGCTTTATTGTCGGGGAGTCCAACAACCATCGCCGGTAGCATAATGCCAGGAATGAATTTAGTGAGAACAGCTATAGTTAATGCCAGTGCACTCTTATCGTAGTGTCTGTTCACATATAGCCAGATGGCAAGCGTTGTGAAAAATGCGACGACAAAATCCCAATTATAGAATCCATAAACGACGAACGTTAGGGTTGATAGAATATACAGGTAGATTCGCGCGCGGCTTATCTTCAGTTTCTTGCATAGCATGAAGAGAATGATGATTGTTCCGAGCATGAACGGATACTGAAGTATGGATTCTACGACAACGAATGTATTGTATTGATCAATAACAAAGGGAAAGTAAGTTGAAATGGCTTGCCCAATCAGAATTAGGCCTCCAATTACCTGTGGATACTCCAATTCATAATCTACGTAAGGAATCTGGAGATTGTGCTGACCTTGATAGACATCTCGAATCCACAAATATCCTACATCGCTGTAGTTGCTTGGGACCAAGAATGGAAACTTCAGGAGTGAGCTGTAGATCCAGAGCGTCGACGCGACAATTAGCAAAATTTTCAATTCGTTGTCACGAAGCGTGGAAAATGGCGACGCTGATCGGTAAGTCATATCGATCACTTCGATTCCGACTTGTCTTCGAGCCATTAGAAACTTTCTACACGGTTTGTCCTTAGCTGTCCGTAGTCATCCTTTTCGCACGTTGTACTCGAACCCACAATAGATTTTCAATTCGAATTACGACAAGTAAGTATACAAAGATCCAGCATATGAATAGGATTTCTCCGATAGATTCGTGAAAGGCTTCCACGTCAAGGCTCATGTAAGTAACGTATAGAACTATCAATGTAATTCTAGCAACATTGACTAAGTAGGTTCCTAGTGCACCAATGATGGCGTATGCCGCCTTGCGTTTGCGTGGCGCCTCAAGTTTCACCATCAGCACCACAATGACGAGGCTGTAGACGATCATGCTTACCACCCCTGAAGAGGGCCAAAAAAGAGTGAGAGTGATGAAACCTTTGAATCCCCATAGGTAGAGATGATTTCCCTCGAGGAGGATCGTGGGCGGGGGGATTGGAGTAAACGGTGTTTTTACGGCGTTGTGAAAACCCAGCACACTTAATATGAAAATAACCACGGTCCAGATCAAGTATACCCACACTTGCAGAAACGCCAGTGAATCTTCCGGAAAGAAAGCATCCATCATATCGAGAATACCGCTTCCCAGTGAATAGATCACAGGAGTGATTAGCAGCGAAGCGGCGGATGGCGAATAAAGAATAGCGGTAATAATGATAAAGTAGAGAGCGTAAACGACGAAGTCGGCAGCGAGTAGAAAACTGAGAGGCGAATCTTGGGATACTCCCATTCGGCTGGTTATATATACGCGCAGATAATCGGTCCAAGCAGAATTAACCACTCGTTCCCAATAATACACCATAACCAAGCTGAGCAGAATTAGCGCTAGAGCTTGTCGCCAATGCGTTCGGGTTGCCTTCAGCTTGCGTCGAGAGTCATGCCAATCCCACGCAACGAGGAAGAAAATGAATGCGAATCCTGCTCTACCGATTTGGCGTCCCCAAAACCAGACTAATGAAAAAGAAGCCGTGTCGATGAGGATTAACCAAATAACTGGCGCTAATAGGAAGATGAGTGGAAAGGCGTCTCGTGTACCATATTCCTGCCTAAGCCGTTGCAACCAGTCCATAATTTTTTTCCGAGTACCAACGCAACCTACGTTCTCGCCTGAAGTCATGATCGTTAGCCACGTAACGTGGGCTATGCGCTATGCAGTCGTAATTCGAGTTCTCGTTCGCGTCTGATCCGATCAATGCGACGAACATAGTCAATTAAGAACAACGACATGAAGAAAATGGCGACTACGATTTTCGCTGCAAAGACTACGTTGACAGGAGTGGGGTTTACAGACACTGGGAACGGGTTGACTATGATGTCCGGGTTAGACAACCCTTGGACAGCAAGCGATGCCGACCAAATAACTATATGATACACGACCTCGAATCCACTCGCCATTGCTACGAGCCAAGCCATAACATATACAGCCCGAAGGACATCAGGACCTACGTTAAGAAACAATCCGCGGGTCTTCGGAGAATACAAACCAAAACCGAAGCAGAGGAAGAGGCAGTAGGTGAAAAATGTAATTGGTTTCATGTAGAAACCCGGAAGAACTTGAACTTCGACGGTGACTAAGCTTTGCCCACTTATTTGACCCGTAGGAGTTAGCGTGGCAGCCAATATCATCGCTAATGCGGCGACACCGAACCCAACGGACAGAATTGAAAAAATATGAGCTCTCACGATTGAATGATGCGATGAATCTGTTGATTTTCCTACCGACTTCTCTCTCATCTCATATCCACCCGATCCCGTCTCCACATCACGATTCCCGCAGCAACCAAAATACCTATCAGGATAGCGTTACAAGCGACGAGAGCTTCAACATCTAACGTCGATAGAGTTTGAGTACGCTGGAGAGCTGTCTGAACGCTCAAGCCTGAAAAGTAGCCTACCCAGTTACCTGGATAGATTTTAGATGTTCCAAGAATCAGTATAAAGGACAAAGATTCAGGTTTTTTCCAACCAGCTTCCGCATACTCATGTGCAATGTTGATAGTACGATAAGACCAAATGTTCAAGGGCGTCTGTGTCACGACGATTCGTTGATGTGGAAACTGAAACACTTGGCTTTGATCATCAGCGAACACATACCATACTAAATTTACACCATCATTTATTTCGATACCGAAGACATTTTCAGGGTTCTTGTATCGCAAGTCATACCAATAAGTGAAGGTAGGAAACACATAGAGAGATATCGTTGAGTTGAAGGCTGTATCAAGAGCTTGACCATGGAGGTCTTGTCGTAAATGGACCGTCGTCCAGACCGACGAACCATTCTCATTGCTTCGATACACCGATAGAGCTACTCCAGATCTGTCTACAACTACGGTTCGGGAAACAGAGACATTGTCCGCTGGGTTCTTAATTACATCGATCTGCCAGAGATAAGGTTCCGTAGAATTTGTTGCAGGATCGAAGGTCCAAAACTTCATGTTTGAGTTGAGTAGAGGCGATGGTTGAAAAACCTGCCCGTAATAATTCACGAAAGCCGCGCTGATTACGAGAGCACATAGTGCTATCGATATGATGGATACGGCTCTATACCGCATTAACAAATCGCTTCCGGTAAAGCATTACAGCAGACATGACGAGCAGCGGCATCCAAAATACAAAGTAGTTTTGAAGCCCTCTATACGAAAACCACAACATGATTGCTGGAAACGCCCATATCGTCAACTTCATCTTATCAAAACACGCGTAATAATTCACAAGCAAAGTTACGCCTACAGCGACGGTAGACACCAGGTAAAATTCTGGCGGAAGTGGTACGCCCAATGCCAGCGTAATCAGGGATAACCCTTGGCTAAGTACAACCAGATTCCCCAACGCAGGAGTCACGACTCCCGTATACCACGCAGAGAAATTCAGCCACATGAACCATGCGTTAGGGATCACGAAAGCTGCAATAGCACACGCGGCGAACATGAATGCATTACGCAAGCGGGTAGCTCTGTAAACGTGCGATGCACCATCGCGTACAAACCACACTAAGAGAAAAGGTGCTAGCAACCAAGGAGTTTGTTTTGTAGCACACGCTAGACCGAACATAACCCCGGCTAACCATGGTCGATCAAACCATACGACCATTAGAACGAGTGGTAGAACCCACAGAAAATCGGTTACCGAGCCTGCGGTGAAATTGATTACTAGATCTGACCCTGCGAACAGAGGGATTAGGACAATCGAACGTACTTCACGAGGCGTCCAATAGTAGATTATCAAGAGCGACAGCAATTCAGTTGCATAAACAATTATACGTGCATCATGAAGCTGGAACCAAACGATTGGTAGCAAGACGAGGAACTGCAATGCCGGGTAGTTCAACGTGCTTACAAGGTCGCCCGTCGGGGTGAGCGTGATAAATTGCGGATTTACCGAGAACATTGTAAGCGCCGAGTCTAGATCTTGCGTATACGGATTGATACCTTTCGAGAAAAGAATCGCGGAGTAATGAGCGAACGCAAGTGCATCTGTTTGGTACGAACCAGGATGTTCTACCTGTGTGATTACATACCAACTCACGATGATCGTCACTACAAGAGACACTAGCGCAAGATCTCTTACCCGAAGTATACCCTCAGAGTTCATGGTGGCAAGTATGAAGAGAACGAATGCGAGCGCATAGGTAGTGAGTAGGAGCAAAACAACCTCAGGATGTGTCTCAATGTCACCGCGTATCCAGTTCTGAAGTCCCTCAGAAAGTATGAATCCGGCCGTGAAGATGAAACTAAGTCGCACAAGGAGAGTTTCATCAGTCGTTATTGCCCGATTCCGCATAGGTCACATTCTCCTTCTTGTAGCGAGGCTTGCAATTAGACCGATAGAACAAATTAGGAAAGCAACGATTGAAATTGTACTCCAGGTTCCTTCGTTCGGATTTTGATAGAGGATTACCTCCGTAACTCCTGCTGGAATCGTCAACAGAATGTATCCTGTGCTGTTCTCCCTATCGACTTGTACACCGTGGTTTCCGTTCATAGCCTTCCATGTCGGAAAGTAGGCCTCCTTCACAAGAGCCTCGCTCGATCGTGCAGAACTGCTGAAGGTAAGAACGATCTCGTCTGGATTCGGTTGTGAAACGTTCTGCACACCAAAAACAGAGGAATTCGTGACTACGAACGAAGGCACTCTAACGATTTTGAACAATATCAAGTCGATGAATCCATGCGACGTTGGATATTGAACCGAAAGCTGTTCGACAAAGCGCCCGCCAATCATCAGTTGATCTGCCAGAGCCCTACCACCGACCATCACCCACGTGATATCCAATAAGTCTGCTTGTGCGATTAAGCCCTTCCAGATTACAAGCCTCGATGCCAGGTTCGGCGTCGTCTCCAGATCATCGATCCGGTAATCATTAACATCGACCAGCGGAGTCAGTAACTTCGTTTGTGGATACCATCCATCAAGAATTGGTTTGTCAACGTAATTGGGCAGCACGTATATCCAAAACGGCACATTGATGCCAAGGATGCGTCCAGACGAAGAATCATGCTCGAAGTAGTCAAGTATCGGTTGGGGAATCTCAGCGTTGCTCGCCGTGTATGGGAGCACACCATTCACAGGTGCAGTTGATGCATAGTTTACTTTGAGTAATACGCCCGCGGCTATCGGCGTCGCCAACAAAATCACCAATCCTAGCGAAATCAGCTTGCTCGGCGCCTTGGTCAACAATTTCCCGAGTCCGAAGGAACCAAGCGCGCTCATCGGCAATGCAAGATACAACCATATTCGATACACATCCATAGTCCTAATCCAAACTTCTCGAACATAGGGCAGCCAGATGAGCGGAAGCGCGTAGTATCCCAAGCCAATCCAGAGGAAGAGAATAAACCAAAAAACAATTACCAGTATCCTACTCTTCTCAGACATTTGTTTCTGCTCTTCCACGAACAGAAATTGTCCCAAAAAATAAACGAATGATAGAATTACGATACATTGACCGGAATACGCCAACAAAACATTTGTGAACGTTCCAATTTCGTACAAACCCATTCCGCCTAACAAAAGAATGAAGAAATAGGAGGACGGCAACCGCAAATGATTTGCGTAGATTTCTTTCAATAGAAGATGAATAGCGAAGAGGGCGATCGAGAATTGGACAATGCCGAGCAGGTATACAACTACATTTATTCCAAAATATGAAGCGGCGATAAACGGAAAAATTACGTTACGATTATAGAAATTATTGCCAGAAAACAGATGTAGAGACTCTACGAATGGTACAAACCAGAATGCGCTCACGCACAGAGTTCCAGATCCAATGGCGATCAGATCTGGAATCGATCTCGACATGTCGATCTCGCGACGTTCGACGACGATGACCAACAACGCCACAATACCTGCTATGAGAGCTGAGAGATGGTGAGTAAGCAACAACGCAGACATAAGGAGAATCGACATAAACAAATTGAAGAGACGCCGAGATCCAATTAGCGCTCGATGAAATACGATAACGAACGCACAGAAAATTGGGATAGCGACAACGGTCGGAAAACGGTCATAGAAGAGGTAGTTTTCAATTACTTCGGGCACTACGCTATACAGAGCTGACGCGAACGCACTTTCGCCCTTCGAGAATCCAAACTCTCTGGCCAGAGAATACAACGTAAGTGGAGCGAGGCAATAGAATACGGCGTCAACTAGCTTATATGATAAAAGGGGATCGACCCCAAGCATACTAAGCGCAACAGAGAAGTAGTATCCGAGAGGCGGGTAGAGCAATAGGGTCGGAGATCCACCATACCAATCGGGGCTCCAAAATGGGAAAATGCCGCGGCCCAGCCACTGGCTCAAGAACAGGACACGATACAAGTGACTCGTCGTATCAATACCCATAGGGATACCTGGAGCAAATCGCGGTAATGTAATGACGCATGAAATAGCTACCGCAAACGCCAGCGCGTACGGCGCATACTGATCAAGGCAATGTTCGCTTGCCGCGTGCCTAGCAAGGACGTTAGTAGTCAAAGCCCAGTCTTATTCTCCCTTATCCGCCTCGAATTACGCCTCGCAGGAATCACATTCAGCAGAACAATCAGGATTACTCCGAACGCAAAGAGCGACAAGACGGATAGATTACGGATTTGCGGCGTTAGGAAAAATGCGTCAGATGGAATCGCTCGTCGGACGTATTGCGAGAAGCTGTTCCCAGTTTCAGTGTCTTGCCAAATGATGGCCCCTGATTGCTTGTCTATGAATTCGAATGTTGTCGTACCTGCTCCGGCAAGCATTAGGTAGATCGACACGCTCATCATATTTGTGTCGACTTCTAAGAACACATCAGCAAACATCCTCGTATGTCGAAAATCGTTGTTTCCCTTAAAGAAACCAACAATATCACCAGTCCTAACAACAGTCGAATTGTATATTATGTCCACGAACGTGAGTGAGAATCCTGCATCTACCCTATCGTCGCTATCATTGCCCGACAGCCAGCCACTTTGGTCAAATTTCACAATCCTAACACCGCTAAGATATGTGCCGTAAAGATCGTTGAACATTATTCTTGCCCAATCTGCTGTCGAATCCATTAGTATCCTCACTTCTGAAGTGCGTTCCCAGCCAGTCTTTGGTTTGACTTGATTTGATCTCAAGTAATCCACGGTAAGAACAGTAGACCCGAGGAGGACTAAGATAAGTAAGGAGAGAAGGAACACACCTTTGGCGATTTTCTCAGCGCGATCAAAATGTTTTCGTCGCGTATTTGGCATGAAGGTCTTCTTCTCTGGATCCGCCGAATTTTCTCGGAAGGCACGTATCTTAGTAGCTAGAAGACGCGGTCCTTCGGAAACACTTCCACTCCAAATTGGCCGATCTGATAAGGGTCGCAGTTGAGTATCATGGCTCGTCCCTCTCATCTTTTCCACTTGCAATGCTCGGATCACATTCCCATCATGTACTATGGTGTGTAGAAGGATCACTCCTTGAGACAAGTACTCTTCGAGTTGAAATCGACGCGCTAGCATCGAAGTGCGGAGTTCCGTAGTCACGAGAACAGAACACCCGGTAGCCTCCAATGCGTCAAAAAATAGGAGAAGAGCTCTGCGCCTTTTCGGTTCCTCAGGATAACGAAGCATAAGCGAGGTTATGGGGTCCACAACGATTCGCCTTGTTCCCTCTTCCATAGTGACCTTTTTGATCGTTCTTGCGAGCGATGGAAGCGTTAATTCTGGAAGAAGGCTTACGCTTACACGAGAGCCATCTCCCGAGTAGCGATACGCGGTCGTCTCAACTGACTGGCGTCGATAAATGTGAGCTTTCCGTCATGCTCCAGCTCCTCTAAATTCCAATTGAACGCCGATAAGTCAGCCTTCACTTGCTCAGGTTTCTCGTCGAGTGAGACATACAGTCCCGGTTCCCCGAGCTTTGCACCTCCTGCCAAAAATTGAGTTGCAAACGTAGTCTTCCCTGACCCCGGGCTCCCGACTACGAGAATGATCCTTCCCTTTGGCAAACCGCCTTGAAGAATCTCATCCATACCTTTGATTCCTGTTGGAATTTGATCCAATCGTCTCGCTCTCACTCACACTTCTAATCGAATTAGGGAAGATCCACTATTTTACTTGGCGCTCGAAGCGCTAATCGGCACTAATCTGTCCAATATTGAGAGGTAAATCAACGAGAACCCTAATTTGGGGCGCCAGGATACCATGGCGTGGCAATAATTATGCGACGGTTATACGTCCTTATAGCCGTGCTACTGGTTGCCTCACTCTTCGCACCACAAGTTGAGGCGCAAACAAACAGTAGCCCGCAATATGTGACGTTATACGCTCACTCAACTGGAACGGCCCTTTTCCTAAACGCTCTACCAGAATGGGGAGGACAAAAAATAGCCGACGTCCGCGACGCAACTTCGTTCAAACTGACACCGACTCTGGGAGAACCGCTCCGCATTTACGGAGCAATAACATTCACCATCTACTTACAAGCAACTTCCGCCCTCATCGGAAATTTAGTAGTTGAACTCCTGGAACAGAAGCCTTCAGGAGCAGAAGTCCCCGTGAGTGGAGCCCAAATTGAATCACCGGTAGCTCTCGACACACGCGCACTTCCAGTAACCCTCGGAGTGGGCACAATCGACTACGAGTTTTCCAGCGGCTCGAGCATAGTTCTCAGAGTTACAGTAAATAGTTTGAGCGTCTCCGGCGTACCCTACCTGGCTTGGGACAGCCCCGCAACACCCACAAACCTTCGGATCCCAACCATCAACACGATCCAAGCACAGTTAATGTATTCCGCAGGAGGATTGATGTTCAACAAGATACTTCAAAGCGACCAGAACGGAAATGCCAACGTAACGTTCCTAACTAATGTCACCGACGCGATTGGTTCTTACTCGCTATCCACGAGCGCACAATTAGTCCTAACCACAACCAACGGAACAACCAAAATTCTCGCACCGACCCAATTGGCCTCCTCACCCTATACAGCTACTTTCTCAACTAACGCAATTTTGAGTGCGAACGCTTGGCAAGTGAAACTCCTCCTGCGTGACATATCAGGAACAAGCTACGAGTTCGACGACACATTTTGGATCGCCCCATTCTACCCTGTCAAGTTCAACGTTGTTGATTCGTCAGGCATTGGAATCAACAACATGACGGTATCCGTCAGTGCGGGACAAGCAATATGGACAAATCGAACAGATCGATTGGGAATTGCAACATTTGACCTACCATCAAACGAAATAGTCGGTCCCGGTAACCTCACAATATCTAGAAACTCCGTACTATTCCAAAACTCAACACTAGACGTGGAAAGCCAGACGACAATATTCATTCGATTACACATTTATGATGTAAACCTACGCATTACACTTTCCGGCATACCGATGCCGGACGGACAAATCGAATTGCTACAAAACGGACATATCGTCTCCCAAGGTACCACCGATGCCTTTGGCAACATATCATTCACCCAAATACCGGTTGGGAATTATACACTTCAAGTACACTATCTGTTCAACGACTTCGAGACATCGCTTAGCGTTGCAACGAATCAAGCAGTAACGATTGAAGTCCCCTTTCCGCATGAAAGACTTCTCCTCGCAATCCTAGTTGTATTAATTGGCAGCGTAACCACCATCGGACTTGTACGCAAAAGAAGGCACACATTTCCTGTTTCATTCAGTTACTTCAGCGAGTTAACTTCAGGTGGCCTGCCGGCCACATGCTTCACAGTAATCGCCGGCAACTCCGGGTCAGGTAAGACTGCACTACTTGAATCAATTGCAGGAGAGCATCTCAGATCGGCCGGATGCGTTTACATTACCAATAGTGATTTCCCGTCTAAGATCCGAGAGAATATGACGAATCTCGGAGTTCTATCCGACCAATGCTACCGACAAGAATGGAATAATATTCATCGACGCGTACGCAGCGCTCGGCAGCGCGCAATCAAAGGAAGAATATCACATCACTTCGCCAACCGACCTGACAGGGTTGGGCTTACAGATTTCTCGCTGCCTAGAAAAACTCGGACCAGAAACAGATGTATACCTAGATTCTTTGAACCAATTCATCAATGCCCTACGAATGGATTATCTTCTAAACTTCTTACAATCGATTGCCGCTAAGGTGAAAGCGAATGACGGCAAACTCTGTGTGACAGTCGGAACAGCGATTGAAAAATCAGACCTCACAAAACTAGAGGAGAATTCTGATTGCGTAATTGAAACTCAGCTCCAAGAGGTAGGCAAAGGGCAAAGAAGACGCTTACGCATAAAGAAGCTGAGAGGAAAAGCGTACATCGAAAAATGGACTCGCTTCCAAATCGAAAGCGGAAAAGGAATAATATTCCTGGTCACAAGAAAACCAATCAAACCCCACGACTAAAATTCACAAAAGCTTACTGGTTATTGCAAGCCAGCGGAATATGATTCCGGACGGACTGCGTCGCGTATCGACCATGGTTTCTCTGCTTGCCGTAGATGAGCGTCGAGGCTCTTTTTGGGCGCAAATTTCCGCATTCGGAGTTCTTGAAATTAGGAGCTATAGTTCGCTCGCAAATCGAGGCTGGAGTTGGGCGAGATTACTAATGGGTTTGAGGATCCGTAACTACCCCACGACGTGAACTGCAGTCTCGTCCCATTAATCGTCGTCAATTCCGAAGGAACACTGATGCTGATAGCAGTATTGGGGAGGTATAGAGTCAATGCGCCGAGGTAGTTAGTTTGAATCGGAACACCATCCACAGTTACGTTTGCAGATACAGGCAGTCTAATGATGACCTGGTTAGGGAAATTGCCAGTCGTCCATGTCGCGTCAACTGTTCGGCCGCCAAGCCGTTCGAAATCGTTCAATCTCAGTTGATGTTCAATTATGATATGGTTTCGATCTCCATTTTGCATATATAGAATTGCGAAATAGGAATTACCGAAATTATCCGTAAGTAGAGACCAAAGTTCGTTGTAGCTACTTTGTCCAGAATATAACTGGCTGTAGATTGGGTAAATGTTTACTGTCATGTTTCCGAGAATCTCTTCACCGCCGTTATCCGTCAAATAGAGTCCCGATCCGATCGCTGCAATTCCACCCTTTATCTTGGCCTCAGGTGCGAGTTGAAGTTGAGGCATGTTGGATGGACTAGTCCATACAGTCCGATTGTAGACGTGTTGAATTCCTTGAAAATTGAAAATGTTGACGTTGTCCGTTTGGTAATCGAATACTCGTAGAATAAATTGATTCGATGACGAGTTCGTTAGATAGAGGAAGCCTATTCGAAAATCATTCTGAGTCACATTGGCTAGGAAGAAGATGTATACTTTGCCAATGGACCATTGTGTAGTGACGTAACTCCATGCCGTCCAAGTAATTCCGTCTGATCCACCGATTGACATCTCTCCTCCTTGCGGTGACATCCTTAGCGAGAAGGCCCCACTGTCCCCACCTGCATAGAAGTCGAGAACTTGATTTGAGGCTGAGAGTCTCGGCTCCGCTGGTGCAACAAGGTACGTTCTGGCGTTGGCGACAGGTGTACAGCAAAACGCAATTGCAAGAACAGATATCAGTAGAATAAACATTAGTGGCTGTCTTCGAGACATCTTGATCACGGCGAGAAAGAGACACTGATCAGATCTGAAGATGTATCTTCCCGACTGTTCTCATTAAATGGGGAACGAGCTAAAGGCACGAGGATTGACCTGTTAGTGTCTAGTTATCTTCATCAGCATTCGGCTGGGCTTCATCTCGTGCAACAGTAACTATCGCTCTACGCAACATTTATTGCGTATTTTCATGAAACTCGTTAACGAATTTGAAGACTGCCATCTATTTGATTATTCTCACAGCAACCGTTGCGATTTTAGCTCTTGGCACGAGCATCGTCTCAGCCCGTAGCCAACCGTGGCAGTATGGTGGCGGATACCTCCATGGTTGGGTTTACGGTTTCAGCTATGACAATTACTTGCTCCCGATCTCTTGGGCAAACGTCACTGCCACGAGATGGTCCATCCGTCTTTCATGCGGCGTCAGGCGTGAACGGCGGCTACGAAATGTTCATTCCAGTGGGCAACTACAATGTGACAGTCACGGAACCTGGATACGTGTCCTACAGCACGTCAGTGAGCGTTTCTGGTGGGTCCTCTAGCGTGATTAACTTCTACCTTGAGGAATCCCATGTACCGATACCGGAATTCCAATCTGAACTAGTCTCAGTCGTTCTAGTGCTATCTTTGATTGCTGTTTTGTTGCGGAAAAAGTCAGCTATACGAACCGATTAGGAGCTCAGGCGACACTTTTAATTAATAACTACAGCAGAATCATATCGAGAATTAATTCGTTCTTGCCATTTCTAGAGTCAAAGATCATCGTTCAGATAGTGAGATAGGCAGCTGATTCCGCCAGTAACTCTCTTATCATCCACGTTGACACAGTACATTGCATGAATCTAGGCGGGAACAAGCACAGGGTTGCCCTCGAACTTGTACGGTTCGTCGGGCCGGCTGTCGCTATCGCCCTAGCATTGTATTACTTACCTAACTATTTCTTCTACGAGAAGTTAGTCGGCGAGAACGCAGCGTATATCATGCAACTCATCGGGATGAAGGGAACAGTCTGGGCAATAGGAAATCGGGTTTTTCTAAACCAATTTGAGATACAGCGCATGTGCACTGGAGTGCAAGTGATAGCCGTGTTTTTCGGAATTATTGTAGCCATACCGAAAGTCCCTGTCAAGAAGAGAATCGTAGCGTTTAGCATAGTTGCCATCAGCGTACATCTTGCGAACATTGGGAGAATTGCATTTGAGATCTGGCTCTTATACGACGGTGTTCTACCGTGGTCCCTGGCACATTACCCTACGGGCCTTATCTTGGGGATCGTTTCGGTTGCATTTTTGATCGTAGCGGCGGATTATTTCATTCCTCAGATCGGGGATCTGACACTTTCCGTCTTAGACAGCTTCCGATCCTAACTTCGCTCCGCAGTGTATGCAATTATTCCATTCCGTTTCCACGGGCTCATTGCATTTTGGACAAACATTTGTCGTTTCGCTCTTCTCATTTTCAGTGGTGGCAGGAAGGTCTTTTTCTCGTCTCTTACGGAGAACGAGCAGAGCAGCGGCTCCCAAGACGCCGATGAGAGGGATGATGAGGATCATCAGTCCCGAGTAATCAGCCGCAAAATTGGCATTGATAACCATGGGTCCGTTAACCGTGGCGTTTACTTGTGTGCTTTGAGAATTGACGTCTCCAGACCAACTCAAGAAGGTGTACTTCAGGCCGAGTACTCCGAGTGGCCAGTTCATCGGAACTGAATCCTGCGTACTTAAAGTAAGATTTGCTCCTTTGTCGTACCATTGCGAATATGAGTACGTGGATACTATCGAGTTCATCTGAACCAAGTATTGTGGACGGTAAGTTGCGTTTAGCTGAGTATCTCCGTCTAACATACAAGTTCTGCTAGTGGAATTAGTCCCATCCTCCCACGAATTGAACGCCAGACGCGTGGAATTATCAAATTGGACAATAGGAGGAACCGTGATCAAATATTCTCTCCCAACCTGCAGTAGCTCAGTTGCGACGCCTTTCGCATCAGTCTCCTTAGTGACGTTACCGATTGTAACCTGAACGTTTGAGTATCCCAAATAAATTCCTAGATTCGCTAGAGCTGCAACCTTGACTCTTATCTCAGCGTATCCAGGACCGAAAGTGGTGTCGTTGAAGTACGTCCAAGTTCCATTATCAGAATAATAATATGCGATAAAAGTGAATAACATCGCGCCTTCTGTCGTTGGTGAAGTTAGATTGAACGTCCAAACTTTATCGCCCCCTCCAGCGACGTTCGTACTTGCACTGTGCCATAATTCAGTGCCGTTAGCATTCAGCGAACCATTGATTACAATCGCGCGTATTGTAGCGTTCGTACTAACAGCGTACTCTACGTCAACGCTTACGGCGAATTTGTCTGATGGCGGGACCTGCTTAGGATAACTTTCATTCATTACCTTAAGCAGCCCCACATTTGCGGTCTGGGCAGGTACCGCTACTATCCAAAAGCTCAGTGCAATGAACGTAACTGCCATAATCATAACTTTACGTGATTCGCGCAGCTCGATCTGTCGTCGCGGACGCCCATTTTATGACCACTCATAAATCACGAGTGGCTTTCTGTTGAGCCCAACGCAAAGCCTCGCTAATGGCTTCGCCAGAATTCTTCATCGCATGCAACGGCAATTCCAGATGTTCCGGTAGGCCTAGAACGATAGGAATAACTAGAAATTTCGATTTGAAACCTCCACGTTGTATCTCGTCGACAAGATTATGCATCCGTTGCTCGACATCTTCGTTAGATAGCATAGGAACGACTAAGTCGGCGCCCAATTCCTCTGAATTTCGGAGGAGTTCTAAAGGAGTTTGAGTCTTGCTGAGGCTGAAGCTCTGGAACCCAGCAGACCTCAATAGGGCCGACGTCGCTATTGACATTAGACTACCCGCTCTCAAACCAACTGGTCCCACCGTCGCTTTCATATTCAGCCGCTTCTCACTTTCATTTAGTTCATCATGAAGAGCGTCAAGACTCGAATTCAAAGCGCTTTCCGCTGCAGTTAGTCTTCCTTGATCGGTACCTCCAATTTCGTTTAAGTCGAATAGAATGTCCACTGCTTCCATTATGGAATCCAGCACATCGTTCAATGAGCCACCCTTCGTCAGAGAACCATAGGTGCTCTGCCGAGCAAGTTCAGCCTTCCCAGAGATGATGGCCTGAATTAATTGCTGTAGGTACTCGTTCTTTTCGGTCAAGGTCCCCGCCGTTCTATAGTCGCAGTAAGATTAGTGCTTCGGTCAAGTTAAGATACCGGCACGTCCAAGTCGAGTCTGGCCATCTGATCTTACCGCAATCAGTCTGAAGCCTGTCTCGAATGGAGATAGCTTGCTCAGAAAGTCCGCTAACTTCGAAATTGGCACTATCGGAACACCATCTGACTCACGCATTTCATTTTCGCGAAGCACGAGCAGGATAGGCATAATGGATCGCTTTTCAAGATCGTCTACCCCAAAAGTGGAGAGAATCTCCGGTCTTCGCGCGAGAGCGTCAACACGTTTAGCTTGAGCCTCTGCGGCTCTACGCAGCCGAGGCTGAGACATCGCCCCTTTTATCCAATGTTTACAATCTATTGCTAGCGTGAGTGATTGATTCCACGCGAGAACGTCAATTTCACGCCGGGTGTGACGCCCAAGTTTGATTATCAAGTGCTTCAAAGCGCGAAATCCACTCTCTTCAAAAGCAATTTCTACGAATTTCTCGAATTCTTGCCAGCCAAGAATTCTGGCTACTCTCTGGGGGTCACATCCACTCATAACCAGATCCTCTGCAAGCAATATTCGCTGCAATGGACTCTGTTCGATGGCCCAGTTCGATAAAGTCAACAAACGTTTTTCATGAAGATTTTCCAGCTTAACCTTCAAACCCTCTGCCATGAGCATTCGTTCGAGATCTGCGTAAGGCCATAGGCCCTGTTTCCTTGTTAACTCAAGGAGTCGAGTCTCAATGTCGAACAAGGTGATCGAGGACCATCAGAAGATTACGAAACAGAAAACTAACATCAACAAAGCTACTGCATATAGCAGCTTTCTTGACATCGACAGCGGCGAGATATCGTCAAGCGGCTCGACGCCTTCAAGTGGACGACGGCTCAAGAACATAAACACGATCAATAGCAGTGCAAAACCCCAGTAACCTCCTAAGAAGAGCACACCGAAACCGACGAGCGCTGCTATTCTATGGCCTTTATCACCGAAAATTGCGCGTGTAATGTGTCCCCCGTCTAGCTGCCATACAGGCAAGATGTTCAAGAACGTAATGAGAGCCCCAACTTCGGCCGCGAAGGCCACTTGGGTCAAAACTAGCACTTGCCCCGTAGGCACGGTTCTGATGTTTAATTGCCCGAGCAGATCAATGAATAGCGGAGTATAGGGCCAAGATTTCGTGGACAGAAGATTTGCGTTCAAGAGTGCCGTTGCTTGAGCCTGACTAAGCAAGGGTGCGGTCAGATATGCGAAAATTGCGACTCCGATAGTAGCTGCGAAGCCTGCGATGGGACCGCTAAAGCCAAGGTCGAACAGTTGATCACGATTCGCAGGCGGGCCTCGAAGAGAGATCACCGCACCGAATGTGCCAAACGGAAAAGGTGGCGGAGCAGGAATAAAGTAAGGCAAAGTAGCATCCATTCTATGATGGCGAACCGCACACACGTGTCCTAACTCATGCAAACCTACTATGCCCAAGATAGAAACTGCCAATATCGCAACTTGAACCCATAAATTGCCGTTTTGAAAAAGCGCTTCAGTCAATCTCGGATCTGCATCAAAGACCAACGCGTAACTTGCGTATCCGACTGACGCTATAGTGATCAGTAGAAGCATGAAATTTATCAAAATTCGTGGTTTGCGTATTATGGGTTTAGGGTATACAGAAACAACCATCTTATCGTACACCCTCCTAATCCTAGCCGTCAGATTATGATTTGCTAGATCGAGGAGCAATTCCTGAAATTTTTCTTTCATCTCCCCACTTGACACTATGAAAGTGGGTAAGCCAGTCACGTCAACGTACGCATCAATTACAACGAAACGATATTCGAGCATGCTCCTGATCGAACCGAAATCCAACGAAAATGGTACGGGTGACCATTGTGAATGATTTACGTCTGGCGCAGGTTCAGGAGGAGCCACGCCTATTTCCTTCTATTTCTGAGCGGCTTAAGTCAAATGTGATTTAAACGTATTCTCTCTACTCAATTTCTTCGTCGATAATATGATATAGTCGATTTGCTTCATGAAAAATAGATCTCTCCGTTGTTGATACAAAACAATTATTCACTCAGGATATTCAATCCATCCGACTTGGACACGGTCGTCAACATTAATCGAATTTGTCTACCCGAAAATTACGCACCCTACTTCTTTTTAGACACCTATCATACGCTGCCCGAAGCGTTCGTAGTGGCTGAATCACAAGCACAGATAGTTGGTTACATAATGTGTAGGATAGAGCATGGATTCTCGGATATGAAAAAACTTCACTTTGCGAAAAAAGGACACATCATCTCAGTCGCGGTTATGCCAGATTTTCGAAGAATAGGAGTGGGCTACTCTCTCGTTCAACGAATACTCTCCTCACTTGCCTCTATGCAGGCAGACGAATGTTACCTCGAAGTGAGAGTATCGAATAATGCCGCTATAGAGCTTTACAGAAGAATTGGATTTGACATAGCTCGAACTATTCCTCGCTACTATTATGACGGATCGGATGCTTACGTTATGGTCAAGTCGATTAACTGAACGCCCAATATGAGAGATGTTTAACCAGACTTAGAGGGCTCCCCAGCCGGTGGAGTGCCGTAATGGAATTGATGAGTTTGGCCTCTTCAAAGCCGATCGGTAAGCGTTATCTTCATGGACATATGTACCCATTACGGGTATGAGACATGCCTCAAGTTTGTACCGTATGCGGCGCGAGCAATCGATTGGAAGCAAATTATTGCCTCAAGTGCGGTAACTCGTTGATTCCACGTCAGTCACCATGGACTACTACTCCCCTAGTAATTCCGTCGTGCAGATACCATCCGGCTCTACCAAGCAGTTTTTGCTGTTCACAATGCGCTGCCCCAATATGCTCTTCCTGCATGCGCAGTAATTGGCTAAACATATGCTGTCCGAAGTGCTCCCGACGCCTTCGTGTTTCGTGGGAGTTGAAATTACCTCCGCGCGTCATTCAGCCTGAGTGTATTACGCTTCCAGGTCCTATTCAATTCAAGATTTAGATAAAGAGCGATCAAAGCAACGAGGACCGTTGGCAAGTACACGACGGTTACCTCGAAATCGAATGCTAAGAATGGCTCTCCGAGCATTCGACTTACAAGAATAAGGAGGGCAACGATTACCATCACTAGACACGAATATGCCCACGTTCTTCGATCGTCAGTTAGGCTCGTCAATTGATTCCTCGTTAACCGGCCGCTTCTTGACGTTCCCCTTCCAGGAGTGTCTTTAGCGGAATATTCATGCTCGTACCGTCAGGTAATGATCTCCTAATGCTTATCGGCAGTACACCTTCCTGCAGCTCAAGTTCCCCTATCTGGATCGGCGACATCGTAGACTCGGATATATCGAGCAGAACAGGAGCGCCCATCGAAATTTGGAGTGCTCTCGCCCCAACGATCCTAGCGCGTTCAAAGCGGGTTAGCTTTTTAGGACCGATAAGGGTCAGGGAACTTCTCTTAGAACTCGCCTTCTCCTTCTTCTTTTGCACCATCTTCTGACCCCTTCGGAGGCCCTCCCCCCGCTCCTTCCTTCGACTTCGACGCTGCGATAATATCGTCGATTTTAAGAATCATTCCTGCGGCTTCGCCTGCAGACTTCAACGCTTGCACTTTGACGACAAGAGGCTCATAAACCTCAAGTTTTGAAACATCTGTAACTTTAGCGTTGATCGGATCGATACCCACATTGCGTTGTTTGCTTTGGTGTTTCGATCGTAACTCCATAAGCGAGTTAACCGAATCCATTCCAGCATTCTCGGCTAGAGTCATAGGAATGATTTCGAGAGCTTCAGCGTAGGCTTGTGCGGCAAGCTGGTCCTTCCCTGATAACTTTTGGCTGTAGATCCTCAAAAGTCTGGATAATTCTGCTTCAGTTGCTCCGCCACCGACGACTATTCGCGGATCGACGACCACATCACGCACAACGCATAGAGCGTCATGCAATGCTCGCTCCGCCTCGTCCACGACTCGTTCTGTACCACCCCTCACGAGGATACTCACAGCTTTCGGATTCTTGCATCCTTCGACGAACGTCATCTTATCGTCGGAGACCTTCCGTTCTTCAACTAACTTCGCTTCGCCTAGGTCGTTCTTCGTTAGCTCGTCAAGATTAGTAACAATCTTTCCGCCTGTTGCTTTCGCCAGTTTCTCCATGTCAGACTGCTTCACTCGACGGACGGCGAGAATATTTCGTCTGGCCAGGAAATGCTGAGCGACGTCATCGATGCCCTTCTCGCAGACAACGACGTTTGCTCCAGTTGTCGCTATTTTTTCAACCATACCTCTCAGAATTTTCTCTTCTTCATCCAAGAATCTCTTCATCTGCTCTGGGTTCTCGATGTTTAGTTTAGCATCGAACTCTGTCTTCTCGACTTCCAACGGACAATTCAGGATCGCAACTTTAGCGTTCTTTAGGTGCTTTGGCATTCCAGGGTGAACGACTTCTTTGTCCAATAAGATCCCTTGAATTAACACTGTATCAGTCAGCGATCCTCCTGGCTTCTTTTCGACCTTGATGTCGTCAATATCAACTCGATAGTGGGCGCCGTCCTTTTCAGCCACTTCTAGTACCGCTCTCACGGCTATATCCGCAACGTGAACTTTGTGTTCTGCTAAGATCTTGCTTGCAAGCGCAATCTTCGCAATTTTACCCAGCATGTTCTTGTCGGTGGGGTTCACCTTGATAGCAAGCTTTTCCAAATATTCAAGTGCTTTTTCGCCCGCCGCGGAATATCCATCAACAATCAAGGTGGGGTGAACATCTTTGTCAATCAATCCCAAAGCCTTGTTTAGCAGTTCGCCAGCAAGCACCACTGCGGTCGTAGTCCCATCTCCGACTTCATCATCTTGAGTTTTGGCTACTTCGACCATCATCTTTGCTGCTGGATGCTGAACGTCCATCTCGTCCAGAATGGTTGCACCATCATTGCTTATCGTTACGTCACCGAACCCATCGACTAGCATTTTGTCCATCCCTCTTGGGCCCATCGATGACCGGACTGACTCCGCGATAACAAGAGCTGCTTCTATGTTTCCTCGTTGTCCTTCTCGACCCTGTGTTCTAGAAGTTCCCTCCCTAAGAATAATGGCCGTTTGGCCACCAATTTTCGCTGTCGTTCTCAAAGCCTCCGCTAACATAAATCTGGACGGACAACACAAAAGACCGGATATAAGTGTTGAGGTATTCATCATTAGCTGGCAAAACACGCACGATACCTCACGTAGGGAGATTGGAGAACCGGCTGAATGGGAAAGCCTAGTACTCGTGATGGCGATCCCAGAAATGCTTATTCATCAAGTCAGAGTCTCAGTTGGATTGTTCCGTGAGACGATCGTTTTGCGTGACCTAATTCGAATAAATCAACCGCTTATTGGGAAAGAAGAGATCGATGCTGCTACGGAAGTTCTGAAGAGTGGAATTCTTACCGAAAAGAGCGGCATGGGGCCCCGCACGTTAGAGTTTGAGAAAGAATTTGCACATTATGTCGGTGCGAGGCATGCGGTCGCGATGTCAAGCGGCACCGCTGCTCTACACGCGGCCCTTTCAATTACGGGCGTTAAACAAGGAGACGAAGTGATAGTTCCATCATTCACCTTCCACTCTACAGCTGAGGTGGTTTTACTCTGCGGAGCTGAACCAGTATTTGCTGATATTGACCCGGACACTTACACGATTACTGCCGACACAATCGAGAGTGTATTGACGAGAAATACGAAAGCGATCATACCCGTACATTTGTATGGCCTTCCAGCAGATCTTGATCCAATAAAGAAGCTTGCAAGGGAACGAGGCGTAGTGCTGATCGAAGATGCGGCACAAGCTCACGGGGCTGAATATAACAATGCCAAAATCGGTTCCATCGGCGATATGACCTGTTTCAGTTTCTACGCTGGAAAGAACATGACAACTGGCGAAGGCGGAATGGTCACGACGAACGATGATGATCATTCTGAGAAGCTGCAGATGATAAGAACCCATGGAGAACAGAGACCGTATTGGCCGACGGTACTCGGCCATAATTATAGGATGAGCGAATTGGTCTCAGCGATTGGCCTTGCTCAATTACGAAAGCTTCCTTCGTTTGTGGAAAAGAGGAGGACAGAACGCTCACTTCATGTCTGAGCAAATTGGGGTGCTAGGAAAGGTTATTCCGCCAAAGGAACCTCCGGGGCGTAAACATGCATGGTATCTCTACACGCTTCGACTTCGCGGCGCCAACGCCGGGAAGAGAAACAAAGTCGTAGAAAAACTTCGATCCAAGAACATTGAAGCCGCGGTCTACTATGAATCGCCACTTCACTTGTTGCCAATCTACCGTAACCGATCTACTTCTCGACGACCGTTGCCGGAGACTGAGAAAGCGTGTCGCCAAGTATTCTCTTTGCCGGTTCACCCGAACTTAGATGATTCAGAGCGGGAATACATTGTCGACACGCTGAAACGTGTATTGACTTAAGTCCATCATCGGAATTGAACTCTTCACGGGCATTAAGTGATTAAACTTTGAGTGACAATGTATCTGAAGGACTTCAGCCAAAGCCTGCAAATGATGTGTCGCGTCATTTGATAAGGCTAATTGTGAACGCGATGGTGAGGCAGAGGGAGAACTAGTACGCTTTCATAGCCCTGTTACGGTCGATAGCCTTGCGAAGGCATTGCCCTTCGAGGGAAGAGCCGCCAAGTGGAAAGAGGAGATTTATTTTGAAACACCCGTAAAAGTTGGTTCAGAAAAGGCAAAAGCAAAAGTCGAGGTGGGAACGATCGCTTATTGGCCGATGAGTTCCGCTCTTTGTATCTTCTACGGTCCAACGGAACCATATAGTCCGGTTAACGTTGTCGGAATGATACAATCAAACCTCGAACTGTTTCGGACAATAAAAAGTGGAACGAAAATAAGAGTGGAAAAAATATAGGACTGGCTACGCAGCGGCGAGCCGATAGATCTTAATCCGCGTGTTACCGCCAGCCGATTTAACTAGTCTGCGTCTCTCAAGTTCCTCGAGGATGTCTCGTGCGACACTAAGCCGGACGTTGAATTGAGAGGCGATAGAGTAAGGAGTGAGTGCTCCAATCTTCGAGAGCTCTCCCATGAACTTCGCATCCTCAAAATTAGGGAGATTGATTCCACTCGTTTTCTTCTCCGCAACAGTCTTTCCCTTAGCCTTGCCCTTTGAAGGTTCTTGTTTCTTAGCAGCGCCTGTGTCAGATTGCTGCGTCTGCTGCTTCTCCATCTGAGCTAAGCTCTTCTTTTTAGCGCCACCCAATAGAAATCACTTCTTAGGCGCTAGAATACATGGTGCATAAAAATCTTGGTTTTGTCATTTCTGCCCAGTGGTCATGAAGCGTATTTCACGTGCAGACTTGCTCGGATCAGGTGACGAGTAGATACTTCTCCCTACGATTATGTAGTTCGCTCCCGCCTCAATTGCACGTCTTCCATCTCCGCCCTGAACACCAACCCCTGGACTGTATATCTGGACTTCATCACCAACGATCTCTTCGAACGCGTGAAATTACGTTCAGATTCCTAGCCCCGACAACGACCCCATGGGCCTTCCATCGAAGAGCTAATTCGGCAAATTGTTCGAATATTGGAGTTTTCGCGTCACCGGCCATAAGTGAGTAGAAATTTTCTGAGCCCGGATTGCTCATGTGGACAAGCAAGATGACCGATTTTTCAGCATTATTCATGATTTCGAAGACGGAATCGAGTCCTTCTTCCCATCCGACAATAGGGCTAGCGATTATGGCATCGAAACCACATTCCATATACGCTCGCGTCATTGACGCGTTCGTATGCGCCACGTCATTTAGTTTGGCATCCATGATCGTAGGCAGCGAGAGTGAGTGCGCGAAGTCAACGATCTGGTCGACTCCATCAGTAAGCCCCAGTGCCAAAACAAGCTGACGATTAATCTTAACCGCACAAATTTGATCACCGACTTCTCTCAAGCAACTTTTCGCTTCGCTTAATGAGAGCTGAATGATCTTTATCCTCAATATCTAACGCAAGAACAGTTCGAGTTCGATTCAGTTCTGATGCTCTGCGGACCATTTCCCCGAAAGGCACTTGCTGCCCCATGGCTTCACCATCTAAAAGATAGTGAAATTAATGTCTAATCGTGTTCGCCAATTTTCTTTGGAAAAATGGGCATATCATGGACGTTAATGATTTTTGCATAGAAACACTTGGCATCACTTGTGTTGCTCACATATTCGAGCTTCTCACCGATTGGTTTAATGGCGATATATTTTACGAAACCCTGATCGTGCTGAGGAGGCTCATCCAAGGAGACGTAAAAGAACACGGGTAACGCATCTGCCTCATAGTAGTGTTCGAACGGAATACAAGTACCCACAATATGGCGTTTATTGCGCGTGAAGTGCCACAATGGGAAAAGAGTTCCCTCTCTCAACGAAAGAGGCAAAAGAATTCTGGCGATAGATTTGATATCTTGAACTTCAGCGAGCATCGGGTGTGGGATATCTGGGAATCTTCCTTCCAAACTTTCTGAGAAGGCCGATGGAACACTCTTCAGTTCAACAAATGACCCATACCGGTATCGAGTGTCGCCAGCTTCATCAGAGAACATCCACTCTTCACCCTTTGGTGAATCGCTCCTATATGCCAGAAATGCTTTGGGAGGGGTTTCAGACTCAGTATAGGCTAGTATGGGAAGGTCTCCGTCCCAATACATGTATGCAGTGAAAAGGCCTAGAACATGTCCGCCTTTATGTTTGAAGTACCACAGAATCTGTGAACCCTCAGTTAATGCTAGGGCAAGCCTCGCAAAGCTCAGCATATCCTTAACATGTACAGGAACTGGAGGCTTCACCGATTCCATCGATAACACCGTTCGTTGCACAGATAGAGACGGATTATAATTAGCTTTCCGAGCTCGCTATCCGTTTGAAGTATCTAACGAAAGAGGTCTTCTCCAGGAGGACGAATAAGTTGTCGCGCCGAACCTTCTCCAATTGCGTACTCAATTCCCCTAATGAGGGCCACTGGAGTTCCGTCACTCTTTTTCATTACTAATTCAGCGGCGGAGGCCAGCTCATCGGCGATTGCGATTTGCGTTACGTTCAGCGTCCTGCCAAACATGTCCCCTGATCCTCTGTAATCGATTAGTGGCCGGAGACCGTCAACCCCGATTGCAACGTTTACTTGTCCTATTCGCCAAGCACGGCCGAAGGTGTCAGCGATAATTACTCCTATGTTTGAACCGGTCAACTCCCGGATTCTCTCTCGAATTTTGTGCGCGGATTCGTCAGGATTGATCGGCAGAGTAATTACGCAATCCTCGTCTTCGACGTTTGATCTATCTACTCCAGCGTTTGCACATACGAATCCGTGACGTGTTTCAACGATGAGATGGGCTCCTTGCATCCGCACTATTCTCACTGTGCCATTGAGGATAGCTTCTACGTGTCGAGGATCTTTGTCATTTGACTTTGCAATTTTTTCCGCAAATTTGGACGGAGTAATCGTCCGTAAGTTAATTATTTGGCCTTCCGCCTTAGAGACAATTTTTTGCGCGACTACGAGGATGTCATGGTCTCTGAAATCAAGGCCCTGCTGCTTGGCTGCAGCCAATGCTACAGCTGCTATGTCGTCACCTTTCTTTATTAGCGGCATTTTTTTTATGTCGATAATTTCAAGCAGCTTCTTTTCACCGAACCATTGCGTCTCTCACCCAGAGAAGAACGACTCCAGTTTCTTAATGCCTGCGAGATCTTCGAACTCTACTCCCAAGGAGTCAAGCACTTGTTCGAATGTGCCACGGATATATTCGATGTATTTGGAAATGTCGATTTCCTCAAGCCTAGCTAATTGTACAGGTTTTACTCCGGGTTCACCTGTAACTTTTACGAACGAGATGATGTCACCTGGTTTCATCTCGGTTCCAGCATGTTGCAGTTGTCTCGCGGCCTTTACGTGTTGCGGCGTAGTTTTCGTGTAGTTCTCAGGTGTCCGACTCATCATCATGGAGAAGGCAAGCTGATCTAGTGAGTATTCTCTATTACGCAATTTAAGATAGCATTCTTTGACAATCTGAGTGACACTAATCGTAGCGGCTTCTATGTCAGCGGGCGACTTGACATCTTTAAGGATGGAAATCATTTGGTAAAATACGCTATGAAGGAACTCAGGAATATGCCGTTTCTTACCAGTTAAGCCTTTGATATCCACACTTCCATCGGCGAAGACGCCGAAATAATTTTTTTTCCGAGAACTTAACGCTAGATATCTATAGTTCTTGTCGATCTCAAGTTCCATCTTTAGCTGAACTCGTGACCATTCGATCAATTTATCGAGAAGCTCGGGATTCTGGCTTCCGAGAAAAATTGAGTCGGTATCACCGTAGAACACTTCCAATCCCAAATCTTGAGCTTTTTGCAAAGCTTGCGTTATCACGTGTCGTCCAATCGCCGCTGTAGCTTCAGCAACAGGTGGGCAATAAAGCGCAAAATTATCCGCGCCAAACACGCCGTAGCTCGCGTTGAGCACGACTTTGAGGGCGTCGGATGCAATCTTGTACCATGATTGGACAGCAGGCGGCAAAGTACGGTCTTTCGATTTCACTTTATACCAGTTTACCCGGAGGTCGCGTAAGGATCCGATAAGTAGGCTTTCGAGCGCTCTCTTTTTGGTGCATACCCAGTGCGGAGTCCCAGGGATCAGGTTACTCCTACAAGCCTGATCGGTATGAGGGCATCTTACTGTTTCGTATCCGAGGTTCCATATCTTGATGATTGATGGATATAGTGATGCGAAATCTAAAACAGCCACATTGAAGTGAACGCCAGGCTTTGGTTCGACAACGATGGCGCCCTTGTACTTCTTGCCTTTGATAACCGCTTCAGTGGTCGTTTCCCCTTTGACTTCTAGGATTTCATCTCTGCGAGGTATCAAATAATTCCTTTTTCTGTGATGGCAGAAGAGGATGCTTCTAATCCAACTAGAGACACCTTGCCTTGAAACGTCATCGAGTGTCATGTAACTGATTCGCGAGAGAGCAGTCATCAGCTTCATGACGAGATCGTCATTGATTGAAGTCAGCTTTAGGACGATTTGTGAATCTCTATAGCAGTAGGTCGCGAGCTCTTTGTAAGGAGCCCTCGAGACAGAGTCAATCTCAACCTTTGATGTCCCTACTAGTGCCTCGCCCACTCCGTCGAGAGTATTTTCGCGATATTTCTGACCGAAGGCGTAGATCTGTATTGCTCTATTGAAGAAGAATTTGTACAGGTCTATATGTACGCCGTATTTCAGATATGCCACGTCCCGTCCCAATTCGATCGGAATCTCCTCATTCTTGAACCCTAGCCGTTGCGCACGATGATAGAGATATTTCAGATCGAATTCGTCGCCGTTGAAGGTTACAATCATAGGGTAATCGAGAAGAGCCCTAAACAATGAAACAAGCAGATCATCTTCGGTCTCAAAATATTCTAGGCTGATTCCTGCAGGCAACTCCGCTTCTCCTTCGCTGATCCCTTCTCTCTTGAGGAGTAGGACTCTGCTTGTACCATCTGACCCTACAAGGCTTACACAGATTACAGGAAGTTCAGCTAATTCCGGATCCGGCACCGCGTGTTTCTATTTGTTGGTAAACTTCGATATCTACTGCAATGCGTCGATATTGTGGCACCGGACATTCGAGTAGTTGCATCCATTCATTTGCTAAAGTCCGATATTCTTCGGATTCATCACCGAGCACTCTCTCGATGTCTTTGCTCGCGCTCTCGGAAATCTTGTATTCAATCGGAATGAGATGACTATTCTTGCATTCATACATCATTCCCGGTTCCAAAAAACGGTCGTATATGTAGTTCTCTACGTACTTTATGTCAGCCTCCCAAGCTGTGATTGCATCTCTGATCGATCCGGTTGGTTTTCCGCCAATCGTGAGAGGATCCTTGGCAAAGATCTGAGTAACTTTCACGGGTTGGCTTCGCAAGGCATCGAACTTAGAACACGTTGCGAAATGATCAAACCCGGGATTCTTAGAGACCGCCACGTTCTTCTGAAGCTCTTCTATCGGCTGTTTACTGAAACAGTAAGGTGTGTGGCCTGAATCATCGAACCAGAAATGAATACGATGTGCGATGGGGTCATAGAGCCTCAAGAAGCATTTTCTTAGCGCTCCGTCGTAACCCATGGAGATTAGGTATGAAGGCGGGATCGAGATCGAAGTCGTTGGCGTGAAGACTAAGTCTTCCTTCCGTTGCTTAGATCCTGCGGCAGAAGACTTCGTCGCTGGCTGGAAGTAAGTTTCAAGAGTCGTTTCTCACGCCTCCACGCAGTGGGTAGGCTGCATGCAAGTTCTTACTAAATAGTTACCCTCACCTATGTTCGGTCCAAGTCGTCCTGCGGGAAGCATAATTCTTGAAAAACGCTCTCGCCACTGCCATCGAAGCATTGAGCTGGATGTCATACGCTGGCCTTGGTGAGAGAACGGCCCTCTTTAAGGCAGCGGAACAAATAGGTGTAGATGACCGAAATGATTTGCGCTATGCGCATAGACTTATCATGGAAGTAACTCGAAATCAAAATAGACTCGAATACCTAATCGGATTATACCTGCCCAAATTTACAGAAGAACTACCACACGGCATTGGAAGCTTCCTCAAGATCCTCGCGTTTCTGAAATGGGTTGACTCCGCAGACGAGAAGGACCTCAGACGAACAGTTTTCGCAGCACGACAAATACTCGGATGGAAAGAATTACAAGCCTACGAAGACGCGATTTCAAGAATAGTCAGCGCACCGCAAATCCTGTACCAGCAGATAGACAACGAGAATCAAAGAATCGCATTAGCGACATGTAGCCCAGAATGGCTCTTGAAGAAACTTGAGATAAGCTTTGGAAGGAACTTCGCGCTTCGTGTCCTTCAACGAAACATGATTGGGCTACCAACATATGTACGTCTTAATCCTCTCAAGAGGACGAATTCTTCAGATCTAGCAGCCCAACTTCAGAGGCTGGGATCATCGAAGATGGATTTTGGCGACATTTGGAAGCTTGACAACGCATCTCAGCTAAACCAATTATCTCGACACATTACAAACGGAGAAATTGTGGTTCAAGATCTAGCAAGCATGGTAGCAAGCCTAGTCGCGTCTCCTAAACCAGGGGATACAGTTCTTGACATTTGCGCCGCACCCGGAAACAAGACGACCCATCTCGCAGCACTCATGGAAAATAATGGAGAAATCTACTCGTTAGATATTTCCGCAAAACGACTCAAGCAATGGCAGCGAGAGGTAAAGCAAAAAGGAGTAAAAATAGCATCGCCGACACTTGCAGACGCGGCAAACCTTCCATTTAATTGCGATGCAGACATCGTTCTGCTCGATCCTCCATGCTCTAACACTGGAGTATTCGCTCGCAACCCGTCACTAAAATGGAAAGTGTCTGAATCAAAAATTAGACTGTTCGTCAAACGACAACGTGCAATATTGAGAGAGGGATCCAATCAAGTTAGATCAGGTGGCGTGATGATCTACTGCACCTGCAGCATGCTTCCTGAAGAGAACGAGTGGTTGATCGAAGAGTTCCTAGAAAAGAACCCTGGATTCGAATTGGAAAAGCAATCACCGTCCATCGGAGAACCGGGGTTAAGAGGATTAGATAAATGTCAGCGGTTTTACCCTCACATACATGAGTGCAATGGCTATTTCATCGCGAGGCTACGTCGAATCAATTAGTCCCTTCGATTTCTCTGCGTGAGCCAGAGTTTCAAAAATCAATCTAGCCGCAGCGACAGCTGCAGCACCCGTATCATAGATAGGACAGACTTCAACTAGGTCGAATCCGATCAAACGGCTCTCTGCTACCGTTGAAATTAACGGAAGCAACTCACTTGGGGTTAAGCCGTTAAACTCAGGATTCGCAACACCAGGGCAAAATGCCGGATCAAGAACATCCGAATCAATCGTCAAGTATGAATGCTGAAATTTGTTAAGAAAAGATTTCAATTGAGATTGAACCTTCTCAACGCCAAGTCCTCGTATTTCTGACGGAGTCAACGATTGAATCTTTGATTGTTTAATGAATTCAACCTCCTCCTTGCATACTGCGCGTATCCCACAAACGAAAACGCCTTCGGTTCCCACCACTTCAGTTATCCGCCTGAGAACTGTAGCGTGTGACAATTTTCCGCCACCGTACTCATCACGTAAATCTCCGTGTGCATCGAAACTGACAACACCTACATTTTTTGGTAGACTTCGAACCGCGCCTAGAGTAATAGTATGCTCCCCTCCTATGCAGATTGGAGTCTTCTTCGCAGACAAAATATCATCAGTTACATTCTGCAGCCGTCGCAAAGTTTCCGAAGCATCATCGACGACATGCAGATCTCCAGCGTCATGTAGCGGAATAGCTTCGACGTCAACTCCTGTGTCGAGGCTGTAGGTCTCAATATTTAGAGACGCCTCTCGGATCGCTCGAGGGGCGAAGCGCGATCCGGCTCTGTACGTACTCGTATAGTCATACGGAACTCCAACGATCACATACCGTGCCCTTTCGATTGGTTTAGAGTACCCAGAGAACCCGCTAATCATTGAAGTGTGTAGCGCTAAATTTTCCATGCTCTACCGCCCGTCTCAATCGGTAGAGCTGGCGGTCCGAGCACCCTTTTAACGTTTTATTCTCCTGTTCACCGAGTACAAGGGTTCAATTAACGCACGTGAGGAAAAGACGCTAGCATTTGCACTTGATTTCATACGAACAAGGTTTTATGGCACAGAGTTAGAGGGAGTACGGCCTTCCAATATTCAGTGGTTGAGAAAAATGTCGAATAGTTTCAACGAACGTTCAGCAGGTGTTTGGTTCGCCTTGGTATTTTATGTGTTAGGAGGAGTTTACATGCTCGCTTTTTGGGGGACCTTCGACCCATCAGTCTACGCGCTAGCCGCGCTAGGTGTAATTTCAGTCATCATTGGTGTAGCCCTGTTCATGTTGTCTCGTTGGGGATTCTGGATAGGCTTATTCACTTTCCCGCTTTACCTAGTTGAGTTCGTGTATGCGGCGGTGTCATCGGCGAACATGGTTGGATGGTTTCCGGACGCTGTCACGGGCATGTTTCAGTCATCCATGATCATTTACTTGATCTTCCTCTGTGTTTCATTTATCCTTCTGCTCGATAGGCGCAATGCGCTGAAGAACGACCGAATACTAGACTCGTTGAATAGAATCATTACTTCAAGCAGGTCAGAGAAAACGGAAGGGTAGCCGTCAACCTCGCTGGCCCATCCCAACCTTGGGTGTCCTATAGAAGTAGGAAGCCCTAGAGGAAAGCCCGTCGATAGTTGCTCTAGTATTGGAGATTAGAAGCCCATAGAGGATAGCCCCCAAGTAACCTAAATGCGTAATTCTTCTGAATTTCGCTACCTGTAGCTTCGGAACCTCAGAGACAGTCAATGTTGACGCTACGAGCGGAGCGCCATATATCACAACGGACATAAGGAAAAGCAATAGTGCGATCTGGTATCTCCAAAAGTCCAATGCCCAAAATGAAGGCGGGAAGGTAGTGTAATATAAAATCCCGCAAAAAATCCCAAGAATAGTTAACGGGCAAATGAAGTAGGTTGCCAAATGCAACATTGCCTCGAATTTCTGAAGCAAATTGAGCTCTTTACTCCGTACGATTGCGGCTCCGTGCTTTCTGAGGCATTCCGAAAATCCTTTTGCCCAACGTGACTGCTGATGGCGTAAATTCTCGAAACTAGTAGGTATTTCGCCAGGACAGACGACAGTTGGGACGTAAATGTACTTCCAGCCTTTTAGGTGCAACCTGATCGAGAGATCAAGATCTTCCGCTAGAGTATCTGCACTCCAACCGCCAACCTCTTCTATGGCCCTTCGTCGGAAAACTCCACATGTTCCACTGAAGTGGGCTAACAGCTTACCAGTGTATCGGGCTCTTTGATCCACAAAAGCATAGATGTCTATTGCAAGCGAGATCGCCTTCGCGATCCAAGAAAATTGTCCATCCAGATAACTCCATCTTGACTGAACGAAACCGATTTTTTCATCCAAGTAAATGTAAGGGATCATTTTCTTCAAGAAATCTGCAGGAGGTACATAGTCTGCGTCGAATAGCGCGATGAATTCGCCTGAACTATGTTCCATTGCGTTCTTCAACGCACCCGCCTTAAAGCCGACTCGTTCATCTCTATGTATAACGTGTAGTGTGTTAGGATATCTTGATTCGAATTCACGCGCGATTTTAGTCGTCTCATCGGTAGAATCGTCAACCACCGTAATTTCCAATTTATTTCGCGGATAGTCCATAGCCATACAAGCGGCTAACAGACGACCGGCAACTCTACTTTCATTGTAGAGCGGCAAATGGATTGAGACGGTTGGCCAAGATACTAGTTTCGAAGGAAGACCAAGGATTCGTCGTCTTCCATAGATAGATAGAGCCGTTAGAAACCAAACGTTTAGCGCATAAACTGCGATCAACGTCGTAACGATTACAACCATGACCAATGCGAACTCTTGCAACATGGTCAGGTTAGTCGGGAACCACGGCAACGTCAAAATTCCAGCTTGGGTCGCAACCTGCGACCTATCTCGTATAAGGCTTTCCGGTTCCGCTTAAGCTCTAGCTGCATCGTTAATTGGGAAGAGATAGGCCTTATAGGTTTCTAATTTGATTGCACCGTCGTTGGTCCTTGTCAAAGCGAGAAGTTTACAGTCGCATGATGAGGATTACAGGGGCCTGTTTTCTGGGGCTCGCGGTTCTAATTTTGATCTATTACGCAATTCGAGTACCCACTGAGTCGTCATTCGGACAACGGTATGTAACCTCTGAGATTCCCCTAATCTTTCCCTTCTACGTTATCTCCACTTTCAAACCGATAACTCTAACAATCTACTTCATTTTCGGCGGGACTATTTTAGTTCTTGAGTCTTCGCGTGATTCTCTGAAACGTTTTGATACAAGAGGAACAAGGATACTCTTCACTTTTCTGAGCTTTGCGTCGGGCTATGAACTCATTTGGAACTTCTTCGCGTGGTTCAGCACATGGCGAATCAAAGGTGGATCTCTAGATGCGCTGAGCAATACTCAGCATAGCTATTTGTTTCTCCCGGTAAACTTCAATTTCGTAACGAAACTTTGCTTCCTCATTTTTGGTTTGTCGTTGTATGTCGCTTTGTTCTTGGGTCAAATAGAAGACGATCGCCTAACTTGCGAACGTCGTAAATTGGAACAGAACTAGGGAAGTTCCTGTTTTTTGGCAGGTAAAGTTTGGCTGACCGTAACTTCTTGAGCCTTTGCTTCTTGAGCCTTTGCTTTGCCTGCCTTGAGTCTATTTACGAAACAGTTTGAGCACGAAACCATTGGCCGACGGCCTTTGGATCGATTTTGAACCATTTGAAAACCACACACTGGACATCGCTTGTCAAGTAAAGTGAGCACTCCGAACTGCATAACGGGCAAGCTGAACGTACAATCGGTTTTCCATTTTCCTGAACAACCGATAAATCGTTTTCCACTCTTCTTACTCCGGATAACTACCAATGCGTCGCCACATTTAGGACAGGGTACGCTGAGGGTAATCTCAGCCATTTTCATTTCTTTGATTGTAGCTGTGAGCTCTTGACCGATCTCAGATTCCTTCATTTTCAGATCTTCGATGATAGGTTTCAGATAATCCACAGTTGCCAAATCAACATGTTCTCGCGTCTCTTTGCCTTGTTCGATCTGGTCCATCATCCCTTCTAACTCGCGAGTAAACGTCACATCGATAACTTTGGGGCAATACTTCGTTAGGATTTCAGTAATTCTGAAAGCCAGCGGTGTGGCTTGCATTCGTTCTTCCTTAACGTACCCTCGTTGGTACAATGTCTCCACTATGTCTGCTCTCGTGGCCTTTGTTCCTATCTCCGCTTCTTCCATTGATCTGAGCAGGCTGCTCGGATTATAACGTGGAGCTGGCTGCGTGTACTTCTCAGTGACTGTGATCTCGTTAATTTTGACCTGCTGAGCCTCGCGAAGCGGCGGGAGGGTAATCTCATCAAACTTTGCGTAGGGTTCGTAAAACGCGATCCATCCTTTCTCCAGAATCCTAGAGCCGCGCAAATAGAACTCATTCTCTCCGACCTTTATTGTCGCTTTGTCACTCTGTTTTGAAGCAGTTTCTCCGAAGGTCGCAAAGAACCGTCTTACGACCAGGTCGAATATTTTCTGTTCTCGTGGGTCCAAGGCTCTTTTGGGTACGGTTCCGGTTGGGTAAACGGCTGGATGAGCAGGATCGTCCTTCTTGCCTTCGTTAGGCACAAGGGTGCCAGAAGTTAACAATTTGGTGGTGATCGGTCGATAATCCTCTAATTCACTGAGGCCTTTCATCACATCCTGATAATTGATCGACGTTGGTAGTTTCTGGCTGGATGTTCTCGGGTACGAGATCAGTTGATCAAGGTACAAACGTTCAGCTAGTCCCAATGCGACTCGTGGGGTAAATCCAAAGTGTCTGTAAGCCTCAGACTGAAGTGCTGATAGGTCAAATGGGGTTGGCGGAGTCAGCCGATAGGTCCTTGATTCTAATTTCTCAACTACGCCGGTTTTATTGGTGCATTCCTTGACAATTTTCTCAGCGTCCGTTTTTACGTCGAATCGTTCAGTTCGAGAATCTGCTTCTACTAGTTTGCCGTCGACTTCGATTACGGTGTGTAATACCCAGTACGGAGTTGGGACAAAACATTGAATCTCTCTTTCTCTATCCACAACGAAACGTAGTGTTGGTCCTTGAACTCTGCCCGTGCTGAGGGTTGAATATCGATTGCTTGCTTTTAGAGCGGATTGGGTAAGGGAACGAGACAGATTGATTCCATAGAGCCAGTCCACTTCATGTCGGCACATGCCTGCATAAGCTAAGGTAAAATCGAGTTCGGGCGAGAGATTTGAGTACGCATCACGTAGTTCTTTAGGGGTTAGGGTAGAAAATTTCATTCTCCTAGCCTTTCTATCAGCTCCCCCACAAGCATACTTTAGAACGGTGTAGCCGATCAGTGAACCTTCTAGATCATAATCGCAAGCGTTGACAAATTGGTCAGCCTCCTTCGACACTTTAGCTATGGATTCAATCCATTTCCCCTGTCGCTTCTGTCCTCGCTCTACGAGATTTTTGGGTTGCCACGAGAAGTCCCATACGGGATATTGAGATCTGGCCTCTTTGCCTTTTGCTGCCACTGCATACAGATGGCCCAATGCTGAACAGACCAGGATCCGTTCTTGATCGTCTGCAACTTCGAAGAACGGAACTCCGCTTACGCTGATCTTCTTCGGCTTGCGCTTACCCCCGAGAGCCTCCGCTACGTGCAGAGCTGCATCAGGTTTCTCAGTGACGATCAGGGTAGTTGTCAATCACTCCACCCTCTCTTTTGTTTTGAAGTATTGAATAATTTCTTTTACGGCACGTCCGGTCTCGTTCAAGTCTTCTAGCTTATCATAATAGGTCTGTTTTGTCAGGTCTCCATAACCCTTGTTCCATGCTGAATAAGCAGACCCAATTTTTTCAAGCGCTGACCGATGGAGTTCACAGAACTCAGATGACTGCTCTTTACGCCTCTCACAGAGAGGACACTGATCGGACTCGGACATATACTTCCCGTTAGATCTCGACTGACTAGAAACCTTCCCATTTAGAGGTTTTTGCTTGATGCATGTCAGAATCTCAGAAAAGTAGCGTTTTGATTGGGAAGACTGGCGATCCAACTTCGCTGCGAAACGTCAATAGCGCCTCGCCAAGAGTCAGATATGGATCGTTCCAACGATTACCTTCGTGGCCTCCTGCTTCCGAGACCACCAATTATCCAGGCGGATAGAACCATGGCTGTCGACGCTAGAACTTGAGAGAGAGATATACGTAGATCGGACTCAGGCTTACGAACGACTGCTCAGTGCTCAGGAGCGATAGCGCGGTTCCGTGCAACTGAGAAGTGCTGCTCATTACACCCCAAAACCAGTTCGATCCGATTACGTTCGGAACGTACAGAATGAAAACAAATACGGCGACGGAGAACGTAACGACTCTTAGAAGACGAAGATTGGCTAACGTATCAACTTGGGACACTCCACGTTTTGGAAAAATCCGTGCGGACTCCTCATACCAGAGTACAAGGGAGAGGAGAACAACACCAACTACAGGCAACCATTCTAACGGAATCGAAAGATTCATCGTTCCGAATGCGATCTCTTGTGTTCTTGTCTGAAAGCCGTGCAAAGTAACGTAAATGAGGTAAAACCAGTCTAGAAGAAAAACAATCAATGTAACACCAATAACTGAAGACGCTTTAATGAGAGACTGACTAGATGCCATTCAATAGTTCCTTCTTGGGCGCAAGTTGGCAATGGGTACTATAAAGAATATCTCAGTTACACCAGCCGTCGGAGGGCCAAGGTCCTGAGTATGGACGATCAAGAACGAGTTCAGATTATCGGAAAAGGGACATGGCTCGACATGATTGCTAGTCGTGTCATACTGCGCGAAGAAAAATTAGGCAGGACCGGCATACTCCGAACAGAAAGCGGGCTTGGAGCATCAGGCATACCGCACGTGGGAAGTCTCGGAGATGCAATTCGAGCATACGGAATTAAGTTGGCGTTAGAAGTCCAAGGCAGAAAATCTGAATTCATAGCATATTCCGACGACATGGACGGCCTGCGAAAGGTCCCGGAAGGGATGCCGGACTCTCTCAGGAAATATTTAGCGCACCCTGTCTCAAGTATTCCCGACCCATACAATTGTCACACAAGCTACAGCAAACACATGAACGCACTTCTTACTGATGCAATGGACAAGTGCGGAGTTGTGTACACTTTCCATTCTGCGACGGAAGACTACAACAATGGGCTCTTTACAGAACAAATTAGGAAAATCCTCTCTGCGGCTGATCGCGTAGGAAAGATCGTGAAAGATGAAGTAGGTCAAGAAAAATACACGACAGTTCTTCCTTTCTTTCCCATCTGCGCTTCATGCGGCAGAATTTACACCGCCCAAGCGAAAACGTTCGAACAAACAACAGACAAAGTCACGTACTCATGTGAAGGGAGTTCCACAACGAAGGGACAAGTGGTTCAAGGCTGTGGCTACAAAGGAGAAACCGATATCAAAAGCGGGCATGGAAAGCTTCCTTGGAAAGGCGAATTCGCCGGCGAGATGGGACGCACTTAAGATCAACTTCGAAGCACATGGCAAAGAACTAACCGATTCAGTTCGCGTCAATGATAGGATTTGCGAAGAAATCCTAGGTTACCCTGCCCCATTTCACGTCAGATACGAACTCTTCTTGGACAAGGGGGGCAGAAAGTTGTCAAAATCAAAATCCGCATTAGACGTCATCACACCCCAGACATGGTTCAAATATGCTCCACCACCTTCGCTCAATCTGCTAATGTTCAAACGAATCACTGGAACACGAAGTCTGGGCGTGGAAGATATCCCAATATATGTTAATGAGTTGCAGCAACTTGAGGAGATTTATTTCGGGACCAGAAAAATCTCAGACGAAAAAGAACTCGCTAAATCACGAGGACTCTTCGAATACACGCATTTCCTGAAACCGCCCACAGCCTCAAGTGCTCACATACCCTACAATCTGTTAGTATACCTAGTAACGATAGCACCACAAGAGAATAAGCACGATTACGTCGTCGCGAAACTCCGCGAGTACGGTTACCTAAAAGGAGACAAAACAGAGAACATCGATGAGCAACTCACTCACGCCACAAATTGGGCAAAAGACTTTCAGTCCATCGCCGAATCAAGCATAGAACTCACAAACCCACAGAAGTTAGCGGTAGAAGATTTGATTTCCATCGTACGAAACGAGACAGATGAGAGAGCGCTTCAAAATTCCATATTTAACCTAGCAAAGAAATATTCACTAGATATGCCAGAATTCTTCAAACTGCTTTACACAATCCTGCTCGGCTCACCTCGAGGCCCGAGGCTAGGACCCTACATCAAAGCGATGGGAAGCGATAACGTGGCACGTGCATTGGAAAGAGCGATATCAGTAGCGTCACAGAAAACCTAACAGTTCTTTAAGAACTTCAACAATCACGATCAATCGGGCCCGTAGTCTAGTCAGGATTAGTCTAACGGTTTCCGTATTACATTAGAATGAAACGCCGAGATTAGCGCCTGTTTTCGTGATTCCAAATCTTATCAACGTACTTATCGCATGGTAATAGTCAGAACTCTTTTCTCAGCATTTCAGTGATTCTGTTCACAGCTGTTTGTATGAGCACTTCGCCTTTCTCTTTCGACAGCGGGAGTAATCTTCCATGGTACACCCATTTTAGGTATAATGTCGTCGGGCGCGGGGATGATATCATAGTCTGTTTTTCTTGGTGGGTCGTAGTCGCGAATCTCTTTAGTTCTGAGTAGTTCCGGTTTTAGAGCCATCATCATGGAGGTTTCAGCGATCGCGGCATGCTCGGTTTCCCAACCTGGGAAATTATTTCCATATACTTCGCTCAAGACTTTGGAAGGTATCAGCTCCCACCAGTTCACTATGAGTGTTCGAATATCTGTTCTGCCAGAAGATTTCAATGCTATATGGACGCTTTCTGCTGCCAGCGGATAATTCTCATAGTGGCCAATGAGGAGTATGAATTTCTTGAACTCATGTTTAATGAATGCCTCGATTACATCGGCGATTAATCCGACCAGCGTTGAGCTCCTAACGCTAGTTGTACCTGCGAATTTTTCTCCTCCACCTCCACTCCGGACTTGCGAGTAGTATCCGTAAGTGATTGGGGGAGCAATTATCACGTTTACGTTGGCAGATACTCTTTCGGCGATACCTAGCGGGATGTAAACATCAGTTCCCAAGGGCAGGTGTGGTCCATGTTGTTCTGTTGATCCGATAACTAGTGCGACGAGGTAGCCGTCTGCTGCTGCCTTCTGCACTTCAGTCCAAGTCATTCTTTCGATAAATATTTCCCTAACCATTTCAGTCACTTGGTCCTAAACCGAAATCATGGTGCTTTATGATTTGAAGCTTGGAATGTGTGGGAAAATTATAAATAGCGTAGGAGCGTGGCAGAGGTTGCCATGACGAAACGTGTTTTTGTGCGTGATGCAACCGGTCTTGTTCGTTCCGTTTCAGGGCTTGACGCATTCTTAGCAAGCATCGGTTTTCTTGCAGTTCCGCTAGGACTGTTCACTTTCACCTCAGCGATTTACCTGTTCCCTGGGAGCGATCCGGTTCAGGCCACAATAATCGCGACGATCTTCTCACTATTCATCAGTTTGATGTATACCTTGTTCGGTTGGGCTTTGCCGCGGTCGGGAGGTGACTATGTTTTCATGAGTAGATCGCTCAACCCTGGGATTGGGTTCGTGTTTAACTGTCATCTCATGATTTGGTATCTTGTTTCAACGGTATTTTACACGGCAGGTATAACGACATTCGCGATTGCGCCAAGTCTTCTGATAATCGGTACGGTGACTGGTGATCAGTCGCTGATTAATTTGGCAAATATGCTTTCGGCGCCTTTGAACGTTACAATCGTTGGTACGGTTGTGATTGTGATTATGACTCTTGTCTTATTGTCGGGTATCAGTCTTTCTTTCAAGTTAACGAACGTGCTCGTCGTCTTGTCATTCGTCGGATATGCTTTGATGCTATGGCTCCTGGTTGCTAACTCAAATGCGTCTTTCATCCAAGCCTTCAACAAGTTCGCTTCTTACCAAGGGATTATACAGGCGGCTCATAGTGCAGGTTTTTCACCGGTTAACCCGAATCCTTTTGCCCAGACTCTCGGCATCACATACTTCATCTTTCTGACAACAGGTTTCGGAATAGCAACATCATACTACGCAGGCGAAGTCAAATCGGTCAAGAAAACTTTGTTATATTCGCAGATGCTGCCGACACTCCTCGTTGGTATTCTTCTCGCAGTCCTCGGCGGTTTGGCGGTTAACGATTTTGGTTATGATTTCTTAGGCTCAGCATGGTACTTGGCCAGCAATAGTTCAAGCGCATACCCATTCAGCGTCGCCCCATTTTGGGGATTATTCATAAGCATGTTAACTGCCAACCCCACGATCTTATGGTTAATCGCAATAACCTGGACGGCAGCGGTCTTATCCGCGATCATTCCAATCTTCACCGCCGTCAGCAGAAGCTTCTTCGCATGGTCATTCGATCGCATCATGCCTGTTAAATTTGCGACGGTCCATGGAAGATATGGAACACCAACATACACAATCATTCTGATCAGCATAATCGCGGAAATCGCTCTTATCCTCTCGAACTACACCTCCTTCCTCACGTTCGCATCCGGAGTCGGCATAGCATTCATGTTGGGTTTCGTATTTGTGGCGATAGCAGCAATCGTGTTCCCTTTTATTCGAAAAGATATTTACTCGAACTCACCAGCAAACATACAGATAGGCCCCGTACCGCTCATTACGATCGCAGGATTCGTATCGTTGGTCTGGTATCTGGTTATGGAATATTTCCTAATCTCCAACCCATTATATGGCGCCAACATTCCACCAACCTGGATCGCAATAGCATTCACAATTCTAGTCCCAGTGATCATCTACGTAGGAGCCAACTATTACAGAAAACGCGAAGGCATCAGCCTAGCGTTAGCATTGAAAGAGATCCCTCCGGAGTAGTCCCGGTTGGACAACCCGCCGATTGTGTTCTGGCGGAGCTTAGTTCACTAATAGTCCAGTCAGGATTAGTCTAAGTAGTTGGATATGCATGGCCGATCGGGTTGAATTTTTCTAGCCGCAGCTTTCTCTCATGACGCTTGAGTCGTTCCTTAACTCAATCCGGTATATCTTCGCCCCATCTGGAGTCACACTTGGCTCATGTCGATGGGAAAGGGTACAGATCCATCCCTCGGGCGTTGGATCAGTAATGAAATCGTTCGGAGAAAACTTGTCGAACTTGGTTCCTATTTGCGCCTGATTAGACGTTTTTCCTTTATCCGCACTCAAAACGCGAACATTATCAAACTCTGGCCTCTCATGATATTTAATGAAGGTCCGCAGTGCTTTCTCTCTAACCGATGATTCGTTCAATTACTTCGACTTGGCTCCTTCAAGTGTTCGAGCAATTTTTGCCATTTCATTGTAAATGAAAGCGTCGCCCCAATGTGAATTGTCTCGTAGGAATCTGCATCGTTTTTTCTGCTCTTCAGTCAAAATATCATATGGCGGCCACTGTTGTTCATTTTCTCTAGATGCCATAGGAGGTAATCCTCCTGAAGCACTGATAAATTATCGCATCAAACGATCGTGTTAACGGATGTTCTCCGAAAACAAGTCTTCACTACGTTCCGGTCCGACCTTATGGGACGGATCTCATCTGTGAAATCATAGAGGGCATCTATAGCGAATACTATTCTTCTAGTTCCTTAACCTTGTCTTCGAGTTCTTCGAGGCGTTTAGTTAATTTGGCAACTCGTTCATCAATCAGTTTCTTTACTTCTTCCAGATCGGTATCGTTCTTTCCCAATTAATTCGCCTCAGCCAAACGCTCAGTTTGTTCTTACAGGTTAAAACGTGTTCTAAGCGGACTTAGATCACGAGCACTGACGATTATTCCTTATTTTATGTGGGGGTAATGACGGCGAGAGCTAGAATAATTCCTATGGCGACAATTATTGATGAGCCTGAAGGGAACTCGGGTGTGGGAGTAGGTGTTTGAGAACAATTCCCATTTACAAATCCGCTGCTCGAACATACGTACGCATTAATAGACAGAGTCTGACCCGGATTAACCGTAACGCCTGATGCAAACACAATCTCTGGAAAACCATCTGCTGAGACATACAAGGTATAGATACCGGGCAATAGTCCTTGCAGTTCGTATTGACCATTCGCGCTGGCGCTGAATGACGTTTGAGCGTTCGTACAACCCGGCATAGCCGAGGGCTGACCGGGCGGGCCTGCCGGACACATAGTAAGCGCGTAACCAGTATACGGGTCTAGTACCTCACTCATTTCAGCGTAAACATTGCCTGCCACATTAATCGGTTGACCAAAAGAAAGCCCCACCGTACCGCAACCGCCACCACATAGTATAGTTCCTGAGATCGTACCTGTGGCGGATTGACCCTTCACTATTAGATACGGTACTGAAACTAACACAACCGCAAATAGTAGACAGGACAGCAGCCTTCTGAGCGGCATAATTACCAAAAAACCAATGTTACGCGTTAGGATAAAACACCTACCACAATATGCCGACCGCCTTCGCACGAATTCTGATAGCGCTCTTGTGAAGGATTAAAGTTTCATTCATCGATCTTATACTCAGATCTGTCGCATTCTTCTGAAATAGTCACCATCAAAGAAAGAAGTCGCTTTCAGTCAGAATTAGTCTGACGGTTTCCGTGTCATATTGGAAGGAACGGTTTCAGTGGGTCACAGAAACCCTAACAGTTCTTTAAGAACTTCAACAATCACGATCAATCGGGGCCCGTAGTCTAGTCAGGATTAGGACGCTGTGAGCGATTAGCTCGCGCAAGCCTGCGGACAGGTCGCATAGCCTGACAGCACAGCCGGAGGTCCTGGGTTCAAATCCCAGCGGGCCCGCCAACGATTTCGACAGCTCACCCTCAGACATAGAGATTACCCAGAAAATGAAGAATAAAGATTGCCAATACAGCGGAAGGGTGGTCGTGGGCGCATGGCGCCCGAACGAATCAGCGTTGAACGCTCTAAGTTCTTCTTAGATGGTTTTGACCAGGTTTACGTCCCATGTCGAATCTTTTTTCTGAGTTGCGTCGTACTCTAATCTTCGGAATGGCGGAATGTCTTTCGCGTGCTGGGACTTTCGGGGTCTGTGATCTGACCTTCCCCGCTTTGGTCAACGAGCCGTGAGTTGGTAACCACTACACCTCCATTACATCTACCAGAGTAAAGCTGGATGACACTATTTAGTCCTTTCAGAAGCAGCATTTCGGACTCCACACCGTTTTTGGTTGCATCGAGCCGCTACCATTTTGAGAAGCGTTATATTGAAAATTTGTTTCGAAGGGAACAAAGGTGTCTCGTTGGCACGATGCTCCTCTTTCATGTGTATTAGTCCATCTCAGTGGACCTGTTCCGAATGCGGCCGTCCGTATTGTTTCTTTCACACAACCACCCACGGCCACTTGGCTCGCGCCGGCTCTCAAGAAGAGTATGCGGTCAGTTCCTAGGTTTACGCCGCAGCGAGTTGGTCCTGGAAGAAGTATCGAGTCGCACCCATGGTCTGAACCTCAAGCGGTTTTACGTTAACTACGAGAGGAAAGTTACCTACCATATCCCCGACAACCAGGCAGCGATGCGGTGGCAGATCACGAACAATTAACTTGATCGTATCGGCGTCAACCTTTGCAACTTTCGAGACCACCTCCAGATCATGATCGTTACTGAAATTAAACAGGAAAACATTATCGGCCTGTCGGTAAATACTGCTTTGAACGGTGTCAGGCTGATTTGTTACGAACGTCGTAAAGAGGCCGAGGTGGCGCATCCTTGTGACGATATCATCCCAGTAGGTCTCACGGAGGTAGAGATGCGCTTCTTCTGCAAACAAGAATAACGCCTTGAGCTTTTGGGAAGAAAGAAGGTCCGTAAGTTTGCTAATCAGCAATTCTACTGTAATTCTGCGCATTGTTGCATGCTGATTTTTCATATTCACAATTAGAGCGCATCCAGATTGGTGATTCCTGAAGACTTCCTCAAGTCTAATCGAGATGCGTGGATCGTCGGAAAACAGCCCAGAATCCTCCAGAGTGTTAAACCTGGCCTGTAGTGCGTCTTTGATGCTATCGTGACATCCGAAGTTCTCGATAGCTCCTCCGAGCGCGGTCATTGTCAATGAATTCTCCTGTTCCAGTTCATGCCATATCCGCGCAAATACACGCGCAGAATTCTCGGGAAGGGCCAATGCGTGGACCAATATGCCTAACAAAGTACCCAGACCGACTTGACTCAGGTTGAATCGGAGGTTTATTCCAGGAATGAGCGAAAGGATCTTGGGGAAGGCGTGCACCTGTCTTCCATCTGACCCATTACCAAGATTCACGTATTCACCATTCACATCCAATACTACGACCGGAGCCCCTTCGTTAACTAGACTTGTTACGAGTAGTTTGCTGAGATGTGATTTACCTGTACCTTTTCGTCCTGTCACTATGTTTAGACGACCATCAAGAGCGGTTAGGTCCGATCGAATAATTGTGGAGCGGCAAGTTGAACCTAACTCGAAGGTGTGGCGTGAACCCAGATTGTCGGTCAGGAAACCTATGGGCATCACCATGACCTGCGAGTGTGTTCTTGATGGAAGCCAAGAGACCTCATGGCTTAATCGGCCGTGATCCAATGCCCCTCTTATTTTTCCGAGGAGTAGTCTTGTGTCCTTCAATACTTCAATCTGCGAAGATACTTTGAAGGGGTCGACGTCATTCCCCGTAACTGCATTTTCAGAAATTCCGTCACGCAGAAGATCTTCTAGGATTCCTGGGATGTTGGCGTATTGTACGTCAATGATCTGGGCGATTAGAGAACGCTCTGCAGACGCATCATGGATTAGGACGTAATCACCTTTCGTCACGTTCTCCTCAGGGAAGCAGAGTAGCTGAATGTCGTCTCCTTCCTTTCGAAGGATCTTCAATGCCAACTCTCCCAGCCGGTTCCGAATGGTCCAAACAATGATCGGCGTAGAACGGCCTTCGGAATCAAGTGTATCCCAAATCTAGCTGCCGCGAAGGCCTGGATAGCGAGTACGTCTGTAGCGGTAAATGTGGACAGAATGTGAGCAATTCTGAGAGTTTCCGGATATCCCTGATCAACTATTTCGGTTCCTATCAACTCATGAAATCCATCAAGTATAGTCTCGGTTTCGGCATTCCGGTCGACATCTATTCTGAACGGGAATCCTGAGCTGGCAAGCTTCCCCACGAATACTCGCCCGAGGAACCGAAGAGAGTGCGAAAATTGTCGAACTATCTGTGCGTCGACATCCAACAGGCATGGTTTTTTGAACGTATCTAACAGGTTTGTGATTGATTTCTCGCCAATTCGCAATTTGGTGTTTTTTGAGATCGCGATGATTAGATTCCTAGCTTGGCGGGCGGCGCTAAGGGTCCGTTCGAGTTCCCTCGATGCATTGTCCGAGGTTCCGGCCGTGAGTGACCCGTCTAGAAGGACGAACGCATTCCTCAGCGTTCGGTTGATGCTAAATTGAAGCCAACGCTCGAATGTGTCTCGGACACGTTTAAGGAGACACTCAACATTAAGTTCGTTTAGAGCAGGTGCGATTCCGAGTTGCGCGAAGTCGTCGCGCGTTGGAAAGCTACGAACTGAAAAAACCAGCGGTCCGTATCTTATGTATCGGTATCGATGATTTTCAAGCAGCACGATTGCGCCTCGTATTGCGCAGAGAGAGCCGTCCTCCAACTCGCCGAGCTTAATTGTTGAGGTGTCAATTGCAGCAACAGGTTTTGTTGAAGGCTTTGGCGTCAATGGGATTATGTCATGTTCGTCAACCTCTCCAAGGTCAAGCGAACTAGTTTCTTCCTCAAGCTCCGTGCGCGGCGAGGAAGTTGTTGTTAGAAGAGGATCGGTGTACAGAAATTCTCCGCGTGTCGATTTAATAGATCTCTGGCAGAATTCCACGAAACTCTCTGGAAGTGTCTCTACCCCCAATGCGTCATCCTGGAGGAAGCTGCTGAGTGTCTGCTGTGTTTGGCGGAATGCATTGTTAGGTTCTCGGTCCAACATGGTTGATACGGACACGCATTGACGGGTTCGGTTCGACATAGATCACGAGGCCTTCAGGATTTTTCGTTCGAATGGCCAATGAAATTTTCTAATTCCATTAGACCCTTCTGTGTGATTCTGTAGTTTCCCCTCTCTGCACGTTCTATCATTCCTGTTTTCTGCAGGCTTACTAACGAATTCCGGATTGTTTTTGGTGCTTTTCCAATTGCCTCGACGAGTTGGTCAATGCCTATCGAGCTCTCTTTGGGTTTGCCAATTTTTTCGGTCAGGTGAGCCATGAAGAGAATTATGGTTATTGCTCGATCTGCTGGAAGATCGGTTCGTGTGAGCAGGAACCTACCGTCGTTAGCGATTTTCGGTATTCGGACACTCGATCGACGAGTCCCGCTAGATCTGGAACGTAGAGTAGTTTCTTAGCGAGATCGTAAGTGGGGATCACCTGTGAAAGGAAGCGAATGAGTTGCGGAAGAATTTCCTCCACTGGACCGCTTGACTCGAAATTCAATCCGTCCGCTTCGATGCGAATATTGACTTGTTTGGTTTGCGCGGTGCTCAAGTCTTTCAAACCCCGAGTTTCATCTTGAGCTTGGGAAGGATTTGCTCCTGGAATACGTGCATCCCAAGAGTTGTTGCTCTATACTCTCCCTTCCCTTTCCTTTCCGCTAGATTTTCTCCGCATAATTCGCTCAGGCGGCCAGCTACCGTTCCTGATGTCCTTTTAGTCAGCACTAGTAGCTCTGAAGCTTGAAGGGTATCTTTGTCTGATTTCCCTAGAAGATGAGATAGCCCTGCTCTTGCAAGATGGACCAGGATTAGCTCTCGGTCCGTCAAACCGTCCGGTGAAACCATTAAGACAACCCCTTCAGGCGTAACGGCCATGATGCCCTCAACTGCCTTTGTGAGTGTGCTCAGGTCGGTTGAGAGAGCTAGTCGGGAGGCTAATTGTAGTTGAGGGATGACAGAGGTGAGGAAAGCAAGTACCTCTTTGGCTACGATCTCGGGTGGGCCTGTGATGGTTTTTTCGAGGTTTCCGTATCTGATAGTGACTTCTAGCGGGTGTGCTGCGCCAGATAGTTCCTGCGGAGAATCCAACATTTACTTTCACTTCACGTTTACTCAAACAGAGTATAAAAGTATTAAAGTGCAGATTATACCAGCAAGGTGTTACTTTAGAAAATGCACATAATTAGTGCATTAATGACATGAAAAGATGAGATTTGAAGATTCCGCTAGGTGTTACTAGCCTTCTTCTCTCCGGAAAGCTAGGAATACAATGCTCGCAAACAGATTTTTAATACTGTGTGACGGATGTCAACTGAACTTGAACTATAATGAACTGAAGCTGCTGATACTTCGAACCATCTCTGAAAGTGGTTCAATATCTAGCGAAGACCTTGCTACCCGCCTGATAACGACAGGTGCTCGTGTTGAGATTCATGCGGTCAGAATGGCACTGATGCGATATTATCGTCAGGGCTTGCTGTTACGTAAAAAAGCAGGCGGATCATTTTCTTATAGTCTGTCCGATCGGGGATTGCATCGGTTTGAGTGGTTGGAAGCTATCCAAAAGCGAAACAGAAGCCCGTATGGAACATGACGTGAGTTCAAGTGGCAGGTCTGAGTTTGGGTAGGACGTCTTGTGAGATCCACTGAATTCCAGCGCCGGACAAACTGTATCTACCCTGCTCCGCGATTAGCTTGCCCTCCTTTCGTAGCTCACTGACTCTTGCACGGATCACATTATCCTTCACAGCCTTCCAACTTGTACCAAGTAGCTCGATCAGAACCGCATCGTCGATAGCTGATGGATTCGCACTGTAAAGGATTAGGCCAATTGCTTCCTTGGCGGAGAGTCGATCGAAAGGAATTGTGAAGTGAAGCTTACCGTCAGGCGTCGTCTCCAATATGCCGGTGAGTTCTTCGCCGGGAATAACCGTCTCCGCGGCACGATCGCCAATGGGTTGGGTGAAGCTTTGGGGTTGTGATTGGAGTAGTTCTTCGAATTTTCCGCGAACATACTCGAAATCTCCTTCTAACTCTACTTCGAAGTTTCCTCGGCGAAGCTTAAACCGCAACGGTCTCTCAGACAATGGTATCACTAATGGAATCGGTATGCTGCTATTTCATGATTGCTGGAATCTGGCCCACAGTAAAGTGAATTGTGGTGTGTTAGTTTTGGGGATTCTAGAAAGAAACTTATCTAACGTGACGTAGGAATCAAGCTCACCAGACCTAGAATGTTACTGCGGCCGTAGTCTAGTCTGGTCTAGGACATAGCAACCTTGCGTCCAATGGCCTTCCAAGCCAACGACCCGGGTCCGAATCCCGGCGGCCGCACCACCCAACTCAACAGCTAAACCGGACAGGGCAATCAAGCATATCTTTTTCAATTCAACTTTACCTCGCTATGAGGACAGGTAGAAGTTGAAGAGAACGATCGCTAGTTATCAATTCTCAAAGACCTTCAATGCGCCGCTTCGTTTCGTCTACGATTGGTGTACCGATTACAGCGAAGTCGACCCCAAGATTACGGGAGCAAAACTACGCAGAATAATCATACAGAAAACCAAGAGCAGAGCAATTTACGTCAACCAACCCAAGAACGCAGAAACCGGGACGACCATCAACATCGTCACATTGCATCCGCCCGACAGATGGCATATGAAACTAATCGGAGAGGAACGCGATGGAACAGGCAAATATCATTTAACAAGACTCGGTCCAAGAAGTACAAAGCTGCACGTCTCCTTGAAAATGAAGTGGAAGACGCCCCGAGCTCCTACGAAAACAGAATTTCACGAACGTCTCAATTCAATGTGGGGCAAGTACGCTGCCGCACTCGAAAGAGACTACAAAAGAAATAATGGTCATATTTGAATAACTGCTGGTGCGTCTGTTCCAATTCGGACCGTCGTTTTTTCGTGTGTGTGCGCACCACTAGACCCCCCCCCAACGCAGAAACGACTAGACGAACGGCATGACTTGACATCAGTCCATCTTTCGTATTCGGGTTAGTTGTAGTTGTTTGTCGAAGTTTTTGGTGATTAGGCTTTGGGAGGCATAGGTGCGAGCTTGAGACCGTATTTACTGTAAACTGCTTTTATTTTTTCCATATCCGGCGGACCATCAACGTTTACCAATGCCGCAATCTCTTTGAAGAATTCAGGGCTGAGAAGGGCGGGGGTTACTACTGTGAGTGCTTTCGTACGTGTTTGCCCGAAATTATTATACCCGTGAACGGCGCCGCGGGAATAAAGAAAGTTTCGCCAGGACCCACATCGTGTCGAGTCCCATTTACAGTAAATGTGATTACTCCTTCAAGACCATACACGGTTTCGTCGTTCCGTTCATGGGAGTGTGCTAATGGAACTTTAGCTCCAGCAGGAACTGTAAATTCAAAAATCGCTAATTGTTCGTTGGTGTCTTTCCCTTCGAGCAGAAATGTAATTTCCGTCTGCCCAACTCGGATAACTTCTCTCGTCTGCGTCATTAACGCCAACATTCCTTACATTAAACCAATTAAAAAACTGGTTCCGACAAAAGCATCATTATCGTGTGGAATCGTCCGTTTCAATTTTCGTGTGTGTGGGTATGCTGGTGCGGGAGACCAAATTTGAACTGTGTTATTGGCCTCCGTCGGAGGTGTCTTGTTTCTTTTCTGAAGTCTTCGCGTGGGGGTAGGAAGACATCTAGGAAGATGTTTTCTTCTTCGGGTCCGGTGAGTAGGCTGTGTTCTTCGTTTGGTGGAACGTAGTAGGCTTCGTTCGGGGTAATTTCATGTTTCTTTCCTGCCGAGTATTCGAATGTGCCTCCTCCTTTGATGGTGAGTCCATGTTGTGCGTTTGTGTGGCTATGTTTTGGTACGACAGTATTCGCTCTAATATTGTATAACACAAGCATCCCTTCTTTATCCCATGAGAGGATTCGTCGCATTACTCCGGGCATTACTTCTCGCCAGTCGGATTCTTTCTCTGTCCAAAACTTCAAGGCGATTCTAGAACGAGAAGATTTGTGAATGCTTAAAGCATTTTTCCAGATTCTCGGCGCTTCAACACATCTCTAGATTACTGTTCGGTTTCAAGCGAGAATTTATATAGTTAGAACGGAGTAGGAACGAGCTGTGACTCTCAGTCTCAAAGGTAAAGTGGTTCTAGTCACAGCGTCTAGCAAAGGCATTGGGCTTGGCGTTGCCCGAGTTTGCGCGTCTCATGGAGCGAAGCTAGCCATTTGTTCTAGCAACTCCGCCAACTTGAAAGCAGCAACGAAACTCATCATAGAAGAGAGCGGAGCTGAAGTTCTTCCAGTAACCGCAGACATCAGCGTGAAAAAAGACGCACTAAAGATAGTCAGACAAACACTGACCCATTTCGATGGCGTGGACGTGCTCGTGCATAATGCAGGGCCTCCGCGAAGCGGATCAATTATGGATCTGAATGATTCGGATTGGGAGTCTGCCATACGTATGTTGTTGCTCAGTCCGATCTGGTTCACTAAGGCCATTCTACCAAGCATGATTCGAAAGAAGACAGGGACGGCTGATCTACCTTACATCAGTCAGCCTCAAAGAACCAATACCAAATCTACTGCTCTCCAATACGGTGCGTATCGGAGTTGCGGGTCTGGTAAAATCGTTGGCCACAGAGTTCGGTCAAAGCGGAGTTACTGCAAACGGGGTAATGCCTGGTTACATTAACACCGACCGAGTCAACGACCTAGCTCGCACCCAAGCTAAGAAGACTGGAAAGAAGTTTAGACAGGTTCTGAAGGAGTATGCTGGTGAAGTTCCTGTGCGAAGACTTGGAACCCCGGAAGAAGTGGGACAGGTTGTTGCGTTCTTGGCGAGCGATGCTGCGTCCTACATTAATGGGTCAATGCTCACAATCGACGGAGGACTTCTCAGGAGCATACTATAGTGAATTTTGAACCCAACAATCGATATATTACAAAGCGTCTAGCATCCTACTAGCTGAAATTACATGTCGAAACCCGAAGACCTGGGGTTTAATCCCCTCGAGGAACTTGATCGTAGTGAAGCACGCATCGTCGTTAGGATGGAATTCCGACGATTTCAGAAAACCAGTAACAATCATCCAAGGAATTCCCACGGGACGAACTATCAGAAATTGCTCGTGAGTTGAAGCGACGATTCGGAGCGGGAGGAACAACTAAAGGGGGTGAACTTCTGCTCCAGGGCGATCATCGCTCCCACATTAAGGATGAGCTTGTCAAGCTAGGCTTTCCTCCGGACCATATCGACATGATGTAGTGTTGACATAACATTCACTGGTGACAACTCCCAGTCATCCTCCAAATTAGGAACGGTGAAGGATCCTTTTGGTGACGAGACCTGCGTCACGAAAGGAACTTGCGATCTACTTCCTTAAACTGGGACTTGTAGCCTTCGGCGGACCTGCGGCTCACATAGCTATGATGGAGGAGGAAACGGTTCGTCGGAGGCATTGGCTTTCAAAAGAGAAATTCCTGGATCTACTGGGCGCAGCGAACCTGATTCCTGGCCCCACTTCAACCGAGACTGCGATTTACATTGGATACCAACAGGCGGGTTTGGTTGGGCTCTTCATCGCCGGGGTTTGCTTTATTCTTCCTGCAGCAGTTATCGTCTCCGCGCTGGCTTGGGTTTACGTCAAGTATGGATCGTTACCACAAGTTGTCGGTCTATTGTATGGAATTAAACCGGTGATCATCGCAGTGATTTTGCAGGCGCTGTGGAGCCTTGGGCGTTCAGCGGTGAAGACTAAGTTTCTTGCAGTAATCGGTTTCGTAGCCCTCGCCTTAAGTTTGTTCGGCATTAATCCGTTAGTTGTTATCTTCGGTGTCGGCAGCCTCGCAGGCCTAAGACTTTGGATAAGTGAAAGAACTGAAGGAAAGGCCCCCCGATTGCGGACCGCCTTCCTCTTGTTACTCATCCCATTCCTCGCGTATGCAGCACAAGTCGGTGCAGCGTACGCGGAACCGTCATCGACATTTGGCTTGTGGCCATTATTTCTGGTATTCCTGAAAATTGGCTCAATCATATTCGGTAGCGGCTATGTACTCCTAGCGTTCCTTCAAATCGATTTAGTAACACGCCTGCATTGGATTACGACTACACAACTTCTTGACGCAATCGTCATCGGTCAGGTAACTCCAGGCCCGGTGTTTACTACGGCAACGTTCATCGGTTTCCTGCTAGGAGGTCCGGTTGGAGCGGTAGTCGCCACAATCGGCATTTTTGTACCAGCATTTTTCTTTGTGGCACTCAGTGGCCCAATTATTCCACGTATTCGAAGTTCACCTGCTTCCTCGGCCTTTCTGGATGGGGTAATCGTTGCTTCTCTAGCGTTGATGGCTTCCGTAACCTACACACTAGGTACAGCAGCCATCATCGATTTCACCACGGTGATTCTGACAGTCGTTAGCTTGATTTTGCTGATTAAGTTTCGAGTGAATTCTGCTTGGCTCGTGCTTCTGGGAGCTGCGATCGGGGTTCTCAAAGTAATCGTATGAAATACATTGGCGGATTCGCAACTTCTAAATTCCATTGCAGATAGAGTATCCCATAAGGTCGGTTAGATGAGCTTGCGAACTTTAGGAAAACTGATAACGTTAACGAGTTCGGCTTTCCTGATTTTCCTAGCATTAGCCTCGAATGCGCAAGCTCAGGTTGCTCCAGGAACCGCGAGCATCAGCCCCATTCAATATCCCACACAACTATCCTTCCAAAACGGTGAGTCAAATCCGGCCACTTTGTCCTTCTCCGTCAACTACAGTTACCTGACAGGCAAATTGGATTACGTAGTAGCTTGGGTTACGGATACAGGATCGCCGTACGTTGACGGAACAGCTACATCTTCTCCACTGCCGTGTAGCTTAAACAGAGATACGAGTGTTTTCCTGATGTTCGCTAAGACATATCCGAACGCGTTTTGCATCATCGTACCGAATTCTGGACTTGGAACGCAATCCTTCTCATTCAACCTGTGGTTCAGTTCAACGGGGCAGCATAATCTTCAGGTGAACGTTGTTCTACTCGAAACGTACATTCCTCTGGCCACAGATCCTATGGGTAACGTATGGCAAGTTGGAGGACTGAAACTGTTTCCTGTTGGCACCGCACAGTCAGCCCCTTTCACAATCTCTGTGGGCTAGTTAGGTTATAGATTGTTCAGGTATACGTCGTTCAGAGTAGCATTGAGAAATAGTGCGTTTCAATTCCGGGTGGACTAATTATGATGTGCCGTAACCCGTCTAGGCTTCTCTTTCATAGTTAATTCGGCATCGTCGGCACCAAGCGGTCGGATCTTCCCGTTCGATGAAACACAAGCCTTGACTTGAACCCAGCCACTTTTCGAATCCAAGTCTGTGATCAGTCGGAAACCACATTTGCACTGCCATTTGTCGTCGTATTCATGCATGTGTGGTTCACGTTCTCGGCGAGGCATCGATAGTCAAGAGAAAACTGGGTTAGAGGTGTCGTTTAAGCTCGCAGAATCTCATTATAACATTCTTGTCTAGTCTTACCCTTCTAGGGAAGGGACTTAGTACAATCTCAAGTCTACTTCCGTATTTCTGCCCCACATTTCGAACAGAAGCTATCGCTGGCGGTTAGTTCGGCGCCACACTTCTCGCACATGAATTTGGTTTGGGTCTGTTCATTTTGAGGCGATTTGGGTAGGCGTTTCATCGCTACCAGTATTACTGCGGCGGCAAGGATTATCACAACGACAGATAGGAGGATGAATTGCGAATCTCCTAGTCCCATCGAAGCGTACATTGGGATATTCTGGTAGCTTGTTTGCGTCCATTCGGCCGTGCCGATTGATTGCAACGTTGCCGTGGCCGAGTAGAATGAGGTTTGCAGCTGCGAGTATGTTTGTGTGTAATATGAGTAGTATGGAGTTACGAATCCGTAGTTACATGCCATTGAAGCAGGGTCGCATCCGGGGAAGTTGCCATTATTGTTTGAATAGGTTACTGAAGTTACGGTTGAGGTAGCATAGGGCGCTACAATCAATGTTGAGGATGCGAAAGAAAGTACGTAGGTAGTTGTGTTGGCTATTGTAGCAGTGCTATACGTCGGCACTTGAACCGACGGGTAAGCCAGCGACCCAATGACCGCTATTATTACAATTATGATAATTCCGGTAACGATCGCTCGGGCTGCTACCAACGATTCGCGCCTCAATCATAGGTTCAGTAGAGTAACAATCTCGGCGGTTATTCTCGCCAGCTCGATTTCGAGTTGTCGAAGATCGGGACGTGACAATCTTGAATGTGCTTCATCTCGGAATTGTTTCGCGTCTTTTTCATACTGCGACACCGCAGGTTTGAGTATGTCATGATGACGTTTCGCCCAATTCTTAATTTCTATTTCATTCTTCAATGAGCCTAACTCGTGAAGGGCGTCGTCAACTTTCTGTTTCAGTTCGGTAATGTGCTTTGTGAAATGGATGCTCGCAACTGGTTTTATGTTCTCATCTTGGAGGAATCCGTCCAATCTATGCTTGTAATGTTCCAGGATACGCTTCAGCAGTTCCGCATCGATTGCCATAATTGTCATACGCCCGGTCAACGAATAAAAACTATCCACAGGTACCATGATTCACATGCATTCGGCTAAAGCGTGCGCCAGGTGATGGGCTATTTACGCTTAGCTTTCGAATTCGAATTCAGAAAGCGGTCAGTAGGACGTTTAATTTCGATCCTTATGGAGTAAGATCTCGGTGTAGTAGTTGAACGAAGAAGCAACATTGATTCAAATGTACAAGTGCCCGTCATGCAAACATAGTTGCTACTACCTATGTGATTATTGTCGTAACTGTCCTAACTGCTGTGACTGTGGAGCAGATACGGACCCAACTCTGACTCAGGGTGGAGACTAAGCAATCGGATCAATTTATCAAATGTGGGGGAGGTGCATTGAGCGAATTAGAAGAGCTTAAGGAAATGCTGAGTCGCGTTGAACAGAAGCTTGACATGATCATTATACGCCTCTTGCCGCATGAACCATTGCTGGCGGAGCCTAGGCGGGATAGACCGGAGATCGTTAGGGAATGGCTGAAGGATACGCCGCCAGAGAACACGTGGAAGCGAACCCATGCGCTATAACCAATAAGGTCCACCGTTTTCTTTGAAAACGGTTTTGGTATGCGTTTGACCGGATCAGAGTGATTTCCGTTGTCAAGAATCACTAGTCACTATAATTAGCCTACGGTGCCTGTCGGTTTGTGCGGGTGCAAAGCAGAGTGTATGAGATCCGGTTCCATGGAAGAGCAGGTCAAGGAATTCTGACCGCCAGTCGACTTTTTGCTGAAGCCGCCGTTCTGAACGGGAAGTATGCCCAAGCATTTCCAGACTTCGGCCCAGAACGTCTTGGATCACCCGTCTCGGCCTTCGCAAGGGTTGATAATCAACCGATCGAGATCCACAGCCAAGTCTATACTCCGAACGCGGTAGTCGTATTCGAAAGGAACTTGCTGAGTAAAGTTCCAGTAACAATGGGGCTACCGGCTACAGGGCAATTTGTTGTTAACGCTTCCGAATCAAGCCAACTAAATGGGGTGAAGGAAGCGAACGGAGCTTCATTCACTACGTTCCTAGTCGATGCTACGAAGATCGCTTCCGACCTTGGTTCAAAGGTGGTAAGCACAATCATGCTCGGAGCATTGGGACAGGTTTCGTCGGTTGTAGGACGTGAGGCGTTGGAGTCTGCGGTTCGACGACGATTCAAGGGCGCAGTCGCGGATCTAAATGCCAAAATGGTTGAGGTTGGTTTCCGGGAGGTACACCAAATTTGACCGACAGTCCTAAGCTCAAACCCGGATGGCGTGAGCTTACCCCTGCGGCAATGATAACCACGCCTGGATCAGCGAGAGACTTCTTAACTGGGGATTGGCGTACAAGAAGACCTATTCTCGAAGAATCAAAGTGTACTAAATGTCTCTTTTGTTGGCTATGGTGCCCAGAGCCGGCAATACTTCGCACTGAGGATGGAAAGATTTCCATTGATTACAATTACTGCAAAGGATGCGGGATCTGCGCAACAGAATGCCCAACTAAAGCAATCAGCATGGTGGACGAAAAATGAAAACTGTAATCCAGGCACCTGAACTTGTTCCGATGACCGGCTCGGAAGCAGTCGCAAAAGCAGTTTTACAAGCACAGGTTAACTTCATCGCAGCCTACCCGATAACTCCACAGACAATAATCGTTGAACGATTAAGTGATCTTGTAGCTGCAGGCGGCACCGGCGCAGTCTTCCTAAATGTTGAATCTGAACACTCAGCGATATCCGCGTGTGTCGGAGCAAGTCTAGCAGGCGCGAGAGCTTTCACAGCATCGTCCAGTCAGGGGTTAGCGTTGATGCATGAAGTTCTGTACCTCACGTCGGGGCTCCGTTGCCCGATTGTGATGGCGGTAGCTAACCGAGCGCTCTCCGCACCACTAAACATTCACGGCGATCACTCTGACATGATGGGCTCACGAGACGCTGGATGGATCCAGTACTACGTCGAAAGCGCTCAAGAGGCCTACGATTGGATCTTCCAAGCGTACAAGATAGCCGAAGACGAACACGTCGTTCTCCCATTTACTGTGAACATTGATGGGTACGTCATTACCCATTCAGTTGAATCCATGACGTTGGTCAGCCAAGAACGCATTAACACATTCCTGAGTCCACGTAAAGCACCATTCAGAATTCAACCCGCGAAACCAATCACTTACGGACCGGTCGCATTACCTGACTACTATACAGAGTTCAAGAGACAGCAACATGAGGCCATGCTTCAGGCAGCTCCGGTTGTCGAAGAAGTCACTCAACAGTACGGAGAATTGACTGGCCGTCGGTATTCCAATCTGGTACCATACGCTCTCGAGGGAGCTAAGGTCGTAATTGTATCACTGGGATCAGTTTCAGGAACCGTACGCTGGGTTACGAAAAACCTCCGAAAACAAGATCTACCGGTCGGCTGCCTACGCGTAGGCCTATTTCGACCGTTCCCATCAGAGCAAGTCGCTCACCTACTCCAAGATGCGGATTTGATCGTTGTCCTGGAGAGAGCATTAAGTCTGGGATCAAAATGTGGACCACTCGCAAGCGAAGTGGTATCCGCCCTGTACAATCATTCCAAACAACCTAGAATACTCGATCTGATCGGCGGATTAGGAGGACGCAGACATCCCTCCCGAAAAGATAGAGCAAATCTTTCGCGCCGGACTTGAACCACAGTCCAGACCAGGTCTGGAGCTTGAATTCCTAGGAGTGCGAGAGTGAAATGGTAACAATAAAGCAGTTACAGACTGAGGAGCTATTCGGTCCTGGGCAACGCACGTGCGCGGGTTGCGGTGCTTCAATAATTGCGAGAATCACACTAAAGTCGCTGAAGCGCCCGGTGATCGTAATCAACTCTACAGGATGCTTGGAAGTAGCCACCACGATCTTCCCCAATACTGCTTGGCATGTACCCTGGGTACATGGCCTGTTCGAGAACGCATCAGCCATTGCCAGCGGAATCGAAGCATACCTAAAGTCAGCGAATGGCGGCTTAGAAGCGGATATCATAGTCTTCGGAGGCGATGGGGGTACTTTCGATATTGGCCTCCAAGCGCTTTCAGGCGCTCTTGAGAGACGACATGACTTCGTTTACATCTGCTATGACAACGAAGCTTACATGAATACGGGCATCCAGCGTTCAAGCGCTACCCCGGAAGGGGCATGGACAACTACTACACCAGTCGGGAAAGCTTCGCCCGGTAAGAGTGGAGAGAAGAAAGATCTCATAGCATTTGCTCTAGCACACCATGTGGACTACGTAGCCACAGCATCCATAGCTTACTGGGGCGATTACATCACCAAAGTGCAGAAAGCGGCAGAAATTCGCGGACCAGCCTTGATACATGTAATATCTCCGTGTCCTCTTGGGTGGCGTTTCAAGACGGAACAGACTATTCAGTTAGCAAAATTGGCCGTTCAATCGCACTACTTTCCGTTATACGAAGTTGAAAGAGGGCGTTACAAGTTGAACATGAATCCTCATCAGTATCCTCTTGATGATTTCCTTAAAATGCAAGGGCGATTCAGCCACCTGTTCCTACCAGAGAACCGCGCAGGAACTCAAGACTCTAAAAGACCAAGTGGATCAGCACTGGATGAGGATACAGGAACTCTGTCAAGGAAAACAGCCGGGATGGTAGTAACCGCAAATCGTCTAACCGAGCAATTCAGACGGCTCAGTCTACTTTCGATTCACTGTTAGCTGCAGAAGTCTAGTAGTAGGCGTTCATCTGACTACGAGTACTGAACATCTGGAGTGATTGACTAGTGCAGACGATACGCTTCCAATGGCTAATCTCTTGAAGGTACCGAGTCCACGAGTTCCAACAACAATCAAGTCAACGTTCTTGCTGGCAGCGTAGTCAAGCAAGGATTTGACCACGGAGACAGATAGAAGGATCTGCGTAGAGACCTTCACATGTCCTGATCGTGCTAAATTCAGAATTCGGCCAATCCATCTTTCCGTTTTCTTTCTCTCCGTAGCGAAGTAGTGCGATCCAGATATGGCGTAAGGAGGGGTGGCGATAACGCTCACTACGATCAGACGTGATCCGGTTTTCTTAGCAAGATTTACAGCCAGCTTACCTGCACGAAGCGAGTTTCTTGAGCCGTCAACTGCAACCATAACCTTCATGAGTTGACCGGTCTTCATGCCTATTCACGGAGATATTAGCGTCCACCCTCATTTTTTAGGTCGACGCTCAAGTATCAACAGTAGGAAAATGGACACATTTATTTCCGGACACGTGCAAAACCAGTTATCTGCCGGCTCAAATTCGGCATGATGCTACCGCTTAACTGAAACGGGAGTCGACAACCTCCTTGTCCATCTCAGGTAGGTAATACCATTGCATCTTTTCTCCAACTTTGGCTCTCGCCTTCCATCTTAGTGATTTGTGGATATTCTCGAACCGGGCAACAAGATCATCCAGTCGCTTCTGCACTGTCTCTCGATAATCTGCTTCAAGCTGATACTCAGATAAGGACTTTCGAATTCGATCCAAGTTTAAAGTGAAAGTCTTGTACACTCCCCAGTCTTCTCCACACATCTTCGCAAGATACTCTGCATTTATTATCTCATGACCATCCGAATCTCCCAATTCATGATCGTGAAGTAGCGCAATAATGTCTCGATATTCGCGTTCACTGATTTCAACAACTTGCAATTTTGTGGCAAGCAAATCCGCGAGAGGTATAGTCGGTTTGTCTAGCTTTAGCCGATCTTTAAAGTCAAATTCATGACACATTTGGAAGGTATCCAAAAAAACGTCGACCCGTCTTCCCTGCGCTATGTCATTGAATATGAATCGCCTATTTTGGGACATGGCGTTGAAGATTTCCCGAGGAGCGTATCCGAGTTCAGGAAATAGTTTCTTGATTTCCCCGGCTTGTTTCCGTAAACCCATGAAGTCTATGTCTGCATACTTGCGTTGAAGTGAACGGTGAGTAGCGCTCTCGCAGTGAAAACGGATCGCCATACCACCGAATAGGCGCAATATGATGCCTTTCTGTTCGGCTACTTCCACAATGCGTTCCGTTTCCTTCATTATGTCGCTTAATGTCGAACTCACCGATCTCACCAAACATTTCGTAATTCGGAGTGATTATGAACCTTGAGGCGTTGTGGCTACGCAGTTAAGCATAATCACTTATTTTCATTTCCGATTTTTGCTTATTAGCTATCTCCGACCGGTCTAGCCTTCGATTGTATGGATCTTCCATGCGAGGTGATTCAATTATGAGACATCAGCTGAACTAAATCCACAAGCCTGTTTGAGTATCCCCATTCATTGTCGTACCAAGCGAAGACTTTCACAAGCTTGCGATCCAATACCATTGTTAACTTCGAATCGAAGACTGCAGAGTGAGTGTTACGAATTACGTCCGAGGACACTATTGGATCTTCGCAGAATTCGACTATTTTGCTCATCGCTCCCTGAGCCGTCTTTCTGAATGCATCGTTAATTGAATCTACAGTAGTCTCTGCTTCCACGCTAGCCACCAAATCCACTATTGACCCGTCTGGAACCGGAACGCGCAATGCGACTCCGTCCAATTTACCTTTCAGTTCTGGCAGGACATCCGCGACAGACCGTGCAGCCCCAGTTGTTGTTGGAATTATTGACAATGCTGCTGCTCTAGCCCGTCTCAGATCGCGGTGTGGAGAATCCTGGAGTCGCTGTTCGCCGGTGTATGCGTGAACGGTAGTCATGAATCCGTGTTTGATGGTACACAATTCGTGGATCACTTTTGCGATCGGTGCGACGCAGTTTGTTGTACACGACGCCATGGAGACAATTTTATGTGCTTTAGGATCGTAAGCCTCAGAGTTTACGCCAGGCACAATCGTTACGTCGGGTCCGTCTGCTGGCGCAGAAATGATCACCTTACCGGCACCCGCAGTCAGATGCTTCGCAGCTAAGTCTCGTTTCGTAAACAACCCTGTTGATTCGATGACAATGTCCACGTCCATTTGTTTCCACGGGATCTCTGCCGGGTCACGGGCTGTGAAAACACGTACGGCCTTTCCGTCTACCGAAAAACCGTCCCCGCTAGTTTTCACGTCTGCGGGAAATCTTCCGAAAACGGAATCGTACTTCAGCAAATGAACTATCGTTGATGCGTTGACAACATCATTGACTGCGACCACATCTAGTCCGGCTTCAAAGGCAGCTCTGAAAAAGCATCGTCCGATTCTACCGACTCCATTAACTCCTATTCTCGTCATGATTGTTCCTCATTTTCGCCTGTCGCATCGTTAATCGTCAGATATAGGGTCAGTAGTGTTATCATATTTGCCAACCAATGGGAAGCTACTTATTTCATGCAAGATATTAGATGGGCATTGATGAAATTCTGGTCTAGTTGTGCTATTCTCCAGCAACTACCAGCCTGATTTCTGGGTCAGGATTTCGGATTAGGCCTGCCACGGTACTTGTATGTGTCATTTCTCTGGATCTTGTGATGATCTTTTTTGCGTTTTCGGTTAACTGTTCACGTGAAACTTTGAGCAAGGCGAGTCCTTCCTCTTGTGCTTTAATTCCGATGGCCACAGCCTCTCGCCAGAAGACTTCAGTGTTATCCATCCTAGGGAGGATGTAATCTTCATTCATTCCCTGATCTTCCGCAACTCTCGCCATTTCGTGGGCTGCAGCGATGCACATGGCATCGGTGATCTTCTTTGCGCGTACGTCCAGTACGCCTCTGAAAATTCCTGGGAATCCAACTGAATTATTTACTTGGTTTGGAAAATCCGATCGACCGGTAGCGACGATACGCGCACCTGCTTCTTTTGCGTCCCAGGGCCAAATTTCTGGTTGGGGATTTGCGCATGCGAAGACGATTGCGTCGGACGCCATATCTTTGACCCAGTCTTTCCGAATCAGTCCTGGGGTGGATGTGGAAGCAGCGATCACAATATCTGCTGATTTCATTGCCTCTTTTATGCCTCCTGTTCGTTGTTCTTGATTGGTAACCTTTGCTAGTTCGCTTTTCTGTGGAAATCCAGTTAGATCTTTTCTCGCTTGATTCAGCACACCTTTGCTGTCGACCATGATGATATTTCCTGGGTTAATTCCGGCTGCGATAAGCAGCCATGCTACTCGAATATTAGCCGCGCCAGCTCCAATGAGTGCAACGAGCGCATCGTTAGGTTTCTTTCCGACTATTTTGAGGGCGTTCTCGGTTCCGGCAAGGATGACAGTAGCGGTTCCTTGTTGGTCATCATGCCATACTGGTATTTCTGCTTCGGAGCGTAGCTTGTCAAGGATGTAGAAGCATTTTGGTTGGGATATATCTTCAAGATTGATGGCGCCAAAGGAGGGCTGTATTCCTTTGACGATTTCGATGATCTTGTCTGGGTCCTTTGTGGAGAGACAGATCGGGAAGGCGTCCACTCCACCTAGGTACTTGAAGAGTAACGCTTTGCCTTCCATGACGGGCAGGCCGGCTTCTGGACCTATGTCTCCAAGGCCCAAAACGCGTGTCCCGTCAGACACTACTGCGACATTGTTCCATTTGTTGGTATAATCGAAGACTTTGCTCTTGTCTTTGGCGATGTCCTTGCAGGGTTGTGCTACGCCTGGGGTGTACCAGAGAGCGAAATCGTTGAATGTTCTGACGGGTACCTTCAAATTTACCTCGATTTTTCCGCGGTAGAGCGCGTGCAATCTTACTGACTCTATGGCGGGGCGTGATGCTTTTTCCAATAACTCACGCAATTCTTCATGGATCATAAATCGTTGGGCTAGAAGTCCGATGACCTTTCCGTCCTTGACAACGGGCAATCTGCGAAAATCATGCGTCGCCATGATTTCTAACGCTTCATGGACTTTAGCATCGGAATCGATTGTGATCAGAGGAGAGCTCATTACGTCGTGAGCTTTAACTTTCGATGGATCAAGATCTTCTCCGATTACACGATTCAGTATATCTCGCTCAGTTAGAATCCCGATGATTTCTTCGTTCTCCGCGATGAAAACACTTCCGACACCATGGGTTTTCATAGTCTTCGCGGCGTTGACACACGTATCTTCTCCGGCGATTGAGTAAATTGTACGCCTCATATATTTCGCGATAGGCGCATCGAGATCGATTTGTACCAATTTTTTTCACTTGGAAGAACGATCAGTTGAGAATCATGGCGCCGTGAAATTTGTACCCTCTACCTTCGTTGCCATTTTTGGTAATCAACAGTATCAATATTAGGTGATAAAAGCCGAAGCCCGTGGCGGTTAGGGCTTTGATGAGTAAGAAAGCAGATCTGGCTGGTCCAGGTATTGGCGATTACGCTGAAGTTGAGAAAGTTCTTCCAACAGACTATAATTCTTTGCTCGATCGTAAAGAGACACAGAAGGCCATCTTCGCGGCGAAGAACTACATAGAAGAGAACCTATGCAAAGAATTGAACCTAATGATGGTTCAGGTTCCATTGATTGTGGACGTTGAGAGCGGGGTGAACGATATGCTGGATCGTGATGGTTCGCGTACACCTGTCCAGTTTCACATTTCTAACGATCATAACAAGCATCCCGTAGAAGCTCAGGTTGTGCAAGCAGCAACAAAATGGAAACGCGTTGCTCTGAAACAGTTCGAGATGGCAGTGGGTGAGGGAATATGTACAGATATGCATGCGGTACGGAAGGACTACTTCCTAGACCACGATCATAGCGCATATGTCGATCAATGGGACTGGGAGAAGGCAATTGCGGCGGACCAGCGCAACTTAGAGTTCCTGAAGAGCACAGTTAAGAAAATCTGGAAAGTAATTAAAGGCGCAGAGAGTGCACGTGCAAAAACTCTATCCTCAATTGCAATCTGACAAATATCCTAGCCTTCCTAACGAACTCACTTTCTTACACGCCGAAGAAATTCTCGAAATGTACCCGGACCTGCCGCGCAAGCAAAGAGAAACAGCAATACTTCAAAAATATCCGGCAATATTCATAATCGGCATTGGTTGGCCGCTTAAGGATGGCCTTCCTCATGAAATGAGAGCCGCCGACTACGACGATTGGGTAACAGAAACCCAAGAAAACGGAAAGCAATGGCATGGTCTTAATGGAGACATCCTAGTATGGAATCATGTGACGAAACGTCGCCACGAACTGAGCTCGATGGGAATCCGCGTCAACGCCAAGTCACTTAAGCAACAGCTCGAGATTTCAGGACAACTTGATTTCTTGAAACTTCCATATCATCAAGGCATCATGAACAACGAGCTTCCTCTGAGCATTGGAGGGGGAATCGGTCAGTCACGAACTTTGATGCTGCTACTCCGCAAAGCACATTTGGGTGAGATTAGCGTAACCGTCTGGCCAAAAGTTCTGAAGCAGATGTGCGAGAGGAAGAATATTCACGTACTCGAATAGCAATGTGGATGAATTACTGGAGCGCCACCATTTTAACATGAGGAGCATGGAAAGTTGAGCACCAAGATCTTCTTCGCTACAGATCTCCATGGCTCCGAGAAATGTTTCCTAAAATTCGTTAACGCAGGAAAATTCTACAAAGCCAACACGCTCATCATGGGCGGCGACATCACAGGTAAGATGATCATCCCCATCGTCAAAGAACCCAACGGTAAATTCCATGCAACATTTTTGGGAAGTAAATACTCCATCAAAAATGAAGAGGAACTTCACGACCTGGAGAAGACTATACGGTTCACCGGATACTATCCATACTTGACTAATCCAGAGGAAATGAGCCAAATCCAGGATGATGAAAAGAAGGTTCATTCCATCTTCGTGGAATTAATGCTAGATAACGTCAAAAGATGGATTCAGATCGCAGAAGAACGCTTGAAGGGATCTGGAATAAACTTCTACATCACAGGCGGGAACGACGACATATCTGAGATCGAAGAAATCATTAGCAGTTCGAGTTACGTCGTCGACCCTGAAGATAAAGTCGTACAAGTTGGCGACTACCAAATGATGAGCACGGGATGGAGCAACCCAACCCCGTGGAAGACGCCACGCGAATGTAGCGAAGACCAGTTGTGGAGCAAACTTGAAAAAATGTCTTCGGAGGTCACAGACATGCGAAAGTGCATCTTCAACCTTCATGTTCCGCCAATCGACTCTGGAATCGACACATGTCCCAAATTGGACAACGACCTTAAGCCGGTTATAGCTGGAGGAGAAATAGTGATGATGGGCGGAGGAAGCACCTCTGTACGTAAAGCGATCGAGACCTACCAGCCACTATTAGGTCTCCACGGGCACATTCATGAATCGAAAGGATTTGTGAAGATCGGCAATACCCTATGCATAAACCCTGGCAGCGAATACAGCGAGGGCATACTCCGTGGTGCCCTCATCGAGTTGGATGGCAGCTCGATAAAGAATTTCCTGCTGACACAAGGCTAACTTCAATGAATTAGCCTTGAGCGTTTATCGGTTCTCGACATTTTCCGTTTCGTCGTACCATGGCATCCGCGTGCCGGCCTTCGCACGCATTCGCCATTTGATCGACTTACCTTGCTTCTCGATTCGATCGAGAAGGGCATCTATCTTTCGCAGTGACGACCGTTTTCTCTTCCGGAGAGAGCAAAGTCATCCTTTCGGCATAGTCTCTAGCCGTTTTCAAGTTGTCCGTTACGGTATAATAGAATCCCCAGTCATCCGACAACAACTTTGCGACGTATCTCGAGTTAATCGTGTCGCCGTCCTTGTCGCTTAATTCATGCCCCAGCAGAAGTATGACGGTGTCTTTCAGATCTTTCTCATTTATCTTGGCTATCTGCATTTTCTCCAGTAAGAGATCGGCCAACGTGAGTGTAACCGGATCGATTTCCAATCTGTGCGTGAGATCAATCACGTGGGAGAAACTCAACTTATCCATGAAGACGTCCACATGCCTGCCACCTTCCCGAGCAATGTAGATTTGTCTAGTCAGTCCGAACATTGTGTTGACACGTTCATTCCCATCGTACCCTAAATTCGAGAAGAGATCGGGGATGTGGCTAATGTATTTTGATAACGTCACAAAATCCAAATCTGTGAGGGTTCTGTTCATTGATTGATTCAGTTTTTCAGATCCAGGGCAGCGATAGTAAATTGCCGTTGCACCCATGAGGCGCATTTCGATTCCGTTTCGCTTTGCTGCTTCAATTATGGAAAGAGCATCCTGAAAGAACGCTGAAAGACCGGTTCGCTCAGTCATGCGAATCGTGGGTTTCATCCAGTAAATAATCCTTTTCTGCTTACTTTGCAAATAGGAATTAACTCATCTGTTTTATATGCTGTCTCCAGGTTGCGTCTCGCGAATGTCAAGGTGTGACTATGAGCGAAAAAACAGCGGAAAAGACCTTCTTCGTGCGAACATCGAGTGGTTTAGTGAGAGAATTCGGAACTTTCGATACGCTGCTTATCGCATCTGCTGCGGTATTCGCATTAACCTACACCATTCTGCAATTTCCTTGGTATTACGGATTTAATCCAGGAGCCAACCTTACCTACGCATTGTTGCTTACTGGGATACCATTCGTGCTACTGATGTTGATTTACTGGGCGATGGGAGTCATAATGCCCAGGTCCGGTAATGACTACGTTTGGGTTGCAAGAATCATTCACCCGGCGGTTGGATTTGCGTGGTCGTTTCTTTACATGTTCTCGGTCTTTGCAACCGCATACGTCGGCGGGACTGCGGCCTTTGCTTCGGCAATTTCAACATCCGTACAAACCTGGGGCTTCCTATACAATTCACAGGGAACAGTTGCGCTCGGGACTTGGCTAGGTGCCCCGATCGGAGGATTCGCTCTTTCAATAGCAATAACACTCTGCTTCGCTGTTCTCGCGATAGTTGGAGCGAAAGCAGTCAAGAGTTTCCTGTATGTGAGCTGGGGAACTGCTGTTGTAGGGATCATAATTATGTGGTTCTTGCTGGGTACAACTTCGCCGACCGCATTCGCAGCGAAATGGGACACCGTGCTTGGGCAGTACTCGACGTATTCTGGCATCACCGCTTTATCCGCTCAACAGGGATGGTCTCCTCCCACGATTACAATTATGGGATCACTGGCGAGCCTTCCGTTCGCGGCCTTATTCTTGTTGGGAGGAAACTTTGCCAACGTAATGGCGGGTGAAGTCAAGAACGTAAAACGAACGATTCCAATTGCGCTGATGATGTCACTCGCTCTCGGAATAATTTTCTGGGCAGTTACTGCTACGTTAACACTAAAACGCGGTAGGCCCTAACTGGATGTATTCGCTCGGATACCTATGGGACAATGCACCGAGTGCTTACTCTAATTTGATACCTTATGCACCAACGCATACTCTGATTCTCTCTCTGATAGCGTACCCGAACCAAGCTCTCATATTCCTGATCATCTTCACGATACTGGTAGGTTCGTTACCTGCACCATTCGTGTACTTCTGGATACCTAGTAGATACTTCTTCGCCTGGTCCTTCGACCGGATCATCCCAACTAGAATGGCGAACGTGAGCAAACGCTTCAGAACACCTTACATGTCGATAATAGCGATCACGCTGCTATCAATAGTGATTCTCGCACTCTACTGGTTCACGAGTTGGCCGACAGCTGAAACCGTTGGGACCTTCCTTTGGTCGTTCTCCTTCGTCGTACCTGGAATTGCTACCATGATATTCCCGTTCACTAAGAAAGATCTGTTACTCATGGCTCCCGGGTTCATGAGGAAGAAGATCGGTAGCGTCCCTGTAATCAGCATACTTGGATTCCTAACGACCATCTGCTTCCTCTACATCGGATATCTAGCTCTGATCAACCCACTTATCGTTACGCTCACGTCATACGGAGCTGTCCTCGCGTTAGGGATAGTCATAGGTTGCATAGCGGTATACTACTCAAGTGTGGCGTACCATAAGAAGCATGGATTAGATATCGAATTGGCGTTCAAGGAAATTCCGCCAGTATAACCCTGAACGCATCCCCACTCTTTTGAAGTGTGATACCGGACTTCAGTCAGCAATCAGCAACTGCACTGAAGTAGGTCACTCTCACGGTCGACGAGAGGGCATCATATTCGAGATGAGATGAAGCCATCAAAAGTTAACCTTAGTGAACAGAATTCTCTGTTCCTCGTCTTATCAAGTCCGAGAATTACGCCAACCTCTTAATTACCATCATTTCCAAACGGGGGCTTGGTGGTTGTCAAACTGTTGGAGCCGAAGGGTATGAACCGGACGACCTGGACTGAATGGCAGACTGTCCTTAAGGGTATCTTAGTTGCGGCTACAGCAGATTCCAAAGTCGTGTTGGTGGGTGTAGGTCATCCGTTGCGCGGAGATGATCACGTGGGCAGCTTCATCGTTGAGTCTCTGGGCGAGAAGAAGTCAGGCTCGATACAATTCTTCAATGGGGAAGATAATGTTGAGGCAATCATCGCCAGAATTGCAACGCTTAGACCTAAACATGTTGTATTCATCGACGCCTGTGACATGAATTTGCGAACCGGAGAAGCACGACTAGTCACAATGAATGAGACAAATTATCCTTTTTTCACAACACATGGAATCCCACTGAAGTTGCTTGCCGAACGGTTCCTGCCGAATAGCCAGTCTTGGGTGTTAGCAATTCAACCGGAACAGCTTGAAATCGGTAGCAGCTTATCGCCGAACGTCACCACTTCAGCAAAATCAATTGTGGAGTTCATTAAAGCAAGTATGATGGAGGAGAACGCATTCGCTAGTTAGCATTGATCTAGTAACCGTCCTCATGTCCGTGATCATATTCGTATTCGCTTTCTACATCATAGCCGGCAAAATTGGCAAGGTAAGCACTGGAAAGGGAACCAAATTCGAAGCGTTCTCTGGAGGAGAGGAACTTCCTCCGGAACGCGGTAAATATCACTCAGAACTGTTCGTGTACGCAGTCCTATTCGTGGCTTTCGATGTTGTTGGCATGTTGCTTGCCAGCTCAATTACTGCGGGAGACATATTGTGGCCTTTCCTATTCACGCTTTCCGGCGGTTTCTCTCTCTTCATCTTGATGCTTTGGTTTGTCAACACTGGAGGTGCTGAACTTGCTTGAACAACTGGCGAAATGGGCCAGAACACGATCCCCATGGGTATTCCACATCAACGCGTCTTCATGTAATGGATGTGACATCGAACTAGTAGCCAGTTTAACACCACGATATGACATTGAACGATTCGGTGCGGTTCTAGTCCCCAGCCCAAGACATGCTGACGTACTCATAGTGACGGGCACGGTCAACGCACAGACAAAGGAACCGTTGAAGCGCGTTTACTCACAACTTCCCGAGCCTAAACACGTAATCGCAATAGGAGCATGCGCCGCTACAGGCGGAGTTTTCAAAGGCTGCTACAATGTGGGTCAAGGGATACAAGACGTAATCCCAGTGGACATGTTCATCCCAGGTTGCCCTCCGCGGCCTGAAGCCATCATGTACGGCGTGTTGAAATTGTTAGGTGAGGTCGAATGAGTGAAAATATTCTCGAACAAATCGGGAAAATCGCCAACGAAACGAACTCCAAAGTTGTCACCCTGAGAAAGGGCGAGACAGTCATAGAGGTGGAGAAGGACAATCTTCGAAACTTCATCACACATTTAGTGCAAGATCTCAAAGTGCGCAACCTTACGACCATAACAGGCCTTGACTTGGGCCAGGAAATTGGAATAATGTACCACTTTTCGTATGAACGTGAAACCATCCACGTCAGAACCAAAGTCGCGAAGACATCTGCTGCACCTTCGATTGTGAAAATCATCCCAGGTGCGATACTGTACGAAATGGAAGTCCACGACATGTTTGGGACAGGATTTGAAGGAAACCCGTGGAATGACAAGAAGCTCCTATTACCAGACAACTGGCCGTCCGACCTGCCACCGCCCTTGCTGAAAAGCTCTAAGCCAGCAGAAATTCGAAAACGATTACATTTGGAGGCTGAACCGAAAAAATGAGCACTGATGTCGACAAACGTAGTGAAGAATCAGCTGGACTAATGGAGTATTCGGCAGAGAACCTTGTACCGTTCGGACCAATTCACCCATCCCTCAAAGAACCGGAGTACTTCAAGATCATACTGGAGGGCGAAAGAATCGTCGACGTTATTCCAAGAATCGGTTACGTACACCGCGGTCTCGAGAAAGCAGCAGAAATGCGGCCATGGGTTCAGAACATGTACATGTTCGAGCGGACTTGCGGAATCTGTAGTTTCGTCCACAGTCTCTGCTATGGTCAAGCAGTTGAAGGGTTAACGATCTTTCAAGTTCCCAAACGTGCCGAATACATACGGCTGATTATATGTGAGATGGAGCGAATCCACAGCCACCTTCTCTGGGTTGGCTTAATGGGCCACTGGGCTGGCTTCGATACGCTCTTCATGTGGGTGTGGCAAGATCGCGAAGTTGTCCTCGATCTTGTTGAAGCAATTTCAGGAAATCGAGTCCACAAATCGATGAATGCCTTCTGTGGCGTACGCCGCGATATGCCTGAAGGTATGGAAAAGCACATAGTTGAACGCATGAAGTTCATGACCGATCGGGCACGTTACTATAGGGAAATCATCGACACGGAAGAAACGATGCTTGAACGTACCCAAAAAGTAGGTGCGCACGTCACACAAGACACGGTAGAGAAGCTTTGTGCCGTCGGTCCGATGGCAAGATATGTAGGCCTACGGCAAGATGTTCGTCTCAACAACCCGTACGCAGCCTACGGCGAAGTGCCGTTCGAGATTGTGACGCGCAACTGAGGGAGATGTACAAGCACTTCTTCGATTACGACTCGACGAGATCATCGCATCAGCGAATATGATCAGTTATGCAGTAGAAAACCTACCAGACGGACCGATTAAGGTCAAGATTCCCCCAGTCATCCCTGCCGGAGAGCATTCGTCGCACTGCGAAGCGCCTCGTGGAGAAATATTCTACTACGTAAAATCCACCGGTGGTCGTACACCTGATCGGGTGAAGTCACGCCAGCCAACCCTAGCAAACCTACCCTTAGCTTTGGAGATTCTGAAAGGGCAAACGCTTGCGGACGTACCGGTAGTGCTTACCGCAATCGACCCATGCTTTGGCTGCATGGATCGAATGTCATTTCTCGATACTGAGAAAAATAAGCAATGGACATGGTCGGGCGAGCAACTCCGACAGTACGGCATCAACTACCACTTTCCCGATAGGAAAGACAAAGCATGATACTTGAGATACTGGAAGCAATCATCTTCCCGGGAGCACTCTATACGATCGGAATGGGTTTCCTCTTTGATTGGTTAGATCGAAAGACCTCAGCAAGAATGCAGGGTCGAATCGGCCCAATGATCGCAGGCCCTTATGGAACACTCCAACCGCTCGCAGATTTCCTTAAACTTCTCTTCAAAGAAGAAATAATTCCTTCCCATGCCGATAAGCTAGTTTTCCTATTTGCACCAGCATTATTCTTCATGGCACCGATCCTATCGATGCTCTTCATTCCGATCATAGGCCCGACCTCAATTGCAGGTTTCCAGTTCGACATCCTCGCAATTCTCTTCCTGCTCGGATTCTCAGCATTCGTGGTCTCGATACTAAGTTTCAGTTCCGCAAGCAGCTTCACAACTGTCGCTACCGGAAGATTGGTCCTACAATACGTAAGCTACGAGATCCCGTTAGTCCTCTCCATAATCGCAGCCGCGCTGTGCTCTAGGAGCCTCTCGGTGGAAGGAGTTGTCGGAGCACAGACTAGAATATGGAATGTATTCTTCGCACCGATCGCCTTCTGCGTATTCATAGTCGCCATGATGGCAGAACTTGAGAAAGCCCCGTTCGATATTCCTAGCGCTAAAACAGAAATCGTTGGAGGTTGGCTAACAGAGTTTTCAGGCCGAGCTCTAGCCTTTCTCAAATTGACAAAAGAAGTAAGTTACGTGTTCGGTTGTGCACTCGCTGTTTCGCTATTCCTGGGCGGCCCCTTGGGTCCGATCTTGAACTTTGGAGTTCCAGTTTCCATACTTTATTTCATCTACTTCACAGTAAAAATTCTAGGAGTGGGGTTCGTAATATTTGTCCTCAAGACCTCGCTTACACGAATAAAAATCGGTCAAGCTACTCAGCTGTTCTGGAAAATTCTTACTCCATTAAGCCTCTGCCAAATTCTCCTCATTTTGATTCTTATCCAAGGAGGTTTGATCGTTGCCACATAGGAAAATAGGCGCCGCAATCCCTGAAATGATACGAGTAATGTTAGAGAAGCCTACAACCGAGGCTTATCCGTACGAGAAAATCGTATTGCCCGACCGCTTCCGAGGCAAACTGGATATCGACCCTGAAAAGTGCACCGGATGTTCAGTTTGCGCGTTAGTTTGCCCTGCCAGCGTCATAACCATGATTGATCTTGGGAAGCGCAAGGTAGGTGATCGTGAATTGCCAGTGAAGCGGCCAGTCTTCGAGCTTGCCTCCTGCATTTTCTGCGGCGAATGCGTGGACAACTGTGCATTCAAAGCATTGGAGATGTCGAAACAATTCGAACTTGCCACTCCGAATAGAGACAGCTTGACGATGAGGAAGGCGCTACCAAAGTGAGCTACGAACTGACCTTCATTCTCGGCTCTATGCTCGTAAGTGTAACGATTGTTGCGCTAGTCGTTCGAAAATTAATCTGGTCATTAATTATGCTGTTCTATGCCAGCATCATGTTCGGATTGATCCTGATAACCGATGGCTCAGCCTTCGCCGGTCTGTTTCATATTGTAACCTTCTCAGGCGCCATCTCTGTTCTATTCATGGTCATAATGATGATTGTCGGTAACCAAGCATCAACACAACTCGAGAAACCTGGCAAATCGTCAGCCGTCGGAATCATAATAACTGCACTAGCCGCGGTTCCTCTAATTCTGATCGTGTCGAATTTTACACCGCTCCCAAATCGAATCAGCGAACAGTTACAACTTTCAGGGATCCATAACCCTCCTACTGATCCGCTGTCGTTCATGTGGACAATGCGATCTTGGGACCTAATCCTGATCACGATTCTAGTCGCTGCTGCGATGCTTGGAATTGTCAATTTGTTCTCACGCGAACGTGGAGTCGAAAAATGATCGAATCGCAAATGTTGCAGGTCTTTGCGGCAATTCTGTTCTTTTCGGGTTTTGGCGCAATCGTCACCACGAAAAACCTAGTGAAAACGATTATGGGTTTTCAAGTCATGGTGTGGGGGGTCAACCTATCGCTATTTGCTAGCGGTTTGATTTCTGGTATACCGTCACAATTCTCAACGTCCCTGATTGTGATCTCTATCTCTATCGGAGCAAGTGTTGAGGCACTCGCTCTTTCATTCGTCATCGTAGTGTTCCGTAGATTTGGAACGCTAAATCCTTGGGAGATAAGGAGGTTAGCGCATTGAACTCATTCTATGCTGAATGGTTGGTCTGGGCCCTACCGCTACTCTCGATTCCTCTTGTACTCGCCCTCTCAGGCCATCCTAAAATTCGGAACTGGTTCGCTACTGCGATTGTAGGTATCTCACTTCTACTTTCTCTGACACTGCTGATCGAAGTATTGAATGGGCAGACAATCGTATCATCATTTTCGTGGCTTACCGGCTTATGGTTTTCAGGTAACCGAATACGTTGACGGACTCGCTGCCTTACTGATCGTTATAGTCAATTCACTTGGATTTCTAATCGTACTCTACTCGCAGGGATACATGGAGCATGAGACCGGACTTCCAAGATACTACTGTCTTGTGTTGCTTTTCATCGGAGCGATGTCCGGGCTAGTAATCGCCGGCAATTTCCTTCAACTGTATATCTTTTGGGAGATCGTGGGTATTTGCTCCGCATTTCTCATAGCCTTCTGGTACGACAAACCAGAAGCCGTCAATGCTGGGCTGAAGGCTTTCTTGGTAACAAGAGTTGGCGACGCAGCTCTTCTAATCGGATTTGTCTGGCTGTATACGACTACGGGTAGCGTCGATTTTCAGAAACTAGCCACGATGTCGACGCACGGATCGATACCTGCATCGATCCTAACGTCCGTGGGTTTACTTGTCCTTTTGGGCGCGATGGGCAAGTCAGCACAAGTGCCACTTCATGTTTGGCTGCCGGATGCAATGGAGGGCCCGACAACAGTTAGTGCCCTGATTCATGCAGCAACGATGGTGAATGCTGGAGTTTACTTGATCGCTAGAACTTTTCCTATTTTCTCAAGCAGCCAGACCTGGCTGACATCTGTGGGATGGGTTGGAGTAATCTCCGCTCTGCTTGCAGCGAGTCTTGCTACGGTCACCACTGATATCAAGCGAGTATTGGCTTACTCAACAATCAGTCAGCTAGGTTTGATGTTTGCCGCCCTTGGAGTCGGCACGTCAGGCGGTTGGTTCGCTTCTCAATTTCACTTAATGAGCCAAGCTTACTTCAAAGCCCTTGGATTCCTGGCGGCCGGCTCTGTGATCCACATGCTAGGCACTCGCAACATGGATGAAATGGGTGGATTGCGTAAACGTATGCCGCTCACATTCGTAGCCTTCCTGTTTGCTACCCTTGCGCTCGTAGGAATACCTCCCTTCGTTGGATTCTGGAGCAAGGACCTAATTGTGACTGAGCTCTCATTAGCTCACCTGAACGTTCAGGTCACTACTGATTCTCGTCACAACGATCATGACGTCATATTACATGTTCCGTGCGTTATTCAAGACCTTCTTGGGTCCTGAGTGCAAGCTTGCACAGGAAAGGGATCTGCACGAATCACCATGGACTATGACGCTTCCGTTAATGATCCTCAGCGTGGCAGTGCTTGGGTTAGGTTTCATGGAAATACCTGTCGCGGATTTGCTCAAACAGTCAGCAGACATTGTCTTCGAATTACCGATAATCGCATCGGCTCTTTTCGCAATTTTAATCGGATTCATACCATCCTATTTCGTTTTCTACTTGAATCGCCCGAATCCTTCAGCCATACTTCAGAGCCACCCTGCACTTGCAATGATAAGAAAGGGCATGCTCGCAGGCTATGGCTTCGACGCGCTATACTTTAGAATCTTCGTACGACCATACCTCAGAATCTCAAATTCCATCAGGAGAATTCAGACAGGAATCATCGCTGAAAATCTTTGGCCGATTCTAGCACTGATTGCGATCTTGGCATTTTGGGTGTTGTTGAGCCTATGATGGATCAGATTACACCATTAGTCATGTTTGCGCCGTGTTTCATAGGCGCGTTCGCCGTATTAGCACTTGACATAATGCTTAGGAGGAGAGTTAGGAGACGCTCGGTGGTTAGCAGCGTGACTGGCCTAGCAACCCTCACCGCGGTCACCTTAAACAATTGGGTTCAGGCTTCTGAAGTCTTCTCAACAGGAAAGCCTCTCATAATACAACTTGAACCGAGCTTACTAGCAACGACCTTCACGATAACCAGGCTAAGCATATACATTTCTTCAATCGCTCTCATGTTGACTATCCTCGTTACCGTCTATGCATCCGTCTACATGTCGCAGGAGGATAACGTGGCCCTTTTCCAAGCCCTAATCTTGTTACTCTACTTGGCCATTTACACAATTACAATCGCAGGTGATCTTCTCACATTCTTCATCGGCTGGGAAGGGATGAGTATAGCGGGCTACGGTCTCGTTGCATTTTACAAGCACAGGTGGGACGCGATCGAAGCATCGATCAAGTACTTGCTGATGAGCGGAATCGGGAGCCTAATAGCGCTGTATGGTATCGCTCTGGTTTATGGGCTCACAGGAACGTTGAATTTTGAGGCATTCCAGAAATCATTTGCAACATTCACTCCTCTAGGAGCGCTTGCGCTTCTCCTGATCTTCGTTGGGTTCGGAGTGGAGGCCGCAGTCGTCCCAATGCACATGTGGTTACCCGACGCTTATCCTGCATCTCCTGCTCCGATGACAGCGATCCTTGCGGGAATAATGACAGGATTGGGGAGTTACGCATTCATTCGAATTCTTGGTCCTATCCTCGTTCAGCCAGAATACGTATCCCTCGCGCAACCATTGCTCGCTACCGCCGCGGTTGTGACGATGTTTGTTGGAAATCTTTCGGCGCTACAACAAGATGATTTGAAAAGAATGTTAGCATACTCAAGCATAGGGCAGGTAGGTTACATTCTGCTTGGAATCGCACCGTTGACTGTAGGAGGCTTTTCCGCAAGCCTCTTCCAAATCTGGAATCATGCATTGCTGAAAGGAATGCTCTTCCTTCTTGCAGGCATCGTGACTTATCAAATTGGAACGCGAAGTTTAGGCGAAATTGCTGGGCTTGGGAGAAAGAGCCCAATCTTGGCCGCGCTCTTTGCTGTTGGTGCTTTGGGGATGACGGGCGCTCCACCGTTTGGCCTGTTCTGGAGTGAACTCTTTATCGTACTCTCTAACATCGCCGTGGGTTCACCAGTTTTAGACGCGGCAGTTGTCCTAATGCTGCTTAACGTGCTGATATCCATAGCGTACTACTTCAAAATCATCAAGACGGTAGTATTCGCCAAACCAAGCGCCTACCTCAACGAACACAGCGTAACTAAAACACCCATCTTGTTGTTTATGCCGTGTTATGTTTTGATTGGGTTAAGTTTAGTTACAGGTCTCTACCCTAATCTAGTGTACCATGCGGCAGCCGATGCGATTAAGGGGCTGTTCGCTGGATTCTGTTCAGTTATGGTGATAGTGTATGGGATCGAAAGGCAGAGAGCGAATAATCGAAGAGATTCAGACGGTCGACCAGGCGATAAAAGCAGAAAAGGATGTGGAATCCGGATTTCACGCCGTCATAGAAGAGAACCTATCTTACTGGCTTGCGGTTGAAGAGGACATTGTGGAGAGCTACACGAAACTCATCAAGCGTACCGAGAATAAGAAAACAAGGACGACACTAACCAAAATTGTCGAGGATTCAAAGAATCACGTTCGAATGCTCACATCGATCAGAAAGGCGTTCAATAAAATCATGTCAGACGAACAACGACACGCCAGAATGCTTGAAGAGCTAAAGAGAGAAGTCGACAAATAGCTCAACCTACGCCATCTCCAGCAACTAGGCGCTAATCATAACAAAACACCCTTTTTCCCTGGGTTCGCTCTGAAGCCCATAGGCAACGAGCCTACGTTATGTTGGATATTTGAGGCCTTCAGTTGCGCGCGACGATTTTGATTTCAGGAACTGTTCAGGGCGTTGGGTTTAGGCCCTTTGTTTATCGAACAGCAAAACAATACGGATTGAACGGTTTCGTAAGAAATCGTGCCGATGCGATCGTCGAAATTCAGGTTGAGGGCGATAAATCGCAGATTGATGACTTTGTAGAATGTCTGAAAAATACGCATCCACCGCTGGCAAAACTTGATTCACTTCACGTTGAATATGTCGAAAGCGCCGATCAATTTTTGGACTTCAAAATCTTAAGCAGTAGTGCCGAGCGTACCAAAAGTGGCTCTGTAATACCTCCCGATATTGCAATCTGTGACGACTGCCTACAGGAACTACGCTCGGCAGACAATAGGCGCAGACAATACTTCTTTATCACTTGCACAAATTGCGGCCCACGTTTTACGACAATCACAGCCGTGCCGTATGATCGCCCGAACACGACTATGCGACAATTCCCCATGTGCAGCGACTGCCACCTCGAATATACTAATCCACTAGATCGACGTTTTCACGCCCAGACGATCGCTTGTCAAACCTGCGGCCCGAGAGTGAGACTTCTGGATGATCATGGCAAAGCGATCGAGAGTGCAGACGCTATTTTGCTTGCGAGCAAACTCTTGGCGGAAGGCAGAATCTTAGCAATCAAAGGGAACGGTGGGTTTCACCTATCGGCATCCGCCATCAATGATGAACCCGTACAACGACTTAGGAGAAATAAGGAACGGCGACGAAAGCCTTTCGCGGTTATGGCTCGAGACCTGGCGGCGATAAGCGAATTCGCAGAAATAAATGAACATGAACAGGAAATCCTGCAGTCTTACATTCGACCAATTGTTCTTCTTCGCAAACGGAACCCGTTCTCACTCTGTACACAAATATCTCCCGAGTTGGACACTGTAGGTGTGATGCTCCCATACTCAGGGTTGCATTGCTTAATCTTCGATAACACGTCGTTGTCTACGCTCGTCATGACAAGCGCCAACGCACCAAGCCAACCCATCGTCACTGACAACGATGATGCGGTAAACAAGTTAGAGGGAACGGTAGATTACTTCCTCGTTCATGACAGGGATATCGCACAACGTGCTGACGATTCAGTCCTTCGATTCCTAGATCAAACTCCAGTACTGATTAGACGCTCTAGAGGGTATGCGCCTGCACCAGTGTCATTGCCTAAACCCATCCGAATCCGAACGATTGGACTCGGCGCTGAACTAAATGTCACTTCTTGCATGATCCTAGCGAATCATGCTTTTCTCACACAACATATTGGGGACGCTGAAACCATCGAAACATCTCGCTTTCTCGAAGATGCCATAGAGCATCTTAGTCGCCTGATTGGATTCACGCCGGATGTCGTTGCTTGCGATCTCCATCCGAAATTCACGACGACCAAAATTGCATCAGTTCTTTCAGAGAGACTTGGTGTTCCCTTACGCAGGATACAGCATCACCACGCTCACGTAGGATCATTAATGGCTGAGCATGGGGTAAACGAGATCGTTGGAATCGTCTGCGACGGATTTGGTTTAGGAACTGATGGAACGGCTTGGGGTGGAGAAATTTTATGCTGCCACGAGAAAGAGTTCACAAGATCAGCGCATCTGGAGCAGCAACCGATGGTGGGCGGCGATCTCGCAACTAGGTTCCCGGTGAGAATGGCAGCAGGAATACTAAGGAAAGAACCTACGATCGTTCGTTGGCTTGAGGCACACGCATCTCAATTGCCACATGGAAGAGATGAAATTCAAACAATCTTACATCAACTGGAGAATGGTGAGTATATTTGGACAAGCAGCTGCGGACGCGTGCTCGATGCCGTCGCTGCAATTCTGGGGTTGAGCTTCGAAAGGTCATATGAAGGTGAACCAGCGATGCGTTTGGAGGCTACCGCATACGGCGGCCGCGATCGACTTGAACTTGACCCGCAGTTAGATCTGCCCACTATCGGAACGACAAAATTAGTTCAGAGCATTTATGACTGCATTCATCGGCATAGTCCAGCAGATCTTGCGTATTCTGCTGAGAGCTGCTTGGCACACGGGCTAGCGAACGCTGCTATCCGAATTGCAGAAGAGAGTGGGGTTAAGACGATCGGATTTTCAGGCGGCGTCGCCCTAAACGAGCATATTCCAGTCTCGATACGCAAATTCATATCTCGGGCAGGCTTCAATTTCGTAAGCAACATTTCCGTGCCACCTGGCGACGGAGGAATTTCACTCGGTCAAGCGTACTTGGCATCGTTCGAGTGATCGAAAAACTTCCTAGGTAGTCTCTTTTCCCCATTCGTCGAGAGCCTGACGAGCTTTCTTCATGTCCATTATGCAAATTGCGTATCCTGCATGAACTAAGACAAAGTCTCCAACCTTAGCGTCAACGAGGGCAATGCTGATGTCAATAATAGTGCCTCCCCCAATTTCCACCCTTGCCGATTCCCCGTTAATCTCTATTATTTTCCCGCGTGCGCCAGATCGTAAGGATCGCCCATACAGGTCCTTTTCCATTATGTGGTTGTTCTTCCACAACCTAATAAGTCGACCAAGAAGACATTCATGAGACTGCAACATGTGTTTAGCGTATCCGGGTAAAGTAGTTGCTATCGAAGGAGATTTTGCCAGAGTAGATTTCGGTGAAGGAACGATTCGTGATGGAGTTAACGTTTCACTGGTAGCAGCTCAGATCGGCAACTACGTTTTGGTTCATGCCGGATACGCGATCCAACTTGTAAATCAGTCGGAGGCGTTAAAGACGCTGAAGTACTGGCGAGAAATACTCGATTCGCTTCCAGGTGATCGTGCTTCGTACGAGAGAGAAGTTAGGGGAGGGCTTAGTTGATTTTAGAGGGATATCGTGATCCAACTTTAGCCAAGAAACTGCGCCTTGAGATTGGAAGGCTCGCAGAGAAGATCGGAAAACCTGTCTTACTTATGCACGTTTGCGGTTCACATGAATGGACAATAACCCACTTCGGGATCCGTACACTCCTTCCCTTGAACGTTGAAGTGCGTGCGGGTCCTGGGTGTCCCGTCTGCGTGACTCCTGCTGCGGATATTGATTCAGTTACGAAACTTTCTCTGCAGGGAAAGACGATTCTCACGTACGGTGATATGTCAAGGGCGAAAGGTTCGGATATGTCTCTGTTCGAGGCTAAAGCGGCAGGAGGAGGAGTTCAGGTGGTTTACAGCGTTCATGATGCGGTTCAGATAGCCGAATCAAATCCGCAACGCGAATTCGTATTCTTTGCGGTGGGGTTCGAGACAACTGCTCCACCCACTGCGTACGAAATCATCAAGGGACCACCTCGAAATCTTACTTTCCTAGTCTCCTATCGTTATGTACCGCCGGCGGTGGGCGTAGTCGCGTCATCACCTGAACTAGCTGTTGACGGGTTCATCAATGCCGGTCATGCAGCCACGGTAACTGGCATGAAGGCCTACCAACCTTACTTTGAGAAGACGCCTAAGCCGATGGCGTTTGCAGGCTTCGAGCCTATTGATATTCTGATTTCCGTTACTATGCTCCTAAAACAGATTGTTGACAACGAACCAAAGATGGAGAACGAGTACACTCGAGCGGTGACTTGGGAAGGAAACATCCGGGCACAGCAGACAATGGATAAGGTGTTCGAAAGAGTGGATGGCTACTGGCGGGGAGTAGCGACCATTCCTGATTCCGGATTCAGAATTAGGGAAGAGTTTGTCGATTCTGACGCACGCGTAAGGTACGGCTTGAAGGAGACACCGGGAGCTGAGCAGTTCGTACCTGAAGCAAGGTGCGGAGACGTAATTCTCGGCAAAATTGACCCACCGGAATGTCCGCTATACATGAAGGCGTGCACGCCGGCTTCCCCGAAAGGACCGACCATGGTTTCGGCTGAAGGTACATGCAAGATCTGGGCGGAACACAAGGTTCTCGCCGCAATGCGTTGTCGGACTTAACATATTCTCGGAACAGGATCACCGGCGGGTGGAGGAATTATTCGTCTACCCCCTACAACAGTCTCCATTGCGACGACATCAAACTCTGAGGTCGCTTCGCCTATTACGATCGCCTCTTTTCCCACCGAACTTCGTTTCATGACGGCCAGAACATCTTCCACTTTCTCTGGAACAACTGCAGCAACGACTTTCCCCTCGTTCCCGATCTCCATTACGTCTAACCCTAACATTTCGCATGCCGATTGTACTCCCTGCTTGATTGGAATATTCTGCTCATGCAATAGGATACCAATGCGTGACTTCTCGCTCCATTCATTTAGTAAGTTCGCCAAGCCACCTCGCGTAGGATCCTTCATTGCGACTATACCTCCAACGTGAAGCATGTCACTGGTCAAATGATTCAAGGGGGCAGCATCCGACTCAATTCTAGTTTCGAATCCATATCCTTCTCGAGCTGAAAGAACAGAAATGCCATGATCGCCGATCGTTCCGGAGAGTATGATTTTATCTCCTTTCCGAACATTGGAATCCAGTAACCACTGACTGTTACAATTTCGATATTTTCTCACTTCACTCAAATTATGATCCAAGAAGGCGTTTCGTCTTCCGATTCCGGAAGAGTTGATGACGATTTTTTCCAAAGCCCCTCTCTCCATCACCTTCGTATCTCCCGTTACAACCGAAACTTGCGCCTCATCGCAAGTCTGTCTCATGCTCAGAAGTATCTTATCGAAGTCCGAGAGGCTCAAACCTTCTTCTATGATGAACCCTTCCGCTAGGGCTATGGGTTCGCCACCGATCATGCAAATATCGTTCACGGTACCACAGATCGCAAGACGTCCTATGTCCCCCCCGGGAAAGAAGATGGGTTTCACGGTGTAGGAATCCGACTTCAAGACAATTCCGTCAACTACCGCGGCGTCATCCAGAGCTGTGAGAGGCACCTCCACGTTTGCGCCCCCCAAATGTTTCAGGATGTACTGTTTGATGAGCGACTGCATCACTGAGCCGCCGGCGCCATGAGCGAGTGTTATGATATCTGAAGCCATATGAGTCCACTTATCAAGTCGTATCTATCACTAATCTGAATGTAAAGCAATTCCCGGCCTCCGGTATTCGAGATCAGGTTCATTATCTAGACGCAACATCAAAGATTGCTATGGTAACCAACGCTGGGGTGATTACTTCAACCGAAGGTGAAGTATTCGATATTGAGTTAGAAACGGATATTCTGAAGGCGAACAAGGAACTCGCGCTGGAAAATCATCGAGTAATGAAGGAACATGGAATTACATCGATCGACGTCATGGGTTCAGTAGGTTCTGGAAAGACATCTTTAATCAAAGCCATGGTTTCGATCCTGAAAAATCGTTACCGTATTGCAGTTATCGAAGGCGACGTCACGACTACGATAGACGCGGATCTTATCGCTGAGGAAAACGTTCCAACCGTGCAAGTGAACACGGGCAAAGAATGCCATCTCGACGCGAACCTAATCAAGAAAGCCTTAGTCAGACTAAAGCTGAATGAGCTGGATTTAATCTTCATAGAGAATGTGGGCAATTTGATCTGTCCCGCAGAATTTCCACTCGGATCAGACAAACGCATTGTTGTAATCAGCGTGACCGAAGGTCCGTACATGGTCGTGAAACATCCAATGATGTTCATCGAGGCGGATACGGTGGCAATCAACAAAATCGACTTGGCTCAAGTAATGGAGGTTGATCCTTCGAAATTGAGAAATGATATCGCGACGATTAACCCTAATGCGTGTGTTGTCCCAATTAGCTGTAGGAGAAACGACGGGATCGTGGAAGTCGGAAGAAGCTTGGGACTAGACTAGATCATCAGTGGGCGTAATGCACGAGTTCTCTATCGCCACAATCTTGGTCAACAACCTTCTTGATTATCAAAAGAAGAACAGTAATTGTGGTAAACTATTGGAGGTCTACGTTAGAATCGGAAGACTAAGATCAGTCTCAGTCGAACAACTAGTCTACTCTTACAATCTTCTTGTGAAACGAACCAGTTTAAGCGGGTCGAAGCTACTAGTTGAGGAGATCCAAGCCAAAGTAAGTTGCCCCAACTGCAATTTCAAAGACACTTTCGAAAGGCAAGATGAATCATTTCACTTCGTCCTTCCATCATTGCTATGCCCCCGGTGTGGGACAAATTTGAGTCTCGAAGGGGGAGATGAATTGCAGATCGCAAAGATTCGTGTTCAGAGAGTAACTGCATGAAATCATTAGCTTGGCGGAACAGTGACCGTTACTTGGCCTGTTCCTAAATCGTAATATGCTCCAACCACAGCGATTGATCCTGCGCTAATGGCGTTAGATATTATGTCGACGGATTTGAGCTTCTCAACCTCAACTGCGACGTTAGCGTTTATCACATTGCCGACTAAATCTCCTGGCTTTCCCAGCGCACTTTCGTAAGCAGGCTGAATTGCGTCAACTAAGGATTGGATACTACCGTCCGCATGACCGTTTGATTGAATGGTCTGAATTGCGGCTTTTACGGCTCCGCAACTTCCATGTCCGAGCACCATCACCAACTGTACCGTGTTGAATTCCTCTACGCCAAATTCGATACCTCCGAGCACCACGTCGTCAATCACTTGTCCTGCTGTTCTTGATACGAAAAGATCGCCTAGGCCAACGTCAAATACTAGCTCAGGGGGTACGCGTGAATCTATACATCCAAGCACTACCGCCAAGGGGATTGACCTCCAGCAAGCTGCGTCCTTAACTCAACGGATTGATTTGGATAAACGACAGTCGATCCTGAAACGAATCGTTGATTGCCTTGCAGTAATGTCTGTAGAGCATCGTTCGGTGTGGCAGGGGATCGAACAGCCTGAGGGCTCGGTGGAATACTAACCAGGTCGCTAACTCCGAATCCTAATCCAAAGCCGACCACGGCTAAGCTACCGCCGGCTAGAACTTCACGGCGCGAGAAGCGTCGAATTATACCCAACTCCTTCTTTATTGTAGATGGGGCCTGGCCAAAAAACTTGTTTCCTGAGAGTTCATGATCCAGGAGAAAAATGTTACAGGACCATGACGAGTTTATATTTTGTATAAACCTCGGTTATGGTGAGCTAAACATTCGATATCATAATGTCGAAGATGAAGATTGTCTGAACAGCATGAAGGAAAAATCAACGCCCTAATGGCAGATAACTAGTGGAGCTCGAATAGGCTTTCGAGAGGAATTTGCGCTAGAGAAAGTCGAATATTGGATTGTGCAACCGTGGTATTTAATCTAAAACGATGCGGCTGAGTTGTGTCATGAATTCGCGTCTCGTTGCCATCTTAATCTTGTCATTGACGCTTGTCTCGACGGGAAATATCCGAACGAGTATCAGCCCAAGCGGCGGGTTCGAGGCTAACAACGTTGGAATAACGAATTTGCAGGTCACTGCACCAATCAACGGCACAGCGATGGATCTGCGCACAAACCAATGCGTGCACAATGTTGAATTTACTGCAAACGTAGGATCGACGTTAATCGTCGACCCATCCGATCTCGATCACTTGGTGGGATCAACCCAGTTCATTTTCGACGTCACTAACAATTTTTTTTCGGGGTCAGCAGCTGAAATTGATTCCAACGACGGAGGCGTAACATGGGGTCAACATTTGGTTACGGGGTTCGATTGTTCGCAGCCGAACTTCTCTAGTAGTGTAGGCACCTATGATCCTAGCATTGCGATCGATCGCTCCGGAGACTTGTACGCAGCCGTATTACCCGTATTCAGAGGCCACTTCCCTCTCTACGTGGTGAAATCGACCGACGATGGCTCAGCTTGGGGTATAGCGAATGGCGGTAAACCGGTTTTCGAACCTCAACCAAACGTAGTATCGAGTAAGGGGTGGATAGCTATTGACAACTTCCGGGATAGTGCGCATTACGGTACGGTGTATCTGGCGTGGATCGCGTTCCAGATCGGAACGAAATTGGCCGGCAGCATAATGATCTCAAAATCTACGGATGAAGGCGAGAGTTTCTCTCAACCAATCCGCATAAGCCCAATCGCATCTGGGAATGTGAGTTTTGTTAATCCGATTCTAGCAATCGGACCAGATGGGACGCTATACGTTAGCTACGCATCGATGGCCGCAGTGCCATCTGTAGAATCAAATGTCCCCGGTTTTGGGCAGAGAGAGGAATACGTTGTCAAGTCGACCGATGGCGGACTTACGTTTACCCTACCAATAGAAGTTACTAGCACAATGAATCACGGCTACGATAACGCGCCGTTTAGGACAAGCCAATTTCAATCGTTCGCGGTTAATCCTAGGAACGGCCATCTGCTATTAGCGGTGGAACAGGTCACGCGTGCGAATTATGAAGTTACGAATGGTAATTATACTGAAGCGTTGGCGGAGAGAACCGACATTGCGGTTTACGAATCGAGTGACAGTGGTCAAGCTTGGGCCGCTCCGCTGACGGTAAATGATGATCCTCCATCCCAAAACGAAAACACTCTGCAGCCGGTCATTGCCGTCTCACCGAACGGTCTGGTGGCCGTAGCATTCTACGACAGCAGGTTACCGTGTCCGACTGAGCCGTGGATATTAGCCAACGATGTTGGGAAAGAGAATTTTTGTATTGATACCGCTATTCAGTTCTACAACGATACTGATTCGCTTACCCCAATCGGAAACAACATTAGAGTTACGAAATACAGTTGGGATCCGATGAATCCGGGAAAGGTAGGAAGAACTTCAGGTTTGAGCGACGTGTGGTTTATCGGCGACCACTTCGGGCTTGCGATGACCAACGTGACGGCTTATCCACTCTTCGCGGCTAACTTCAACCTTGGAGCTAACCCGGACTACAATATGCAATTGTTCGTTGCTCCGGTCAATATCAGTGCAACCGTAGCTTCGAACTCAACGACGACAATGCAATCACAGACGAGCATATCTCAGGAGCAAACTACGGTCGAAGCGGGCAATGAAAGTTTACAGTTGATAGCAGGCGTCTGTTTGGTCGTCTTTGTAGCATTTGTTTTGATTACACTGAAGAGGAGGCGATTCCTAAGTTGAGCGGTTCACGGGATTTTGTGGCGATGAGGCAGCGTGCGGTCGAGGCTTTGATAGACGAGGGAATCCTTAGGCATGCAAATGTCATAGCGGCTATGATGAAGGTGCCCCGCGAAGAATTTCTACCTCCGGAGGCACGATCCCAAGCCTACGTAGACAGCCCAATATCGATCGGGTTCGGTCAAACTACAAGCGCGCTTCACATGACAGCGATGTTCTGTGAATATGGCGAACTGAAACTAGGGCAAAGAGTTCTGGAGGTGGGTGGAGGTTGCGGTTACATGAGCGCAGTTTATGCTGAGATCGTTGCTTCAATCGTCGAACCGAAGGATCGATGGGGCCACGTCTGGTCTGCTGAAATAATACCAGAATTGGCAGAAGTTGGAAAGAAGAACATTGAAAGATTGGGCTTTTCAGAACGCGTCACGTTCGAGTGTAAAGACGCGTCTGGCGGGTTTGAAGGCGAGGGACAGTTTGATGTGATAATTGTCACAAGTGCCGCTCCCACCGTTCCATCCGCACTCATCAAGCAACTTAACGTCGAGGGCACATTGGTAATCCCCGTTGGTGAACCACAAATCTACCAAGAACTTCTTCGAATCAAAAGAAAATTTGATGGAACACTTAGTCATGAAAGTCTAGGTGGCGTTGCTTTCGTGCCCATGAGAGGAAAATATGGTTGGGCAAAATAATTTGCGAAAAGTAGTGGCAATATTGCGAAGTTAGACATGAATCTTATTAGATGCAAGTGCACGCATGTTTCGTGTAAGCGTTCCACAACAAAACGAGAACATGGATGTATCATGAACAGTACATTAATATACCTTAAGGCTAATTTGGCTGAAGATAAGGCGACTAACTGATGGCGAATCGACAGATCACGATTACTGAGTTAGAGTCTCGAAAATCCGGGATAAACTTTGTTTGTTCAGACTGCGGGACCTTGCTCTACCATATAGGAATCGACGGCGTCGAAGATGGAAACGGCAACAAGGCGAACCGTTCGGCATACTCACTTCAACCACCCATCTCTGAGATGCTACAGAGCTGTCCTAAATGTGGTCGAAAACTGAACTTCGAAATCGATCCAAACCAAATTAGAGTACGTGCTCGTGAAGAAGTAAACCACTGAGAACGCGAACGACCCGTCGGAGTTTTTCGGAATGAATCAAACACGGTTAACGGAAGTTACAGAGTACGTACCATCGAGTAGTAGTACATGGGGTAGAATTCTGTCCGAAATGCATCAGGACCTGCTCCAAAAACACGGCACGATGGCAGCCAAGGAATTCAATTTCGAAGCGGGTACAGCTGCGGCACACGCGATATCCGATCGCGACCTCACTTCCGGTTCCGAGGAACAGTTCTGGCGAAAGATCGAGGGTTACATGACCTCGCTTGGCTGGGGTAAACCAGAACTCCACTACGTGAAGATCAGACAGGATGGTTGCGAAATATTCACGGTCCTAGTGAATACATCAATGGTTACACAACGAGACCCTAACCACGGACCCACATGCGACGTAATCCGCGGAGGGATAACGGCATGGCTGGATGAACGCTACGGTAGAGTAACAAAGTCTGAAGAGACCAAGTGTACAACTAAGGGTGCCGCGCACTGTATTTTCAGCTTCCAAATAGGAGAGAGAAAGGAATCATCACCCTTGCGAAGGCGGTTATCCGGCCTGCTCTAGAACATTCACCTTCAGAAGACAAGATTATAGTAACCGAAACGGGATGCGGGTTTCAGTTGACCGCATAATTGAACACGTGGCTAAACAAGGACTTCTTCCGTCTGTTCTTTGCGACAGACATACACGGATCAGAGAAGACGTTTACGAAATTTCTGAAAGCCGCATCTTTCTACAAGGCTGACGTGCTAATTCTAGGTGGAGACCTCACAGGAAAAGCCGTCATCCCGATCAAGAATGCCCACGGCAGTTTTGAAACGGAATTGTTAGGTCGGACATTCACTTCCACAACTCAGGCCGAAGTTCAAGATGTAGAAAACCGAATTTGTCTCCTCGGTTTCTATCCCTACCGCACGACAACAGAAGAATGGAACCAAATCAAGGCCGATCTCAACAAATACGATACACTGTATGAAAGACTGGCACTAGAAAGGATTGGCAATTGGGTTGCTTTGGCGAAATCGAAACTCGAAAAGCCTGTCCCACTATATGTTACTGGCGGTAATGATGATCCCCCCGCAATCGTGGAATTTCTGAAGTCTCAAGCCTCAATAGTCAACTCTGAGGAACAAACCGTGAGTCTTGGTGGACTCTGGACGATGGTGAGTTTAGGCTTCAGCAACCATACCCCTTGGAAGACACCACGCGAATGCAGCGAAGATATGCTGGCCGAGAAGATTGAAGAGATTACTGCTAAAATCTCTGACCACACTAACTCAATTTTCAATTTCCACGTGCCTCCATACAAGTCAACTATCGACGTTGCACCTGCCGTCGACGGCACTGTAGATCCGCCCAAATACATATTGAGAAACGGGATGCCCATCCCGACTAGCGTTGGAAGTACAGCCGTCAGATCAGCAATAGAAAAATTGCAACCTTTACTTGGTCTTCATGGACACATTCATGAATCAAAGGGAACGATCAAGATAGGACGGACACTCTGCGTGAACCCTGGCAGTGAATATTCCGAAGGCATTCTGAAGGGGGTAATAGTCAATCTTGACGAGAAAGGGGTTAGGAGCTTCCAGTTTACATCAGGATAAGCGAATCATCTTTAAGATCTGACGACTTCTTCCACTTCTCTATACCATGGCTTCGTCGTGCCAACCTTAGCTCTCTTCTGCCAGTTCCCAGACTTTGGAGCATCATCCATTGCAGTAAGTAGTTTCTCGATGCGCAACTTGATTGTCTCGTAATGGGCAACTGGCGTTTTGCCGTTTGAGCTTAGAGTATCGCAGGCAGCAATCGCTTCCTTCAGGTTCGAGTGGGCATCGTACCAGAATCCCCAATCTTCAGCGAGCACCTGCGCGATTCTTGTTACGTTTATAGTTTCAGGGGAATCGCCCTCTCCAAGGTCATGTAGTAGAAACAATAGGTCGAGATCAACCAAGTCTTTCATTGTAATCCTGTGAATCTGCAGCTTTGATAGAACAAGATCAGTTAGGCTTATGGTTGGAAAATCCAACTCCAATCTTCCGTGTCCACGTTTACTGCCGAAAAATATGTCGTGACTGTATTGCAGTTTATCGAAGAAAAGATCTATTTCGTAAAGATTGGTCTTCTCATAAATCATCCGCTTAAAACCGAACATGAAATTGAATCGTATGTTGGGAACTAGGTGCTTCTCTTTTTCCAGGAAGTTCACTATGTCCTTGCGCTGGGAGCTGTATGCGATCAGGTCGAGGTCTCCCAATAACGAATGCCCCACTCTCCCTACTCTTCGATAGAGTTCTGCAACCTCGGATTGATGACTGTGGCAGTGGAGGTAGACACCCATTCCTCCGATAACTCTGAGTTCTATATTTCGACCGTGGGCGTCGGTAGCCAAGTTCACGGCGTCCTGCATCATTTCTTCAGCGGATATTTCCAAAAGCCTGATCACCTTCTAAAACAACTTCGCGATCACAGCGACAGATTGCCGCTAATGGTTTGAAGTCGGATTAATCAAGATTATCAGATCCAAAATCGGCTCTTGGATGAAGCCGGGCTTATGGGGTCCGCTCAAGCGTTATATGTTCTGAAGGCTGCTGATTCAATCATGATATCTGGGAAGACGTTAGTCGCTCTCAGGAAGAGCGAAGATATAGAACGAATCACATCCTTCCTGAATAGAATTGGTCAGCACCCTCACCTACTATTTACAATGTTAGAGTTTCGCGATATTGCTGACGATCGTGTCGCGAAGTTCAGTAATACCAAGCCAGATGATCACATTCTCGAGGATATGAGTGGATTTGAGTTTGAGTTATCGCAGATACCATACAGAGCAGAAAAGACGCCCGCATCAGTCTTTGTGGAAGAAGCAATCAAGAAGCATTGTGACAACATAATCGTAGTGTCCAGCGGCTCGAATACTCTTTTCCGCACGGACCTCGCTTCAACACTTGCTGCCGAAAGTCCGATCCCGGTCCTGGTCGTTCAACAATGACACGAGACATCTTTGACGTAACAGACAATGTGTGTTTGATAACAGGCGCGTCTAGCGGCCTCGGCGTCATAATGGCTGAAGGTTTGGCGGAGGCAGGAGCTAGAGTAGTGCTTGCAGCACGAAGACTTGACAAGCTTCGAGAGGTTTCTGACTCGCTAAAATCGAAAGGATACAGAGCTGAAGCAGTGAAGTGCGATGTAACCGACGAGATGGAAGTGAGGAGCACTATTGAGTCGGTGATCCGGAATTACGGATCATTAGACATGTTAGTAAACAACGCGGGAACTACAGCCGTATCCGCGACCGCAGACTTGCAAGTGGATGATTGGAAGGGGGTTCTCGATGCAAATCTTACAGGAGTCTTCCTCTGCTGCAAATACGCCTTGAAGCAGATGATGACCCAGAAACGCGGCAAGATCGTCAACATATCGTCAGTTTACGGACTGATGGCTGACATTTCACTTGAGCTTCCCTACTATACATCGAAAGCTGGAATTGTCGGGCTAACACGTCAACTAGCATTGGAATTAGCTTCACATAATGTGCAAGTCAATTCTATCGCGCCGGGATTTTTTCCGAGCGAAATGACGGAACCAATAATCATGAATGTTGATTCTCTCGCCTACACTCTGTCAAGAATTCCGATGAAACGTATTGGAATGCCACAAGAACTGAAAGGCGTCATAAGATTTCTTGGGTCAAGAGCATCAGACTACATCACTGGACAAGTAATCGTCGTTGACGGTGGATGGAGCTTGTGGTGACAAACAACTTTGGTGAGACGGGTCGAATAATTATTATGGGCGGCTCAACTAAAGCTGCGAATCATGAACCAGAAAGGCGACACGTTCGGCATCCGTGTCAAGAAACTTGAAGTAAACGAAGTTGAGGTTGTAAGACGTACAGCAGAGACAGAGATTACGTGCAGAATCTCGAGCGGCAAGAAGCAGAAATGGAACCTTGACACCGGTCTGCATTTTTTTAATCACATGATTGAGGAACTCGCATATTTCTCAAAATTCAATATTGATGCTACAGTAAAGTCTCCACATTTTCTACTTACACACACGGTTCTAGAAGACACAGGCATTACGTTAGGAAGAGCATTCTACGAACTGGCCATGGCTAGAGGTAAGCGTAACGGCATCCGAAGTTTTGGTTCGGGAACGGGTATTTTGGATGAAGCGTATGCCTACGCCAGAATTAGCTTGGAAGGCCGAGCAGGCACATATGTATCCAGACACACGAGGAGATTCGGTGTCGTGGAAGATGTTCAAGAAGAATTTCTTGAATCATTCTTTCAAGGATTCGCTCAAGGCATGAAACTTACAATCCAACTAGATCTCATGCGAGCAGACGATCCTCACCATCTTTGGGAAGCTTGCTTCAGAGCGTTCGGCTGTGCCCTTGAAGAGGCATTGCGATTGGACGAATGGAAACAAGGCGGCATCGCGGGCGTCAAGGGTACCATTGACTAGTTACTGACGATTTGCGTAACTCAGTTATTGTCGAGGAAGGTTCGCATTGCCCGAGCGTGTGATGGAAAACCTTCGTAGTCAGCTAACGTGACAACCATTTCGGCGAATCTTTTCCAGCCCTTACCACGAAGTTCCTCAACCGTAGGTTTCCTCAGAAAAGCATCAACGGACAAACCTGAGAACATTCGTGCATAACCACCCGTAGGCAGTGTTGAGTTAGGCCCAACTCCAAAGTTACCTGCTGAAATTGGCGTGTTTATGCAAACCGTCCCGAAATTCCTCAGTACGCCCCTATACTTGCTAAGTATCCGTCGCGCACGCTTACTATCAATCGCTAAATGTTCAGGAGAGAATTCGTTAATGAAACGAACAGCATCCTCTAGGCTGTCACAGACAATAATACCTGAGTACTTCTTCGCATTTTCCCTCACAAATCCTCGCCTCGGCTCCGGAAGATCCCGTAAGATGTGATCGATCTCCTCAGATACCATCACTCCGAAATCGTATGAAGTGGTTACCAAGATTCCTGAAGAGTCGGGCCCGTGTTCAGCCTCGTTCAGTACATCCAGAGCAACCTGGGTGGATGAAACGGTGCCGTCCGAGAAGACCATGCCTTCGCTTGGACCAGCTGGCAGATCGAGTCTAACGAGATCACCAACCATCCTCTTTGCCGCATAGGTATACGGTCCGCCCGGTCCGGCAATACATTCCACAGGCTTGACCTGTTCGGTCCCATACGCGAATGCGGCTATGGCGTGAGCTCCTCCCATAATATGAAACTCGTTTGCGCCCGAGAGGTGCGCGGCGACAAGCGTGGCCGGATCGATTTTCATCTCGCCTTCCTGAGGAGGACATGCTAGCGCTATCCGTTTTACTCCGGCCACTTTGGCTGCGGTGGTTATCATCCCGGAGACGCTCGGATACCTGGCCTTACCAGATGGAACATAGAGCCCTGCCGAATCCAACGGAACCACAAGTTGACCAGCGTATACACCGTTTTCTATTTTTTTCATGAAGCTTGTGGGCATCTGCATTTTATGGAATTTCTTAACGTTTGATACGAAATGTTTGAGCACGCGCACGAAATCAGCATCTAACTCCTGGTATGCGTTCTTTACGTCAGATTCGTCAACTTTCAGATCCGTCACGGTAACTGAGTTACCGATTTGGTTCGATAGGAATTCAGCAATAGCCTGATCGCCTCTTGCCCTGACATCATCTATGATCTTCCTTACCTCGTCATTTACCCTGCTAACATCGACTCGTGATCGTTTCATTATTCTGTCCTTTACATCTAAGGGAATGTCACGTAGCCGATAGACAACAAAAGTACTCATTTCAGATCAGTGGCCCTAGAAATTACAACTATAGATAAAAAATCTGACCACTATAAAGATCCCGACGTGACTCGAATGCGAACAATCCGGCATCAAATTCTGAATCACGCGTTTGTTCGAAGTTTTTAAATACGAACCGAGCCCCATTCCGCTTCACCTTGAGCTCTACTGAACGTTTCCTGAGATCAAAGTCGGGGCTTGTCAGAGTCATGAATGCCCACGACGCACTTTTGTTCAACCTCGTGACTATACAATTCTTCGGCGGAGTAATCTTCACCTTTCAATTAGCGCCTGCCTTCTTCCCAGACGCAAACATTCCGATTGCGTTCCTGCTAACGATCATCTTCACTGCCCCACTATACATCGTCTACTCTGTACTCGCAACAAGTTACCCACGAAGTGGAGGCGACTACGTATTCATCAGTCGACTTGTTTCTCCGATGTGGGGCTTCGTGTCAACCTTCGCGGCATGGGTGGCGTGGCAATGGTATTTTGCTGCGATTACACCGATCCAAATGATTTGGGAGGGCTTGGCGCCTTTCATGCTGAAAGTAGCCTACTATACTGGATCACCAGCCATCTATGCGATGAGTTCATGGATCTTGACACCTAATGCTGAGGCGATCGTTGGCATACTCATTCTAGTATTCTCACTCTTGCTAACTGCCTTCGGAATGGATTTCTACGTAAAAATACAACGCGCACTCGTCATTTTCGCCTTTGCCGCCGTCGCCATCGCTCTAGGCATTCTTCTGATCACAACGCCCCAATCCTACCAGGCGTCCTTCAACAGTTTCCTAGCGGCAACTACTGGAAATCGTACTGATTGGTACGGTGCAATTGTCAATACAGCATCGGCTCAGGGCTACAATCCAACTGGAAGCACTGATTGGTATCAGACCCTCGGAACCATGGTACTCACGATGATTCCTCTCGGCTATGGTTTCTGGAGCATAATAGTCATGGGTGAGATCAAAGACGCTAAGGTGCTTAAACTTGCAATCTACGCCATTTACGGTTCCATAGTAATCATCGGATTGTTCTTTACCGCAATCTACATTCTCCTGCAAAATCTTGGGCCAACGTTCTATGGATCATTCTTTTATCTCTACGACCAAGGCTCTGCACTCACATCCCAAATGCCCTTTACCCCGAACTTCGTGACGCTAATCCTGATTGCTTCGAATAATTGGTTAGTTGACTTACTTCTCTCAGCCGGAGTGTTCCTGAACCTGCTAAACCTAATGGTGGTGCTATACATAGTCGGCAGCCGAGTAATGCTTGCTCAAACGCTCGACCGATTACTCCCTAGCAAATTCGCGGAACTCAAAACGCGCTGGGTCACACCACTCTACAGCCTGCTAATCTACCTGATCGGATCCATAATCTTCTTGCTCCTAGCCGTCTACTACCCCTTCATCTTCTTCTACACTTCAGCTTCCACCGCAGCAGTCCTACTAGCATACATTCTCGCCGCAGTAGCAGCGATAACATTCCCCAGGAAAGCCAAGGACGTCTATTCGCAGTCAGCGATATCGAAATATAATTTGGCCGGGATTCCTCTAATTTCGATCATCGGAGTTTTAAGCATCCTGTTCTCAGGGCTATTGATCTACTTCTACATCGCAATCCCGTCCTTAGGCATCCTAAACCCGATACCACTAGCGGTTGTGATCGGAATCTACGTGGTCTTGGCAGTTTACTATTACATAAACAAGCTCTGGAAGAAGAAGATGGGAATAGAAGTGGATCTGGCTTTCCGAGAAATCCCACCCGAATAGACAGAACCGCACGACAGTCACCTCTGAGCTACAGGGCGCTTCAACGTCTCTGAGGAGAAGGCATTCTGCCGTGGCAGACATGCCGAGTTCTAAATATGCGTCCTGGAATCTCACGTCTTTCCTAGTTTACGTTCGTAAATTGCGTAATCTGATTTAGAGAAACAAACGAACACCACTCTCTCGAGAGCAGTAGGGAGACTGATGCTCTCTTGCACTGTGCGTAAGGCAATCTGTGCGGCGGCTTCGATTGGAAATCCGTAGGCGCCTGTGCTTATTGACGGGAAGGCGATTGATCTTACGTCATATTCTGCTGCAAGTTTGAGTGAGTTAGTATAGCAGTTTCGGAGGAGCGTATCTTCGTCTCTTGTTCCGCCTCGCCAGATTGGCCCTACTGTGTGGATCACGAACTTGGCGGGTAAATCGTAGCCTCGGGTTATTCGCGCTTCACCGGTCGGACAGCCCCCTATCTTCCTACATTCTTCCAGCAATTTTGGGCCTGCGGCTCGATGTATCGCTCCGTCAACTCCGCCGCCCCCGAGAAGAGAGGTATTAGCCGCGTTTACGATCGCGTCAACTCTTTGGTTAGTTATATCACCAAGAGCTAACTCGAGGCTTACCGTTCTCCTCACCTATCCTGTTTAGTCTTTGATCAATCCGCGAGACTTCAACATAGTCGTTATCCGTGGTGTTGAGAACGCAAAGAGAAGTATAGTGCCTAGGATTCCGGTGGCGACCAGGCTGCCGAGAAATACACCCGAAAGGCCAATCTGGAGCGGCATGCCGAACAGAAAACTTAGATACGTTCCAACGATCGATGTTACTACAAGAATTTCTAAGCCGACACCGATAAGTTTGAAGATTCTGCTGGGCTTTAAGCGAGAAATCTTCCAAGCCAATAAAGTAGCGATGAAATTAGCTATGGCGCCACCTATGATGTCCACCGGCCCAAGTCCGCCGAAGAAATTAGCGACGAAAGCTCCTAACGCTAGTCCTATTATTGCTGGCCAACCGAAAATGATTGCGAGCGGCAGTAGCGCGTCTGCCAAGCGAACCTGGAAGATTTGAAAACTGATCGGTGCGAGAAATACGACTCCGACAGCATAGAGGGCAGCGAAGGCTGCGGTTAGTGTAACATAGACTGGATTCTTGTTTCTCAATTTTCCTCCCTACTCCGGGGTTTCTTTTGCGCAACGGGTGGGAGGCCCCACTCACGCGCAACAAAATCGCAATGATTATGTGTAATTTAAAGTTGATTCGCATCGGAACATGAAAAATTAGGATAGAAGCAGAATTTCGAGAAATTCTGCTAGGTTAGTCTCCTGATATTCGTAGAAGCTTCTTACTCCCCTCAGACAGCTTGTTGCGGGTCGCCTCATTCCCCAGCACGGACGCTAAGACTGCGCCAACTGCGAAGGAAAACACTGCTACTGCGAAGCTTCTTTTCGATTCTCCACTCATATCTGCTCAACCTCCTCTCCATTTGTGTTTGGCAAGAATTCAAAATACAACATACCTACGCCGGTATATTAGTGTACCGATAGTGAAACACTAATATACCAAATTGAAAGTATGGTGGATCCATGGTCGTAGCGTCTTGGATATCGCCGACGGTTGAGATTTCCTTCCAGGGCTCGACCGAAACTGACACCGAGGTGAGTCTATGGTAAAGTGTCTGAAATGTGGTGGAGAAGTATTTGGACCAGCCAAGGAATGGGACATGCATCCCAAGGACGGTCGCGGTCCTGCTCTTCATATCAAACATTTCTCCTGTCCACAATGTGGCAAAAAGTTCCGTTTAGCAACCAAGCTTGTCGGCGCATAAGCGAGTAACCGACAAGCCACCCTCTTCTTTTCTATGCGGTCATTAAATTCTAGATGGGTGGGTCCGTTTGCCGTTGTCGTTCACGTGGAAGCTTGGTCCATTTCAGGAATAAGTCGGACGGCGGATCGTCTTCGTAGAGACGAGAGCGAACGGATTCGAGCATTTGAGCTGTTGTTCCTGCATATTCCGCGGCATTCGTGACTCTGTTTCCAACCTTAACGGCTGCTTCGAAGACAGGTTTCATATCGTTAAACCAATTTTCAGAGCGCAGTATGTGGTGTTCGAAGATCATCTCGGGAATGTAGGTCGCAATTTTTGAAGCGTTGCTGATCGCTTTCTGAATATCCAATTTGTCGACTTTTGTTCCGCCAAGATACGTTGGAGGGCCTCCGATTATAAGTCGGTCCGGTCGTTCAATCAGAATATCATTCATGGTGTCCGTCGACATCGGTCCCTGCACATCGGAGGCGTGCATGAACTTCTCATCTCTCGACTCGATAGTCGTCATTATGACCCAACCCAATCCAGAACGTTCTTCGCCATGGAGTACTGGCTTGGATAGCTTAATCTTGGTTGCACCGTATTCGAAAATTCTTCCATCCCCGACTTCAAATTGGCCACCTATTTTCTTGACGAACTTTTGGAACATCCAACCTCTTCGGCGCTGGCTGAAGTTGATTGCATTCCGAGCGTCTTTTGCTATCACAATTTTGTTTCGGTAGATCTGTTCAGATTCTTCTGCGCTGCTGCCTAACCACACGGTCTCCTTGTAATTGGGCGTGTGGTGATCGTTGTGGTAATGAGAGACGATGATAACGTCCGAATCCGCGGCGAATTCTCTAATCTTACTGCGGCAGAGGTTTCTAGCAAGATATTCCTTGGGGTGTGGGAATTTACTAAATTGCGGCCCCAAAGCAACTCCAGCGTCAATCAGGACTCTGATGTCTGGAGTCTTCACGTACGTGCACATTGAGCGCACGCCGAAGCTCTCAAAACCTACTGGAATCACTTGAATTGATGGCATTTGATTTCGGAAAGAACATGGATACACAAATTAGCCTGTCTATTCTGAGGTAGACTTGCGGGCGATGACTGGTCTGGCCCATTCGACTCATTATGAGATGGATCTTGAGTGCGAGAGCCCGCAGTCACACATACTTTCCCCAGCAACCACTTTGGTGTTGATATACCTCTCTCTCGGTCGTCGATTTTTCGTCAGAGTTTGGCATAAAGCATAATCTCAGCAAGCAAGTCCTCGTACTCTAGAAGTGGGCTGGTTTGAAGCCTCCTCGTGAGCTTAAGGAAATTTTTGATCAAGATACGGGCTCGATCTATTTTGATCCCACGGACATGACTCGGCTTATGATACTCGCGGACAACTGGATTGGGACGATGCGAAATCGCATACTGTGACTAACTTCTCTTCACTGTCGAACCTTTCTTGAATTATGCTTACCTTGTCGTCGCGCGTAACTGGGCGATAAGAGGATTCATTCGGAAGATCAATCGATCGGCGATTGAAGTAGTGATTGAGCTAGTTGAGTTAAGCCAGGCAATATCGATAGTGACTGGAGAGGATTGAGATACGTTGTACGTGACGGTGGTTAGCGTTTGGTGAATTGGACTCCAAAACCATATTCCGGACCGGCCTTCGTATTGTGAAGTTTCGTTGACGTACGTCGGTGAACTGTCCGTGAGCATGGTGGAGTTGAAGTTACGTGACGCGTTCAGGGTATATCGTAACTGAAATTGGCTATCTGAGATTGAACGCCATGTTATCTCGATGAGTCTGTTGATTGCGTTGCTCGGTTGAAGGTAGATCAGCGCGATATGATAGTCTGTTGCGGCCAGCATGGAATCAACCCATTCGCGCCATCCCCATACTCCCCAGGGCGTTGTTTCAGTGTTCGTTTCTTTGCGGCCACTCCATTCAACGTACGCGATGGCTGAAGGGGTTAGGGCACTGTTTGTCCAGAGATAGCTGACTTCACGTAGAGTGAATGTGGAATTTGAGAATCCAATGCTGTAGGGATGGGTGAACGCGTCAAGCAAGAGACCGTTTTTGTAGGTGGCCACGTCGGCATCTATAACATTGGAACTTGTGTTAAGCCAGCATGCGACGCGCTCAGGTCCGATGATCTGGATTGATTCTTTCTGACTTTTTGTGTCATAGTTGACTATGCCATAACTGGGCGTTAGGGTTGTGAGGAAAAGATGATTCGTAAGGAGATTTATTCTCTCATGGATCGTCGTGTTGTAGCCATTATAGCTCAAGTATTCGGACATTGCTGAGATAGCTATCGCTTGAAAGTCAATGTAGCTGTTGCCATAGCGGGTGGTGCCGTTTACGCTTTCGAATTGGCGTTCCCGGATCATTCCGAAGTTCTGGTCTGTTGGCGTGGTGTCTTGCATTTGGAGTAATTCATTCATGACCGTAGTCGCGTGTGTGGCGAAACTATTTTGATCTGCTTTCGCCCCAATTTTTGCGAGCAGGAGTTCTGCTCGTATCATGAATCCTATTGATTGGGCGTAGGTACCGTTTCTTGCCGGCAGAGGGCCCGTAGCAGTGAAAGTGTTATACCAATAGTTTTCGATTCTCTTTGCGAGCGTGTAATCGTTCAAATTGCTGCTGGCTTGGTAGAGTTTGGCTAGGCCGTAGACTATGACGCCATATTCGTAGGTGCTTGAAAGATCTGTGTTATTCAAGTTTCGACTCATGAGTTCTTGGTAGACGGGCGCGAGATTCAACCAGTCATGTGCGGCTAGGAAATAGTACTTCACTTCAAAGCTAGCCGTTGATCCAGGAGTCATGTTCGCTGAGAGTTGGTAGTATTGTCGGAGATAGTGAAGTGTGTCGGCGATTCTTGGATTTGGAAGTGGCGATCCGTATAGCTGGTTGTCGACTGCAACGAGTCCAGTCTTGTTGCTTCCCCAATCCACGATTATGGCGAACGAGTTCGTAGTTCCGTCGAATTTGTCGTGAATATGAACCATGTACCACGTTTGGTTCCATCTTGCGATGGGAGTGTCATAACCGCCAAGTAGATGTTGAGGTGTTGCGCCGTCGATGGCTCGCTGGTCTGGATAACCGGGTGCCCAAAACCATCCGTAGCCGATGTGGGGGCCGCCTGGAGAAACGGTTGGTCCGATGAGGTCAAGTTGATCTAAGGGTACAATGAATTTTGGTGGTCCGCACAGGAATTTTTTTGCAATCAACGTGTATTTGACAAGTAGATATGGTCTGTTGGGTTGTAGAAAATAGTCGATGTTAAGGATGAAATCAGGATAGCTCCAGATCTGTCTAAGATCAACAGTTTCACCGGTTACTATGATCTGAACGCTCGTCGGTTGTTGGACCGCTGAAAGATCATGGTCAGTGCCGTTGTAGTTTAGCACGTGGCCTTGTATGTATGCGACCGTCTTACCCTGAGGATCATATACAATCCTATTTGTCAGATCTCTGGATATTGTAAGATCGCCTCGCATGTCGAAGATATTGTTCCCGACAAGAAAATTGCGTATGTCACCGTTCGACACGAATGGTGTGAGTGGGTAGAGGGTTCGTCGCAGAACGTAACCAGTATTCGTCATAGTTACACTTGAGATATAGTTACGGATGGCTACTCCCCATTCATCTGCAGTCTGATTCACATACGCTCCTGAATAGTCGAGAGTTAGGAGATTCAGTATCTTTGCTTGATCATCAGTCCAAAAATTGTAAGGTTCAGTTTTTGGCGACGTCATGAAAGCACCAATTCTACTATTCCATAAGGTTGAGATCAAATAGTCGAAAGCAGAGCGGTTCAAAGCGGCACTTTCAATTCGAGCCATCTATCGATGCGTAACTGGTTTGGATTTGGGAGAACAGCCCGGTTAAGGAAAGCGCGAGCAGGAGTGTAGAGATGGCGACGGTTCTTATGAATCATGTCGATTCATTCGCTAATTCTGACTCGAATAATATACCGCCTTGTTACCGGTTGATAAGAATAGCCAGCAACACCGTGTTTTCGAGGTTGCTTCATTTCATTGTTATAGGTTATCGATTTTGACATATCTCAGTGGCTAACAATGCGTACCGACAATTCAATTTAACTTCCCGTTAGACACTGTTATACCCGGTTAGCCTTGTCCTTTACCGATCTCACTCTACGACTCCAGAATCTTACCAGGGACGAGATGAGAGGTTTAATCCTTGAAGACAATAAGCGAATCCTAAGTTTCAGTGTCTCAACCTTCCAGGCATTGGTTAGCAGGCTCGTAGATGTAGCCGGCAGTCGGGTTGCCCAACTGATATTGTATGAGTTGGGTGATGAGATGGGGTGGACGGCTGCGCGTCACGTTAAGAAGAAAATGACGCCGAATAATCTGGTTGACGCTTTCGACGCAGCGCTCCGCATGCGTGGCTGGGGCAGATGCTTATCTCTGGAGGAGAAGGAATCGAACATTTTTGTTTCAACTCACTCCGATTGCCCGTTATGTCACAGACGAAAGGCTGCAGAACCTTTTTGCGATTTAATGCGTGGGGTTGTCGCTGGATGGATGGAAGGTGTCCTTAACAAGAAGGCGGCGGGATCGGTGGAAAGAAGATGCTCGGCAGTTGACGGAAAGTTTTGCGTGTTTGAAGTAAGTTTCAACGATTAAGGCCTACCAAGGCGCAGTACGCGGTTTATAGGTTGATGCCCCGTCTATGGGGTGGCCTTATTTATGGCGCGCTTCAGGACGGGTAAGATACCTTCCGACATTCTAGTTCGGAACGTGCTCCGATATAGAGGACGTCAAGATTCAGACGTAATTTTGGGGTCGTCACTCGGCGAAGACGCGGCGCTTGTTAAACTCGGTAGACGAATCTTAGTTCTGAAAACTGATCCAGTAACGGCGACAACATCAGATGCAGGTTGGCTTGCGGTCCACATCAACGCCAATGATATTGCGTGTCGTGGTGCTAAGCCCAAATGGTTTCTGTGCGACTTGCTCCTGCCAGAGGGCACTAACATTAAGCTAATTGATTCGATAATGCGCCAAATCGATTCTGCAGCGAAAAGGGTTGGCGTAGCGATCGTCGGCGGGCACACGGAAGTAACTCCGAATCTGAAACGACCAATAGTTGTTGGCTACATGGTTGGATTGCTAAGATCTGGGCAGAAGTACGTCACGTCCGCAAATGCTCGTCCGGGTGATGATATCATCATGACAAAATCCGCTGGGATCGAGGGCACATCCTTACTCGCCCTCGATTTCGGTCGGAGACTCAAAATCAAGGGCGTTGGAAAGTATCTCGAGCACGCAAAAAGGCTGAGACACTCCATCAGCGTAGTAGAAGATGCCATGATTGCGGTGCAATCCGGCGGAATCCATGCAATGCATGATCCTACCGAAGGCGGATTACTGCAAGGCGTCTGGGAGATAGCTGAAGCATCCAAGATTGGTTTCACGCTTAACGAATCAAGAATTGTAATCGACCCCGCAACTCAGAAGATATGTTCCGCTTTGAAGGTTAACCCGTTGAGACTTTTGAGCTCAGGATCTCTACTGATAGCCGCAGATAATCGAAAGAGCAACCTGATATTACGAAAACTTAGGGCACACCGAATTGAAGCACACATTATCGGCAGGTTTACGGAACGGAGCGAGGGTCGAATATTAGTTAAACCAGATGGATCCTCAGTTGAGATCGGCCCCTCGGAACGTGACGAATTATACCGAGTCATCGAATCCTATGATGGTTGACCGTAGTAGCAACGCTATTGCAATTGAGTTAAGCTAAAAGCAAAAACATTTGATTTCGCGAGTAGGGTGTACAGAATGGACAGCGCCCGGCAGGTGGTATGTGATCACCTGACGAAGATTTACGGCAAGAGCAAGACCAAGGCATTAGACTCTGTGAATTTCTCGTTACCCTCGCGCGGCATCTTCGTCCTCATAGGTAGAAATGGTTCAGGAAAAACGACGCTTGTGCGAATTCTAGCGACTGAACTCGAACCTACGTCGGGTATGGCTACGATAAACGGTATAGACGTGGTAAAAGAATTTCGCAGACTTAGAGAAACGATCGCGATCGTCCCGCAAGAAGCCAGACCGATTCCCTGGATGACACCCATGCAAACCGTGCTTTCCTATCTTCTTTGGCGAGGATTCAACTATGGTGAGGCAAAGCGAAGAGGATTCAGCGCCCTTGAGAAAGTTGGGCTTAGTGACAAATCGAATCTTCTGAACCGTTCTCTTTCGGGAGGAATGAGAAGAAAAGTCATGATCGCCACGGTTCTCGCGTCGGAGGCGGAAGTAATCTTCCTAGACGAGCCAACGACAGGCCTTGACCCGATTTCAAGAAGAGAATTTTGGGCAACTCTCAGAGAGATCGGAAAGGAGCGTTTCACGTTTCTTACGACGCACTATCTGGAAGAGGCGGAGGAATTGGCGGACCATATTGGCATGCTTGATCGCGGCAGCCTGGTTCGCATCGGAACCTTGGAAGAGCTACGAAGAAGCGTCAACTTCAACTACAGTTTGAGACTCCTCTCAAGATCAGCGCCTATTCCGAAGGTGGACAAGGGCGAACTGGTTACTGGAACCGACGGCAATCTCCGAATCTTAACTACCGAGGAAGAGGCGTTCAAGATTTCGAGAGAGTTAACGGGAAACGGATTCAAGTTCACAATCAACCCGATTTCACTCGATGACCTATTCTTCTACTTTGCAAGCCGAACAGAAGTCAAATGAAATGTCGAACGCAAATTCAGCACGAAGGAGGAATAAAGGTAGCCAAATCCTCGCCGCGATACTAGTCAATTCAATTTATGAAATGAAGAATTACCCGATTGTTTTGATCAACACGGTGCTCTCGCCTCTCTCCTTTCTGCTTGTGATCGTATTCGTGAGTCATGGCACACTCATTGGAGAGGCGATATCGGGCGGGTTGATCATGACCATGTTCTCTGCCGGCGTATCGTTACAGGGAGATCTCTCACACTTGAAGAATGATTTCAAGCTCCAAGACATGGTTGTCAGTTCTCCAACGACTTGGCAGACTTACATGTTCGGAATGGCAATTTCGGAGATCGTCTATTCTTTCCCCGCTTTCATTGTTCTAGGTCTGCTTGCACACTATTTCATGAATCTCAGTGCCATCGGAACCCTAGCGCTTGCAGGAATTCTTTTTTTGATGTTCCTCACGTCAATCTCTATCGGTTTCACTCTTGCGACTTTCTCCACCGACATAGTCCAGAGCTTCGCCTTTTCGCGACTCATTTCGACTCTTTTCTCTACGATACCGCCGGTTTACTATCCGGTCACTTACATTCCGCTTCCGTACAGGTATCTGGCGTATCTCTCTCCAACCACATACGCAGCTGAGTTGGCTCAAAATGCCGCTGGATACATACCTCTCTCATCCTTCACAATTGCTCTCGACTGGATCGTTCTGATTACATTGACTGTGGCATTGTTCATAGTGGCCCGAAGCAAATCACGATGGAGAGAAATCTAGGCATCAATTAGGCATCGATACTTGTCTAAGATGGAGAGCGGATCGGACTCTAGAGTGAAAACGAGTATTTTCACTTGGCTCTCTTGTTTTTATCGTGTCAATCCATAAAAGCACCTAATATTGAGGTAGCCTAACTTGTCAGGACCAGGGGCCCTCGTTCAAGTGTCAGACATAGTAAAGGAGACGTTAGCCGGTCCTACCGTCTTCAAAGATGAAGCTCCACTCTCCTTAGAATACATGCCTCGAAGGCTTCTTCATCGAGACGCACAAATGCGTTTCCTTACGCAACTCTTCAGGTTTTCAGTGGAAAATCCGTTCTCGACAAGCCAACGCGTATTGATTACAGGTGACGTTGGAACCGGAAAAACTGTGCTCAGCCAACGGTTTGGAGCGGATCTGGTCAAGGCAGCGAAAAATCGGAAAATTAACCTCCAATACTTACATGTGAACTGCCGCGAAGCAAAAGGCAGTCTTTTCATGATAATCAAGCGGGTGTTGACACAGTTCGAACCTGAATTTCCTAAACGCGGATTTGCACCGGAAGAACTCTTGCACACTCTGATGGATGTCCTCGACGACAAAAACATGCATCTAATACTTGCACTCGACGAACTTGAAAACTTGATCAGGACCGAAGGAACGAATCCAATTTACAACCTCACACGTATACAAGAGGAACGGGTTGGAAAACCCATACGGCTTTCGCTCATCTGTATTCTTCGCGAACAGGAGTATCTTCAAAAACTTGACAAGAGTACTATTGATACACTTCAACGTAACATTGTCAGACTCGATAAGTACAGTTCACTTCAATTGATTGAAATACTCAGAGATCGAGCTGAATTAGCGTTCAAAGAAAATGCGGTCTCAGACGAGGCGCTTCAACTCGTCGCAGGCATAGGCGAACAGAGTGGTGACGCACGCTATTCAATTGAGCTTCTTTGGCGTGCGGGTAAATATGCTGACTCTGAAAACGTTAAACATGTTTCAACTGAACACGTGAGAAAGGCGGCAGGCAGCGTTTACCCAACGTTACGTGGCGAGTACATCAGTGCTCTTTCACCACATGAGAAATACATGTTGCTAGCGTTGGCTAGAGTGTTAGGAGAGTCACAGGAAGCTTACGCCAGCATAGGCTCAGTAGAACGCGAATACAAAGCGGTTTGTGAGGAGTATGATGATGAACCACGAAAGCATACTCAGATTTGGAAATATGCTCGCGGTTTAAGTGCAATAGGGGTAATAGCCGCTTCAAAATCAGGAGAAGGCGTACGCGGAAAAACAACTCTACTTGGACTACAAAGCATACCTGCTTCTACAATGCGTGAACAGTTAGAAGCCGCGTTAACTTCTGAAAAGAAGAAACGAGCATAGATACAACGATTTACGTGCCTCGGCGACCCTAACGTAACAGCTATCTTCTGTCTCTAAGTCTACTAGGTGAGGTCAACACACGTGCGTCGCTTTTCCATGGTTGACATATCGGCTAAAGAGGTCATCATCAGGGAGGCGCGAGCGGAGGGAGAGATCAAACTTAAGCCAAGCACTATCGCCCGCCTAAGATCCAGCCGGATTGAGAAGGGGGATGCCATCGCGGCAGCTGAAATTGCTGCGATAATGGCGACGAAGAACACGCCACGAATACTACCTTTCTGCCACACCATTCCTATTAGTACTGTTAGTACTAATCATTGGTTTAGCAAAGATAGCGTCAGAGTGGAATCGTATGTGAAAGGTCAAGCCAAGACCGGGGTTGAGATGGAGGCGCTGACTGCCGCGGCAACTTTCCTGCTAACTATTTGGGATATGACAAAGCAATACGAAAAGGACGCAAATGGACAATATCCAACCACAGCGATAACCTACCTTAGGGTAAAGGAGAAGGTGAAGAGGAAAAGTTGAGCAAAGTTTCTGAACTTCATAAGACGATTTCACCCAAATCTGTTGGAATCTACATCGTAACATGCAGTACGTCGAAATTCAACCAACTCAAAACAAGAGAGAGTGTGGATGATGCATCGGGCGACTTGATCGAGCAACTCATAAAAAAAGCGGGACATCGAGTCGCGGGACGGGAACTCATTTCGGATTCCGTAACGATGATCCGTCGAACAACGAAACGTGCTATGGCATCGAAGGATGTTGACGCTCTAATAATCACAGGCGGTACAGGCCTCTCACCACGTGACGTGACTGTTGCAGGGGTAGAACGTTTTATCGACAAGGAGATTCCTGGGTTTGGAGAGTTATTTAGGAAAATTAGTTTCGACAAGATAGGCTCTCCCGCTATGCTCAGTCGTGCTATGGCTGGCTCGTGTGCTGGAAAGCTAATCTTCTGTCTGCCGGGTTCACCTGACGGCGTCCAAACCGCTCTGGAACAATTGATAATTCCGGAGCTCGGTCATATGATTAAGGTTTGTCGCGAGCAGTAGGCTTCTTTCGCGACGGACGTTTTGTTGCGGCGACAGGTTTCGCCGCCTCATTTTTTGCCACATATTTTTCGTAGGCTTGATCATCTGCCATCGTGTCATCACACAAACAAAACTTGAGGGCGGCTAGCGTGTGTGTGGGGCAATCGTTCTTGAAATCACATTGATCACAGAGTATCCGATTTGAATCAACATAGCATTCTTTGGTGATCTCTCCATCAAAACCAGTTTTCGCCGGTTCTTCGGATCGTTCAAATTTAATCGGTTTTGCGATTATTTCGGACAGGCTTTGCTCGACTGTGTCTAAATTGTCAAGTCGGCGGACAGAAAAGTTGCCTGCAGCTCGATCATATTTTAATCCTATCCGCATTAGCTGGATGAATTTGTCTTTCCCCATGTATGGAAGACTGAAACCGTTTGGATTCAGTGTCTGTTGAGGTCCGGTTGCGATCGGTGTCGTTTTCGATTCTGAAACGATAAATTGGATATCTCGTTCCTCTAAATCCAGGGACTGAGCGATCGATCTACCCGCCGACTCGTTAATTTTGAATATGGCGACCAAACTTGGGAGTATCATGTGAAGTGCTTTCCGTTTGGAGAGGTGGCATGTTTTTGCGATGGAAGCGCATACGTGGTCGATAGACCAAAGTCGATATTGGTATCGTTCGATAGTTTTCTGGGAAACGTATGGGGCGATTTGTAATGCGTGATCAACATCGTTATCGACGGGTAGGAGTCCAGCGATAGCGAGCTCATTCAGTGCGATGGGTAGTAAACTCCATTCCGGGACCGTGTCACGTCTGGGCAGGTTGAATGGAGGAGGAGCTAGCGATCGGGATCTGTTTGCTCCGATTCTTCCATATGTAATGTCGGCGCGAGATAGGGCGTCGTATGCATCTCGAAGCTTCTCGTTTGACGTGTAAACGTACGGGTAGAAGGTCATGTATTCGAAGCATCAGCTCGTCACGATATAGAGGCAACTCGGTCTCGTTCAACACTTTTCGTGAGTCTGTGAATCGGTTACTCGTGAAGAGTTTGTTCAACGTTTCTTGCTCGTCAAGCTGCTGAGTACGGGCTGATTGATGTCGTGCTCCTGCTGCGGCTAATTGCGCATCGTTTATGGCGGATCTTAGGTCTCCGTGAGCATTACGTGCCAGTTCATCCAGGAGTTCCAGGTTGCTTTTGATTCCTTCCTGCTCGAAGACATGTCGGAGTAGTGTAACTAGGAGTCGCGGGCGTATGGGAAAGAGCTCGATGACTTGGCAGGCTTTCTTGAGGTCTTCAAATTTTTCGTTCTCAAGATTGTTTGCTGTTAGGACTATCGGTACGGTAAGCACGTCGATGATCTTGAGTATGGCGCCGAGTCCTCCGCGGTCTTCTCGTCCGAAAACTCCGTCAACTTCATCGACGAGAATCATGTTTCCGTGCAATCGTTCGACCGTAAAGGAGTCGAGCGTCACGGAGGTACTCGCTGGGGTAAGCATATTCAATATTGTTTTCTCGGTTCTTACGTCGCTCGCATTCATCTCGACTACGCGAAAATGATTGTCGTTTGCGGAGGCTCGAACGAGCGATGTCTTTCCTACTCCCGGTGGTCCCACCAGCAGTACGGCTTTCTTTGGCTTACGTTTTGTCTTCCATGCCCGCAGCCAAATGTTGAATTCTGAGATTGCCTCTTCATTGCCGATTAGCGTGGAAGTTGTGGTTGGTCGATACTTCTCAGCCCAAGCCATGCTGAGTTGCATGTTGCCTACTTGTCTCCCAGTAGGCTGAGTTGAGCGAGCATTGCGCTGAGTTGGATATCCTCGTTCGCTCCTTGAGTCAACCTGAAATCATATTCGCCAAAGATCCTAACGGCCTGAGCCTGCTTACCTGCTTCTAGCGTGGTCATGCGGTTCACTGCACGATTTGCGGCTCGAATAATCTCCCTCCCGCTCATGCCACGTTTACCCATCAACTGGTACATGGCGTCTCGAGATTTGATGAACTCTCCTTGAATTGCTAGTGTCGAGCATTTCCTGTATAGCTTGAGCTTCCTCTTGAGGCAATAGTTTGTTCAATGCTGCTGAATCTAGCTTGCCTTTTGAGCCGGTAGCTGCGACCTGAAGATAATTCACGGCTTTGCGTAGGTCGCCGTCTGATAGGTCGTATATTCTGGTTATCGTCTCCGAATCTACGTCCACCTTCTCCGCAGTACAGATTCGCTTTAGATACTCGATAGCTTCTGGTGCTTCCAGTTGTCTAAACCTGAATATTGAACAGCGGCTTTGGATCGGCTCAATGATCCCGCTCTGATAATTGCAGATCAAGATGAAGCGGCAGGTTCTGGACGAAGTTTCCATAATTCGTCTAAGAGCGGTTTGTGCATCTCTGGTCATCTCGTCGCATTCATCAAGCATAACCAGACCGAACTGCACGCCGGACGGAGCAGTTTGGATTATTTGCGAGAACCCTTTAATCCTATCCCGCACAACACCAATTCCGCGTTCGTCTGACGCATTCAACTCCAAAACCAGTCGCCTAAAGTTCTCACCCATGAGTTCACGGCCTATGCAAAGCGCCGTGGTACTCTTCCCTGTACCAGGAGGACCGGAAAAAAGCAGATGCGGCATGGTTGCCGGCGTCTTCAGTAGCGCTTTGATTCCTCCGACCGTTTCCTTCTGATTCACAACTTCGTCAAGCCTTTTTGGTCGATACTTCTCAATCCACATTAAGTCAGGTTCAATCATTACGAAATCCTCATAGTAATGAAAGTAATTTCCAGTGCAGCTCTTGTCTGCTTCGCTATTCAAAAGCATTTCAGGTCCAATTTGAACACGAAATAACACTAGTTCAATTTCACTCATCTCTCTCCACATGGATTCGACCCTCCATTGGAAATTTAGACGAAATAGAACTCAACATTTGACTGGATCAGTTTAAATTAACATGAAGGTGGAGTATCGATTCGTGATTTATCCTTGGCCGAAGCACTCGTCACAGTCGACGACATAGATTTCGACTTTGAGAATTCACAGGTGAGAGTGGTAGTGACACGTGAGATTCCCGAAACGCCAAGGTCACCTAAGTTGAAAATAGCACGAGTAGGACAGGAAACCGAAGTCCCATACTGGGTTGGGAGAGAGCTTGTTCAACTCGGATATGCGAGATTCCGCGAAGAAGACATAATCACTTACAACTCGCTTTCCAAGATACACTGGCGAGAAACGATTCCCTCGTCCAGGCAACTTCCTTCACTGCCCGGAAATTACTACTGCATCATGCGACGACATCTAAGAGCTCTAAAGGAGCAGAGCAAACAGGACCAGATAAAACTACGCGAATTAGAGAAAACGGAAACGCTGGTAAGAGATATCATCAGCTGCCGAGTCAGGAAAATTGTTTCGATTGCCGCATCCCCGACTCCCTCCGAGGAGTTAATTCAAGGTTTAACGTTCGAAGAAAGGTCACTCTATCGTATGCTTAACGGTACGATTGAAGAGTGGAAAGCAAAAATATTCGGTCAGGATTTGAAAGCTTGACTGCGACGCAAACGACTCAGCAAGATCCAGAGGAACGCTTCCAAGAATTTCTCCGCTCCTACATAGTCGACGAGGAGTACAAGTATAGAAAACGGCTTGGTCATGCCGCGTTAGCTGGCTCAAGATCAATCGTAGTTGACTTTGAGGATCTCATAACTTTCGACCCGGATCTCGCACGTCTCATACTTGAGAAACCTGACGAATACCTTGAGTATCTTGATCGAAGTGCTTGGGCCCAGCTCAAGATTGAAGACCCTGAATATGCGGAGCTGGTGAAACGTCTCCGTATCAGATTCAAGAGACTTCCTGAGAAGAATTTGCTGCGCAAGATCGGTTCAGAGAGCATCGGAAAACTACTCTCCATTGACGGCATCATAGTACGATCCACGTCAGTCAAACCCTTGCTGATCAAAGCGGCCTTCCAATGCAAAAAATGTAACGCGATGAGTTACGTCGAGCAGGCAGGAAGACTCATGCGAGGACCGGGAGTCTGCGCACACTGCCGATCGAAAATATTCGAATTCCTGGAGAAACAATCAACATTCATGAACTCACAAGAGATACGTATCCAGGAAAGACCTGAAGACTTGCCACCGGGTCAATTACCTCGAGCAATGGACGTTAAACTTCTCGAAGACCTCGTAGATGCCGCTAGACCAGGCGACCGAGTTGCTATAACCGGAATAGCAAGAGCTCAACAGGAGTTCGTTGGCGCAAAGGCCAGATTACGCACATTTGACCTCTTCCTTGACGCTAACTTTGCTGAAGTAATGGGTAAAGAAATAGAAGTCGTTGAGATAACCCCTGACGATGAACGACAAATTCGTCAGTTAGCTAAAGACCCATTTATACACAGAAAACTGATCGCGTCGCTGGCACCATCAATATACGGTTACGGAGACATGAAGGAAGCAGTCCTATACCTGCTGTTTAGTGGAGTTCAGAAGAAACTGCCAGACGGGGTTACGATCCGAAGCGAAATCAATGTACTCCTGGTCGGCGACCCTGGAACCGCAAAAAGTCAGCTGCTTCAGTACGTTTCACGAATCGCTCCACGAGGATTATACACCAGCGGCCGAGGAACAACAGCCGCAGGTCTTACGGCAGCGGTTGTACGTGAGAAGTCAGGCGGAATGGTCCTAGAGGCAGGAGCGTTAGTGCTCGCCGACAAAGGCGTTGCATGTATCGACGAAATCGATAAGATGCGCCCTGAAGACCGAGTTGCGATTCATGAGGCACTCGAACAGCATACGGTTAGTATTGCTAAGGGCGGAATAGTTGCAACCCTCAACGCCAGAGCAGCCGTCCTCGCTGCCGCAAACCCAAGCTTAGGCAGATACGACCCGTACAGAAACATCACAGATAACATCAATCTCCCCGTAACACTTCTCTCACGTTTCGATCTCCTCTTCATCATGAAAGATGTTCCCGAACCTGATTCAGACAGTAAAATGTCAGAACACATTCTCACGCTCCACAGATTGAAGACCACACCCGAAGAACCACCGATGTCACCTGAAATGCTTCGCAAATACATCGCCTACGCAAAACGAATCGACCCAGAATTGACCGAAGAGGCCGTAATAGAAATACGTCAATACTACCTGAAGATGCGTGCCATGTCAGGATCAACCGAATCACCCGTCGCGATAACCCCACGACAACTCGAAGCATTGGTCAGACTTTCAGAAGCTCGTGCCAAGAGCTTCCTACGAACCAAAGTTGAAGTAGAAGATGCACGAGCAATAATTCGGTTAATGACACTCTCACTCCAAGACGTCGGAATCGATATGGCAACCGGGAAGATGGACATCGATGTCATTATGACCGGGAAACCTAAGAGTCTACGCGACAAGATGCAAGTTGTCTTAAGCACTTTCGCCGACTTAGAGAAACAACTGGGAATCGTCGAAGATGCAACCCTATACCAAGCATTGTCAAGAAAAGTAGACATAACGGATGACGAAGCAAGACGACTCGTCGACCAATTGATGAGGGAAGGAATAATCTACTCTCCTAAACCCGGCCACCTGAAACGAACCGCCGCGTAGCTGACACAACTTGGGCCTACGCATCGACGAACTGCCTATCGCGGATTCCGTTAAGGGCGTACTTGCTCGTGCCGGATACGAGACGCTCTACCCGCCCCAAGAAGACGCCATAAAAGCAGGAGCGTTAGATGGAAAGAACATCGTTTTGGCAAGTCCAACCGCATCCGGCAAGACGCTTCTAGCAGAACTAGTCATCATGAAAGCCATCATGGAGAGAGGAGGGAGAGCGCTTTACCTAACGCCACTTCGAGCGCTTACTAGCGAGAAATATGAGGACTTTCAAAAATACACTTCAATAGAAAAACAACCAGGAAATCTGGTGAGGGTGGCTGTCACCAGCGGAGATTACGATAGCTCTGACATCTATCTATCAAATTTCGACGTCATCATTTCCACGAACGAGAAAGCAGATTCACTCCTACGTCATCGATCCCCCTGGATTTCTGAAGTCTCAGTTGTTGTCGTCGACGAAGTACACTTGATCACCGAAGCCGATAGAGGACCAACGCTGGAGGTTGTTCTGACCAGGCTACTTGAGATAAATCCGACCATACAAGTTATCGCGTTAAGCGCCACAATAAAAAATGCTGCTGAAATAGCGAAATGGTTGAACGCAAAACCAATCACAACCGAATGGAGACCAGTACCACTACGCGAAGGCGTTTACTACAACGGCGAAGTCCAATTCAAAGACGGATCTGCACACACAATACCACAGATTACGCAAAACCCAATCTTCGACATCGCCGTAGAGGTTGTTGAAAATAATGGCCAGGTTTTGATATTTGCTGAAACCAGACGCCTTGCAGTTGAAATGGGCAAACGAGCATCAGCAACCCTCAGAAGATACCTGCCCAAACAAGACAGAAGAGGGCTTGAGAATATAGCTCAACGCATTTTATCAATCGGCGAAAGAACGAAACTTGGTGAAAACCTGGCAGAACAAACATTAAACGGCGCCGCATTCCACCATGCTGGACTACCCGGGGCACATAGAAAAATCATTGAAGACGCATTCAAAACAGGACGATTAAAGATACTTTCAGCAACACCAACTCTGGCGGCTGGAGTAAACCTTCCGGCGAGAACCGTCATAATAAGCAGCTACGAACGCTACGAAGCAGGATACGGACGATACCCTATCTCAGTTCTGGAATACAAGCAATTCTGTGGCAGAGCTGGGCGACCACGGTATGACAAGTACGGTGAGGCAATTCTAATCGCCAGAACCGAAGACGAGCAGGACTACCTGATCAAGAACTATGCTCTCGCCGAACCTGAAAGAATCTGGTCGAAGCTTGGAGCTGAGAAAGTCCTTCGCCCACACGTCTTAGCAACAATAGCTACACGTTTCGCGAAAAGTGAAGATTCGTTGATCAAGTTCTTCTCCAAAACCTTCTACGCATACCAATACGACGCCAAGATGATAGGAACGAAATTACGCGACATAATGAGCTTCTTGAGTCGGGAACAAATGATTGAATTTGACGGCGACGTACTTACGGCCACGAGATTTGGTCGACGCGTTTCCGAACTATACATAGATCCCGTCTCCGCCGTCATACTAAGAGACGGCCTCTACACTCGCGCGAAGCATCTAACGGATGTCAGCTTCCTACACCTAATCTCCAGAACCCCTGACATTGCACCGAAACTCTATCCTCGGCGAGGAGAAGACGAAATGCTTGATCTTTTCGCAAGAGAACATCAAGACGAGTTCATGTGTGAAACGCCGGAGTATTATGGCGACATGAATAGTATTACGTACGAAGAATTCCTTTCCGAACTCAAATGCGCTAGAGTATTGTACGAATGGATAAACGAGACATCCGAAGACGCAATCCTCGAACTCCACAAGGTGGAACCGGGCGACATCCTCAGAATCGTAGATACCGCAAAATGGCTTCTCCACGCCACTTATCAGCTTGCTGAACTGTTCGGCCACAAGGACATACTGAACTTCACGTACCAACTCCAAATACGCTGCACGAAGGGTGTGAAGCAGGAACTCGTGCCGTTGGTTGAATTAGATGGAGTTGGACGCGTGAGAGCGCGGGCATTGTATAATGCTGGGTACAAGTCTATCGACGACTTGAGACATACGTCGATCACAGATCTGATGAGTGTACCGCTAATCGGACCTGGCTTGGCGAAGAAGATCAAAGAACAGGTCGGCGGTGTCATCAAGGCAGATGAATGGGAGAAGCTGAAATCAAAATCCACCGAAATTACGGAACAAAGTCTACTAACAGACTACCATGAGGACGAGTCCGGTTAAGACCCCAATCCCCTAGCACGCCTCTCCTGTTCGGTTTTCTCAACGGCCACATCCACCAATTTTCCTGACATTCCAAGATATAATTTCGGATCCATAGCAGAGTCAATATCCGCTCTTGACAAGAACTTAACCACAGCAGGGTCGTTTGCCAAGGCGTCCGCTAGATCTCGTTTCGATTCGATGCTCTCGAGCACAATTTTTTGAACAACCCTGTACGCCTCCTGACGATGAGCGCCTTTTTGGACCAATGCAACCACGACGGATTCAGCCATCATGGGATCCTTGTATTTCATCAGGTTCTCCAACATGTGTTTTGTGTTGATCTGGATCCCGCTGAAAATTCGTATCATTGAGTTCAACATGTGATCAAGAATAATGAACGCCTCAGGGATCGTGAAACGTTCGACTGCAGACTGAGTCAGATCCCGTTCATGCCACGTTACGATGGACTCGAGAGAAGGTCCGACCAGACTTCGCATTAGTTTGGCGAGGCTTGATACGTTTTCACTCCGCCAAGGATTACGTTTATGGGGCATAGCCGAACTTCCAACCTGTTTGCCCGCCTGGAACGGTTCGGCCAGTTCATCGATTTCTGTTCTTTGCAGATTTCTGATCTCTGTTGAGAATTTGTCCAATGAACTTGCGATCATTGCAAAATCGCATATCAGCTCTGCGTATCGATCTCGTTGGATAATTTGCGTACTGACTTCAGCATATCCTAGGCCAAGACGATTCATGACGAGTTCTTGGATTTGATAGGCGTTCTTTCCAAATCCTGCCATAGTGCCTACTGCGCCACTCATCTTGCCAACGAGAACACGTTGACGACATTCCGCAAGTCGACATACATGCCGACTGACCTCACGGAGCCAGACACTGAACTTCAGTCCCAGCGTCATTGGAATAGCGAGCTGTCCGTGAGTTCTCCCCACTATCAATGTGTCTCGATAGTTCTTCGATATGGTTAGAAGCTTGCCTTCGAGCTCGTCTAGTTTGTGCGCTATTATTACTATTCCTTCCTTGATTTGCAGCGCGGTTGCTGTATCAAGAATGTCAGCCGAGGTTGCTCCTAGGTGCACGTATGCGCCTCCTTTCTCTGAGACTTCAGACAGCGCTTCTACAAGTGCCATGGTTTCATGTTCGACGGTCTTCTCGATCTCCTTCACACGTTCGATTTTGACGAACTTAGTGGAGGCATGCTTCTCGATATCTTCTGCGGCTTGTGGAGGGATATCTCCAACTTCGGCTCTCGCTTGGGCGAGAGCGGCTTCGACGTCAAGCATCTTCTGGAAACGTGTGTCTTCCTCGAACACACGTCGCATCTCTTCACTGCCGTAACGGCCTGTATCGATTGGAAGTATCGGCAACACTGGTTCTGGATACACAGGGTACGCGTTCATATATAGAACTTAAAGCCGGATTCAAGCCAAGATTTTTTGCGCAGAACTTATGAGTGGCATCACAGAGGATGTTGAAACGTGCATAAAGTCAACGTTAATTCGGTACCGGATACGCAGGTGAAAGAGGACGGAGCCGCGGGTACTAGAATAAAATGGCTCATAAACGAAAACGACGGTGCTCCGACTTTTTTGATGCGCCAGTTCACACTGGAAGCAGGTGGGCATACTCCGTTTCACGACCACGATTGGGAACATGAAGTCTACATCTTAGAGGGCACAGGGACAGTAAAGTATGAGGACAAAGAGGAGACGATCGGGCCGGGGGACGCAATTTTGATCCCTCCGAATAAGAAGCATCAATTTCGAGCGAGTTCAGATAAGGAACTCAAGTTTCTTTGCATGGTTCCTAAATGACCTTCTTGAGCTAATCCAGCCGCTGAAGAAAGGACACGGCTAACCTTGACCGCAATCGCAGGAGTCATCAGTAAAACTAGTAGTTCAGACACTTACGTTAACGAAATGTTATCTGCATTGAAACATCGCGGAACGCAAACAAAAACAAGAATCATCAACACACAACCGGAAGAAATAGCACTAGGATGCGCGTCCACTACTCAACCAGCCTTCAGGTTTGATTTTTCTTCAGAAGCAACGGTTGCCCTAGATGGAACACTCTATAATGTCCAAGAGCCAAACCAGGCAAGATACATTCTAAAAGCGCTTACGAAGATTCAAGATCCACTGCTAGCGCCAGGCGGATATAGCGCAATATGCGCCCGCAACGAACTGCTCGCCTTCAGAGACATCAACGGTCTGAAACCGCTCTACTACGCTCAGCGTAAGGGTCTGGTGGCCCTAGCATCTGAGCGAAAAGCTCTTTGGAAGATTGGTTTTCGCGATGCGGAGCGGATTCTCCCAGGACATCTTTACACTATTTCTTCCATGAAACTTAGAAGAAAATGTGTAACGAGGTTTTCTCGACCTCTGGAACAACGAATGAGCATCAACGAAGCGGCATCTCAACTCACACGGCATCTAATCCGGTCGATGCGTTTAATCACGAAAGGCGTAGATCGTGTTTCGGTAGGATTCTCAGGAGGATTGGACAGTGCGATCACGGCGGCTATAGCAAAACGTCTCTGCAAGGAGGTTGAACTCGTTAGTGTCGGACTCTCCGGATCATCTGAACTTCAAACCGTTGAAGAGTATGCACGACAACTCGACCTGCCCATAACGGTTGAAACTTTCAGCCCTGATCTGCTCGAAGGATCTGTAAGGCGTGTTGTTTGGTTGATAGAAGAATCGAATTTTATGAAAGTTAGTGTCGGAATTCCGCTTCATTGGGCTGCGATGTTGGCAGCTAGACGAGGGCATAAGATAATGCTCTGCGGACAGGGGAGCGATGAGCTCTACGGTGGATACTCAAAATATGCACGAATTTTGGACCATAGAGGGCGTAGGGCGCTGGCGACTGCGCTTTATCACAGTGTACTGGATGCAGCCCTCGTAAACTACGAACGTGATGACCAAACCACTTCTCCATCAGGCATTGAACTTCGTACCCCCTTCGCCGACCCCGACCTAATCAGATTTTCCTTAACTATCCCTACTGAACACAAAGTCAAGAAAGGAAATGATCTGGTCAGAAAATGGGTACTTCGCGCTGCGGCGAAGAGACTTTCACTACCTGAGGAAATGATCTGGCGGAGGAAGAAGGCTATCCAGCACGGAACCGGTGTTGAGAACGAGATCCGCAGACTAGCAAGGAAACGAGGATTCTCCATAGAATCCTATCTCTCTGACGTCTACAGCCAAGTAGCAAGGAATCCGGCAATGCCGTAATCGAAATTCAAAAATAACTAATAAGTGAACTTGAGAACACTAAGTTGGCCGAGCGAATGCAAGCAACGACACGCTGTCCGAAATGTGGGTACGTCCTGAGGTACGATGGAACCAGCTACCGCTGCGACTTCTGCGGATACATCGCCGCCGCTCGACGACGTAATGGCTTAACACAAAGGATTGACTCCCTCGAAAGAGGATTACGCCAAAGCGTCATCAGATTCCTAGAACCTCGACAGAATAGGGACCCCGCAGATTTTCGACGTGTCATGCCTGCAACCCGACCTTGCATCTCCTGCGGTACAAGCTTACCGATCGGAACAAACCTATGCTCGAACTGCGGAGCTTCACAAAGCCCCACGCACGCAACTCCCGAAAATACGCCCGCAGATTGGAAGGTTTATGACTACATACTTGCCCACGAAGGAACCATTTCGATGTCGCAGGCATCAAACGAACTTTCTATTTCACAGGAAACGCTCAGTGCGACCATAGAACGTCTGAAAGCCTCGGGATTACTGAAGCAGGCCTAGAACTATTTCCATTTTATCGTGCAGCCGACAGGTTTCGTTTCGGCTAATGAAACTTTCCGTCCGGCTATCGTAGCCTCCAATGCATCCCTCAAATAATTCTCCTTAACGCCATTTGGGTCATCGTAATTGTCATCTATGGTTCCATGGTACTGAAGAGCGAGATCAGAATCAAACAGAAACACCTCAGGCGTCTTTTCAGCTCCGTAAGCCGTTGCGACTTTCTGGTCTTCATCATGAAGGTATGGAAAGTTGAATCTCTTCTCTCTCGCTCGTTCTTTCATCTTCGAGAAATTATCATCTGGAACTTTGATGCCATCATTAGAATTTATTGCAATTAGTTGGACATTCTTCGGAACATACTCCGTCTGAATTTTGATCATCCGATCTTCCCAAGCTTGAACATACGGACAATGATTGCAGCTGAAAATAATGACAACGTATTTACCTGAATAATCTTTGAGAGAATGCTGCTTGTCGTCAATTCCCTTAAGAGTGAAACTTACTGCCTTATCTCCTGTCTTCAGTCTTGCCACTGATCTTACCTATCCTAGTTAAAATTGAAGAAGCTTTTAAGTTCCACGAAGCGCTTTGCGGATCATAGATTCTGACGGCAAAGGGGAAATGCGACCATCCTCAAGCCGGTAGGCTCTGCAGGCTAATCCAAATCCTTCACTCGAACTTGGATCAATGTCTCGACCATCTATCAAGATGGTTGGAGATCCACGAAAACGATTGGCTATTGCTTCCTCGTTCGTTTTAACATTGATTGTTTCAATCTCAACAGTGACACCCTCTTGATCCATTATTTTGCGAAGGCGCATGAGAGCTTCATGATGCGAGGGACAGTCATCTGAATACAAGAATGATATTTTGCGCAAATCTCTCATACTCAAGCAGTAGTGGATCTTTTGTTCCATCACCACTATTCAAGCGCTACCCTCATGCTCTAGGGAGCGAACTCAAAACTGAAATGGCCGTCCGCAAATCATTTAGAGTAGGACATGCAGTTCCCTTTTGAGGTTTACCAATTGGCAAAAGTAATTGTGAAGGCAAATGAGAATGGACCGAACTTGGTCACGGTTGACGGAACCGTAGCAACCGCCCTCTGTAGATGCGGTCAGTCAGAAAACAAACCGTACTGTGACGGTGCACACCGGAAGGCTAACTTTCGTGCTCCGGCCGCAGAAGTGAAAATAACAGACTGAGCATATTCGGTATCAAAGCACCTTTTCCACCATTTTTGTACTACTACCTGCGCACTCTAATTTTCATACGGATCAGCGCTGAATAATTTTCGGCAATAAGTCAAGTACCGCTTGAAAGTCCACTATTTCCTCGAATTTCACTTCATCCTTTCGGCATCGCTGTGCTGATGGAGAACCCTTCATCGCGAATGCGAAGTCAGCCTTTCTCAGCGCGTAATAATCGGCGTGGCCATCACCAATGTATGCGACCCTGTGACCACCTCGTTGATAATGTGCCACGAGATCATCCTTGAAGGAATACGAAGCGGGATCATGTAACTTCGGAAAGTCCAATCGGATACCGTCAGGGCGACATTGCGCTTTGGGGGCATACACTCGGACGTAATCGTCAACCTTTTTCTTGCTCATGAAATGTCTTATGAGGAAATCCAATCCACCGCTCGTTATGATAAAAGGTACTTGCGCCTGTCTGCAGTAATTTACCATTTCAGCGAAATGTGGGCGCACAACGGCTACTGCGTCCATCTCCTTCACAATAGTAAGTTCTGGAGCGGCAATCATGGAGAATTGGCGTCTGAGACTTTCCTCGAACGTAATCTGTTCTAGGGCGTACTGTTTTTCAATTGTCTCCCAATCGCCGTCAGCAAATTTTGAGAGCGCTGGCCGATCCTGTGTCGACATCGACAATTGTTCCATCAAAATCGCTCAACAGGATGAGGTCGCTCATCATCTCAAATCTCGAGACCATCTCTAGTTCTCTATAATTAAGGAGTAGGGCGAATACTGGAAATTTTTGACGGCTATGGCGTAATCTGCATCATCGCAGCCAACAACAATATCATCGTCATCAAGCTCAGATTCGCAATCGAAACTAGTTTACTCATTTTTCTTATCTCCCTCAGCTCTTCTAACCTTTTTTCTTTTCCAAGTCGAACTATTTGTTTCCCGAAATAGGCATTGTTCAAGTAAACTAGGAATGATGAGTACTGCGACAAGGATCATTTTAGTCAGTAGAATTGTCCCCGGATATGAGACGAGACTGGAGACTGATGGCACATACCAAGTTGCGTTGTATATTCCGGTAAGAATTAGGATAACCAACGTAGGGTTAACGATTCTGCCGAATTCTTTCGCAATCTTACCAACAATCTGTGTTCTCTCGGATTCGTCTTGTGTCATTAGGCGAGAGGCCGGAACAACTACGAACCACATAAAGTAAGAACCGCCAATGAAGACGACCGCACTCAGAAGATGAACCCACAGCACGAAAAAGTTCAAGACGATGATGACGTTCAAATTCCGCTCTCGGAGGTTCAACTAGGCGTGGCGCGTTTTCAACTTCACGGTAGAGTGATCAAGCGGGTATGAGCGAAAGCTCATAATTACATGGGATACTCGTTTAATTTCGGCAATAATAACGAATATCTCGCGGATATGGGCATTATCAAGTGAGGTTGTTCTGTACGAGCGCAACAATGTGTCCCGAGTGCGGTTTCCAAAATCGTCCTGAAGCTATCTTCTGTGGGCAGTGTGGGATCAAACTATCCACTCAATCACAGAACGTACAACCCGACGTCGCTGAGATTCCAGAGCATTCGGCCCCTGTCATTCAACCCAATCAACTGGAAGCTAAAGAAGACCTCGCAGAACAAACCCCTTCACCACAAGACACACTTACTTTCGAATCTCCAGCGATCGAAACTAATCAAACGGAATTAACGCCTGATCAATCTCAGGCTGAGGAAAAGGTGAACTTCAGATACAACTCTACTCGGCTTCCCGCATATGATTATTGGAGCGTATTCTACTGGATTAGTGGCGTCGCAGGACTCGTCATCGGAGCCTATACGGTATCCCAAGCCAGTCTCATCGGTTTGCCTACTCCTAGCGTATTGCTGGCGATTGATGGAGTTGGAGTTATGATATTCGCTGCAGTGCAAATATTGGTAGGCTTACTGCGTCATACACAATGGGTGTGGCGAGGATTGGCCGAACGAATCGCCGCCTGTACGTATCTGCTGTGGGGAATTCTCGGAATCCTGATCGGTCTTCTTGCACTGGAGCTTACGAACGAGTACTCAATAATAATCGCTACCATAATCTATGTTTCCACTACCTGGAATATTCTTGGATGCATTGGCCTAGGATCGATCGTTCTCATGTACTGGTACTGGAATACGCATGCACCTCTTCAAGCCTCAGCATGGAGTAGACCTACTCGATCGCAATATGTTCATGAAACGATTTTGCATTATCCAGGCGCATATTGCATTCGTTGCGGAATGCCGCTCAAGAGAGATGATCGGTTTTGCAGTTACTGTGGCAGCTTGAAGGAGATCTAATTGATAGTTTTCGGGTAGAGATGTGCACATATAATCACTAGAATTGCAGTTCCAACCAACATAGCCACCAAATCAAATGCGAGTCCATACGTGCTAGTACTACCTTCAATCATTAACGATCTCAAAGCATCAACCTGGTACGTCAGAGGATTGAACTCTGAAACATACTTCAGCCATTGTGGCATTATCGCAATTGGGTAGATCGCGTTACTAGCGAAGAAGAGAGGCATGGTTAGAATTTGGCCGATCCCCATAAAACGTTCTCTAGTTTTGACGACGCATGCAACTATCAGCGAGAAAGTTGAGAAAAGCGCTGCTCCAAGCACGGCGATCAATAAGACACCGAGTATTGCGAAGAAATTGGGATTAAGTCGAACACCTAGAGCGAGCGCCAGGAAGTAGATTATGGCACATTGGACGAGACCACGTTCTCCAGCAGACAACGCTTTTCCCAAAACCAGAGCTGCTCTGGGGGCGGGGCTGACAAGTAGTTTATGTAGTATTCCGAGATCACGCTCCCAAATAACCGCTATTCCGTAGAAGATCGCGACGAACAGTACGCTCTGAGCCAAGATGCCGGGGACCATGAAATCAAGATAAGGCAGGTTACCGGTAGGAATTGCTTGAGCATGAGCTAACACCTCACCGAATATCAGTATCCACAATGCAGGTTGCACCGCGCGAGTCACAAGTTCGGTCGGATCGTGATGAAGCTTCCTAGCTTCCAGCTCAGCGATCGTCATGGTCTTCGCAACAAAATCATACACACTCCAGAGCACGTATGTGAGTCGGAGATGTTGCATCTATCCTAACCTCTGAGCCACACGTCTCGTTCTGGAGACGTCGCGGAAGTTTCCTCCTGATTCGAGCTCATAACCAGCATAATGCACGAAAACGTCATTGAGAGTAGCATTAGGACCCACTGACTCCTTCAGCGCTGTTGGTGTACCTATCGCCACAACCTTTCCAAGATGCATGACTGCAACACGTGTACAGAGAGCGTCCGCTTCTTCCATGTAATGCGTCGTGAGTAGAATCGTTGTACCATAGTTGTCTCGGAGTTTCTCGATATGTTCCCAAACAGTCGTGCGCGCAATAGGATCAAGTCCCACCGTTGGCTCATCCAAGAACAGTACTTTGGGACGGTGAAGCATAGATTGGGCGATTTCAAGCCGACGAATCATGCCACCCGAGTAGTTATGGGCAAGGTTGTCAGCCACTTCGGCTAATCCCATGAAATCCAGCGCTTCTTGAACGCGTTTCTTACGCTCATCTCGGGGCAGGTTGTATAGTTTAGCGAAGATCAATAGGTTCTCATAGCCAGTCAGGGATCCGTCAGCGGACAGTAGCTGAGGCACGTAGCCGATAACTCGCCTAACATCTGGGGCGTGATGGAGGATATCATGACCTGCTATTGATGCATTGCCAGATGTTGGAGGCAGGAGAGTGGTCAGCATCTTAATGACCGTTGACTTGCCAGCTCCATTAGGTCCTACGAGTCCAAACATCTCGCCACCTTTGACCTGGACGGTGAAGTTGTCGACCGCAACCAGTGATCCAAACCGTCGCGTCAGGCCTTGTGTTTCAAGGACCGAAGCTTGTTCACTCTCTTCGTCCTGTACCACTTTCGCTTCGAGTGGCATCAAACGGTTCGCTCCGCGAAGATTGATTTGAGAATCTGCATCCCCTTCACGAGAACAGCGCGATCGGCAGCAGGCGTGCTTTGCAGGAGTCCCCCAAGATAGGCAAGGGTTGATTCTCTAGCCCTTTGCAGTGTCGTACGACCACGTTCAGTTAGTGTTAGCGTCATTCGTCGTCTGTCCTGAGAATCAGTACGGCGCATCACTAAATTGCGCGATACCAAGCCATCGATCATTGCTGACATTGACGGCAACGTTAGTCCCATATGTTCAGCCGCGTCAGACAACGACGCTCCACTACGTCTGTTGATGAAAACGAGTGTGCGAAACTGAGGAATCGATATTTCTATAGCGCCATTCTTTCGCAACTGTGAGCGAATCGTGCGCATAGCCAGAGGTACGTCGTCAAGGATCTCTCGTGCGCATTCTTCAACTGATGACTGAACGTTTTCTCGCAAAGTGCCTCGCCCCCACATCATAGTTCGATACTCGAATAGTTCGATACACTAAGTATTTATTCCTTGCCTTGTATGCTTGAGTCACAAGAAGAATCATACTCGGTATTGCGACATGCCGCTCAAAACTAGAATTTGATTGCATGACCTATCGTTCGAAGGTAGTGATTTGCAGTTACCCCGGCGAAATTAAATGCCTCCACAATCTAAGCGGTTAGAGTACCGTTTAGCACCTGTACTTCTCCATCCAACGATATACTGAGGCACGACGTCGATTTGTACATGGGATTCACTTGGCATCATAATTTACCTTGCATATCATGAAGCGCGGAATGACTAGCATGCAGGAGATTCGGTCCAGGGCATGTCTAATTTATTCGATTGTTTTGGACTGCTGACCAGGCAAGCAGAGATTTTAGGAAATTCTAGCGAGCACGTCTCTGCATGCGCTGGTTGCTTTGTCGATGATCTCGTCCTCTGAGAAAGTCTTGATGACACGGTTTTCCATTATGATCTTACCGTCGATTATGACGGTGTCAACGTCGTCCCCGTGAGCCTGCGTACACTAGGTGAGATAGTATGTTCAACTGTTTTCCATAAATTAGCGGAGTGAGTCTGAGCTTATGTAAGTCAACTACGATCACGTCCGCTTTCTTTCCAACCTCGAGTGAGCCCACTTCCTTTTCCATTTGCAACCCTTTCGCACCGTTATTCGTAGCCATTCCGAGAATTTGCTCGGGCGGCAGGAGCGTAGAGTCGACTCGGTGAGCTCTGTGGAGAACCGAGGCCATTTTCATGGTTTCGAACATATCCAAAGTGTTGTTGCATTCTGTGTCGTCGTGCCCCAGGCCGACGGTTATGCCTGCTGCAAGTAATTCCGGGACAGGACAGATTCCGTTTCCTAATTTCGTGTTGGAACCTGGGTCGTGGGAGACAGGAGTACCGGTTTCCTTCAGTAATCGTATTTCTAGAGGGCTAAGCCATACGCAATGAGCGGCAACGCAGTCTGGCCCTAGAATCGAGAGATCGTAAGCCAACTCAACAGGGCGTTTGCCGAATTTCTTTTTGCTCATCTCGAGCTCCCCGAGCGATTCATTCAAATGAATGTGAATGCCGACCTTATTGCGATTCGCAACTTCTCTTACCTGCGCTAGGAATTCGTAAGATGAGATAGGTACCCATTCAACTCCGATTCTTGCTTGAATACGCCCGTTCGCTTTTCCGTGCATGACTCTCACGACTTCCTCGTTGTCTTTCAGTGTATCCAGTTTTTCGGAAGCATCAGCGCAGTCGCAGGACAGAACTGCTCTGATGCCAAGCAATTCCGCTGCCTTCCCGCATTCGATCATGTGCCTGTACATATCGTTCGCAGTAGTCGTACCAGACTTGATAGCTTCTGCATAGGTCAACATCGCTGCCCAATATGCTTCGTCCGGTTTGAGGTTCTGAAGTTTCGGATACCAGAAAGTTTCCAGATAAGTTCCCAGTGGCAGACCGTCTGACACGCCTCGTGCGATCGCAGTATGATAGTGAAGATCAATTAACCCTGGCATTATCGCCTTATTTTTTGCATCAATAATGACGTCGGGCTTGATTTTCTTAGAAACATCATCACTTCTACCCACTGAAACAATCTTGTCGTCTTGGATCATCACAGCTCCATCCTCGAATATCCTGCGTTGTTGATCCATAGTGACTAGAATGCCATTGCTGATCAGAATAGAATTTGTCATGGCTGTTCAGCTCAAACCTGAATCACATAAGACTTTCGACGAGTCAAGTCATGGCACAACGATTGATCTTCCTTGAGCCGTTCCGCGTCGCAGTGAATCTAGTGCTGAAGCTATTTCCTCGAGCCTATACTTATGTCCGATAATCGGTTTTAGCTTTCTCTGATGGGCTAGTCGAACTACTGCTAGAAGATCTTTTTTCGTGTATGCAACTACTCCTCTGATCTCCGTCTCTGCAACAACGAGACTTAGGACGTTCGCTTCCAGAACATCCTTAGTGTATCCCAGAATTGCATACCGACCAGTTTTCCTCAGGCTGTCGAGCGCGTTTCGCATCGTGGCTCTTGCGCCAACAAGCTCCAATGCCACGTCTGCTCCCTGGTCACCGGTAATCTTTTTTACCGATTCGGAAACATTTTGGTTGTTCGCGTTTATCACTTCAGCACCTAATTTTCTTGCCGTTTCTAATTTCTCATCAACGACAT
>CAWKES010000019.1:0-9870 GCA_963848755.1 Candidatus Bathyarchaeota archaeon | reverse complement strand
CAGACCATCGATGTCGAAGGTTAGGACATTATATGTACCGGTAAACTGGTGCTGAAATCCCACGCTCCGCTCGTGAAACAAATTGGGGTTGCAACTATGCGTCAGACTTAGTTGACAGAGGGACCAATATTCAGGTTGTAGAGAACGGAACGAGGAAGCTAGGGTTTCCACGTTATCGCAAGTATTCCGCCGATGAGGCCAAGCAATACGCCGATTCCGAAACCACCCATCATGCTTCCGAAAACACTTAGCACCGAAAATACTAGGATTAGTACACCCCAAGTCTTGTGTTCCTTCGGACGACTATTCAGCATCAAAGCACTAATGATCACGATTACTCCGAAAACCAACCCGAGAATTCCCATAAGACCAAATATTAAACCTAGCCGTTTCATCATCCCATATCCGTAACCATTGTAACCATTCATCATACCTCCAAACCCCCCGTATCCACCGTATCCCCCATATCCTCCCATCATTCCGCCGAAACCTCCGTAATCCTCCATATGATCCGATTAACGAACCCATCATGTACCTCATCCCTCCGCCTAGAATAATGAAAATACCCGCCAAAAGCGATAGCACAAACGCTGCAGTAGGTCTCTTCTCCGTCATATCCATCGACCCTTTGTCATAGATTAAACTCTCAGTGCTCTTGGTTTGCGGGTTCTTAAGTTGGCTGTGTGCAGTGAAATACATTGCATTGCATTTCCATATCCAACGCCTGACTCTGAGTTTTCTCAACACAGGCAAACAGAGGGTTACTTAATTCTTTAAGTGAATGCCTCCGGCTCTGAATTTTTGATGAGGCCTAAGTTTCCGAGTCAATAAATACTGCGCTTATGATGGTTAGTGTGAATGAACTTTGTTCTCGCCGAAAGAAATTGATTTTTTGAAATTACAACGGCTGCTTCGAATTGCAACAGTCTCGGTAGACAATCAACCCCATGTTGAGCCTGTCGGTTTTGATTTTGATGGGAAAGATTTCTATGTAAGCGGCTACCGCTTGACGAAGACTAAGAGATACAGGAATATTCAGACTAATCCGAAAGTTGCGTTAACGATCGATGACTTAGTCTTCCGTGAACCCTTGGCAGCCTCGCGGAATGATCGTCTATGGACGAGCAGAATTAACGACTCGCGAGGGATACGCAGGGTCTGGCACATACATTCGAATTCAACCCACGCGGAAATGGAGCTGGGGCATAGAGAAACCTGTCCAAATTCCATAAAATTCCAACAAGAAATTCCGGTTCAGCACGATAATCAGACCATGAGTATGATTAGTGATTACGATCGGCGAGTCTGGCGTCTATGCTGTACCTTCCAGCCCCGCAGAGCAAAAGCACTAACGGTATCATGAGTAACCCAACATCTAGAGGCACGAATGAATTCGCTAGGCTTCCGCCACCTACCACGAAAATAGCGCCAAGCAGTATTATCGTCTGATAGACTGCTGAGGGTCGTGTCAATAATCCAAACAATACTCCAATCCCCGTCAGTATCTCCAACACGCCAATCGCCGTGAAAAGACCGCCCGACATATGGAACATCCCAGCATAGCTGGGATTGGTCACTTTGAATGTTCCCGCATAGACAAACACGAAACTCAAACCGAAACGAAGTATCAACAGCGATAAGTCTAGAAATCGCCCCTCTGATCCCAACACGGCTTTCAAGTAAATCATATCCGCATTATGCGAACGATACTTTACATTTGCCTGGCTATCACATAATCAGGGATTCTTTACTCGACCAATTTCGGATGCTTAGATTTGTGCCATTCCTCCGTCTACGAACAGTTCGATACCAGTTACGAAGCTACTGTCGTCCGATGCTAGGAATACGGCGGCTTTCGCGATTTCGTCCGGCTCACCCATACGACCCAGAGGAACGCCGGCCGCGAAACTCGCCTTCAGCTGTTTACGCTCATCTTCAGTATTGTGCGAGTCCGTCTAGGATTGGTGTGTTGATAGGACCAGGACTGATGGCGTTCACACGTACCTTCCGGCTCTTCAGATCGACAGTCCATGAACGAGCAAATGATCGCAACGCAGCCTTACTGGCACCATAAACGCTGAACGCCTCAAGCCCTTTCGATCCTGCAATCGATGAGGTTAGTATGATTGAACCACCGTCCTGAAGCAGCGGGAGCGCCTTCTGTACTGTGAAGAGTGTTCCTTTCACGTTTACACCAAAGGTCTTGTCGAAATGCGCCTCCGAAATCGCACCCAATGGATGCCAATTCCCCCATACCCGCGTTAGCGAAGACGATATCAATCCGGCCTTTCTGCTCCTTCACCTTCGCGTACAACCGGTCGAGATCAGCGAGATTTGAAACGTCGCCTTGAACAGCGGTAACGTTTTTTCCAATCTTTTTCACTGCTGCGTCAAGTTCGCTTTGACGACGACCCGTTATGAATACGTAAGCACCTTCACTAACGAATCGTTGCGCTGTTGCCAAACCTATACCACTACTGCCGCCAGTTATGACCGCAACTTTTCCTTCAAGTTTACCTGACATATCGAACCCTTTCCTCGAGATACCATTGTAAATCAATAGCAAGTATACTAAAGTAATCTTATTAATGTCGCGTAACATTCATGATACCAGATTACAGAAGTGTAACCTGAACATGAGCGTAACAACAATAGAAGAACTGCATTTGCAGAATGAAGGGCTGACGAAGACCTGTCCCATAGAAGTTACTTTCAAAATTCTAGGAAAACGTTGGACCGTTCAGATTCTGAGAGAGATGCTTAGAGGCGTAACTCAATTTAGCCGCTTCCACGACAACATCAAGGGAATAAACCCGAGGATGCTCTCACTCAGGCTACGAGAACTACAACGATCTGGAATAGTCAACAGGAGAATCGTGTCAGAGTATCCTCTCCGAGCCGAGTACGAACTTACCGAACTCGGACGCCACGTCGAGAAGGTTCTAGTAGAAGCGGCATTCTACTCAATGCGCTACATCCCAAAGGTCGTATTCAAAGACGGAAAACCCAGAACCCCAGAACAACTCGCAAAACTTCGATAAATCCGAAGATGCGCTTCTCGAGTCACCTAATTCGATTAGAGTCTCAAAAAAAGAAGAGCCGGGTGGACATTACCCTGCCCACTCGTGTGTGTGGATATGCTGGTGCGGCGAGCAAATTTGAACTAATAGGTTACTAGTAAACTGGTGCTGAAATCCCACCCCCGGCGCCAATTTACTGGTAAGTGCCCTGTCAGGAAATTCGACAGAGACAGCCCATAGAGCTTAACCTCCGGTTGTGCTTGAAGGTGATGAAGTTATGAACATAATTTCAAGAAATTATGAACATAAATGGAATTTTCTGACAGCCTCACTAAAATGATTCACTTCTTCTTTTTGAATTTTTTATAACCAAAGACTATTAGACAAGATACTAAATACCAAAAGATAATTGCGCTTACCCAACGCCACAAAGGTTCCGTTAGAATCGGTGTAAGATAAAAATAACATACAATTGCAACTATCAGAACCGTAAGAAGTATCTTTGCTATATCAGGTTTCAAAAATTCTTTCCAGTTCATTTTTTTCACCTATGGAAGTAACATCTCATCTGTTGTAATCCACCATGTATGAATCACGCCCGCACTCTTTCAGGTATGCTCGGAGGGCTTTGTTTGATAACGCTATTTTGTTCTGCATCTCATTGTTTTCGGGTGTCAAATCGAATGCTGCCATTTGGCTTTTCATCTGACTATTAGAACGGAACAGTGCGCGTGGCTGACTACGCCTGAGGAGACGCTTCCAATTAGTAGTTTTTTGAATCCAGTTAATCCTCTCGTTCCCATAACGATAAGGTCAACGTTGCTCTTGGCTGCCTGTTCTAGAATTGTTTCCACGACCGAGAACGAGTATTCTTGAATTAGGCGAGTAGTTTTCACGTCTTTCGCTTCGGCTAATCGGGTAACCTCATCCACGATTGAATCTGCCTTTTTATGAGCTGACTCAAAATACTCCTTCAATTCATCGTCATAGCCAGGGCTTAACTCTGCTTTCGCCACTCTTCCTGCAGGAACTGCGATTACATGTAACACTACCAGTTCTGCTCCAAACTTCTTCGCAACCTCAATAGCCAAGTTAGCGGCGTGCGAGTCGCGTTTTCTGATCCATCGGTTGGGAGGAGGATGCGGTTGATTCGAGTTTCGGAAAGCGGATTTGATCCCATGATTTGAACCCACTACGATTTGTAAGTCGGCTCTAAATAGACTTGTCTAGATAGACTTGTGGCGGCTAACTTAATGAAAAATGCCTAACAGGTAAGGATCATGAGCTTTAAGTCTAGTCGCATCATATATGTCTAGTCGTGTCTAACTTTTGAGTGAGGAAATTAATTGATTCCGAATCGTCTCTCTAGGGCTCACAGTTTCATAGGATCGATTTGGAGTTCAGGTTATTGGAAGTTTTTCGGGCCAGCTATCGTCGCGAGCGTAGCTTACATTGATCCGGGGAATTTTGGTACTGATATTGCCGGTGGAGCATCATACGGCTACCTTCTCCTGTGGTCGGTTATGCTTGCGAATTTGATGGCGATGCTCTTACAGTATCTTTCCGGGAAACTTGGAATTGCGACGGGCGCGTCGCTGGCCGCCCTAGTCCATGATAAGCTGAAAACTCGTTCGAAGATTATTCCTTACTGGTTGGGGTCAGAGACTTTTGCTGTTGCTACAGACCTGGCTGAATTCTTGGGCGTAACTTCGGCGATCCACCTGCTCTTCGGTGTGCCCCTTCTGATATCATGTTGGATTTCGGCAGCGGACGTTATAGTAATCTACGCCTTGGCCGGGAAAAAGTTTCGTCGAATTGAAATGTTCATAACGATTCATGATAACCACTTTGAGTCTTGGTTACGTGTATGAGTTACTAACTACCAAACCTGACGCATACCAGTTTGCCTTTCATTCCATTGTACCCTACATGAGTATGGCCAATAATGCTCAGCTGTTTATTGTCGTTGGCGTGATCGGGGCCACGGTTATGCCTCACGCCCTGATTGCTCATTCTTGGTTGACGAAGAACAAGCTTACTAGTGGTGATGAGGCTGAGAAGAAGCGTTTGTTGAAGTATCATAAATGGGATACGATTGTGAATATGTCGAACGCGAGCTATGTTAACCTCGCCATAATGGCTATGGCTGCTGCGGCCTTCTACTTCCATGGCTACACGAACGTAGCGACGATTGATGACGCCTACAAAACCCTCACGCCACTCTTCGGGGTAGCTGCGAGTGTCGTTTTCGCGATAACTCTCTTCGCGTCCGGATGGTCCTCATCAACGATGAGTGTGATGTCTGGGCAACTCATTTACGAAGACCTCCTAGGACGTGATTGCCCGATCCAAGGAACGAAATTCAGCCCTTGGGTGCGGAGGATCCTCATTCGGGTTCTAAACATCGTGCCTACCAGCATTGCTATCTCACTCGGCTATGACCCACTTATTCTCTTAGTCTATAGTCAGGTAATTCTAAGCTTCCTGATTCCCCTTCCAATGATCCCCCTAATCCTATTTACGAGGAGTAAGGAGATTATGGGAAACTTCGTAAACCGGAATATCACAACAATCCTAGCAGTAATTTGCGCCATCATAATTATTGGGTTAAATGCATACCTCATAATCACGTCCATATAGAGGACACGAACATGGCTCAGAATCCGACAACAAATCCGCTTCTGTTTTCGAAGCCCAACCCAGCCTCCGATCTTACGCGCGTGGAAGATTATCTTGAAGTCGTTTACGAGCTCATACAGAAGAAGGGCTACGCTAGAGCAGCAGACATTGCGCAGAGTCTAGGCGTCAAATCCTCCAGCGTAACAGTCATGCTTCAGAAACTACATGCTATGGGGTTCATTGTGTATGAGCGTTACCGAGGCCTCACGCTGACAAGTAGCGGAGAACGGTTAGCGAAGTCTGTTCAACAGAGACACCTTACCGTCCTCAAATTCCTTCGCATTCTCGGCATCGAAGAGAAGATCGCTAACTCGGACGCTGAGGGCATCGAACACCATGTTCATAAGGCTACTGTTGACCGATTCGCACGTTTTGCCGAGTATGCAGTTCAGCATCCGACCTGGTTTCGGGCTTTCGAAGAGACCTTGGGTAGGCCTCATTACGATTTGACCTACTTAGAAATCTCTAACCATCAGAACCACAAAGACGACAGTACGGTTCATTTAAGTTAACCCGCACGACTGGCAACACAACCACCTACCACTTCTGCAAATTGTTACCCGCATACACAATTCTGAACGAGTTGATGCCTGCGAATTCAATCTAGAATCTAATCTCTGATCTCTTCGAGTGCCTCCAACGCTTCCCTCAATACGAATATCAAGATTACGCCAGCCGCAACATAATCTACCCACCAAATCTTCCACAAATAGTTCATCAACAATCCAACCAACAATGCTAGTGACATGTAGAAACAGGTCCATGATTCAATTGCATCAATCGATAACGGCAAGAGATTTCCAGCCGACCCGATGCGCTTCTTCTCAACCGCAAGAACAGGCATACCTATCACTGCTGCAATCGCTACGCCAATACCTAGCACGGAAGGTTCTGGTACAATTCCAGCCAAGTAAGAGTCAATCATTCCAAAGCCTATGGTGGGAATTAGAAGGAATAACAGAATCGTCGTAATCCACTCCGCGCTATGATTCTCCTCGATGTCTCCGGTTGATGTTTTCATTCGTCGAAGATATGATAAGCACGGTCCATGAAGAAATCAATTCAATAACACTATCGCCACCGAACGCAAGCAAAGCCAAACTAGACGCCATAAACCCGGCTGAGAGAGCCACCAAACACTCAACCAGCATCCACACTAAGCTGATGTATTCAATCGTCAAGCCACGACGAAGCAGAGCGGCCTGCTGCAAACCTGATCCCACAATAACACCCTGCAAGATAGATGTAACGTGATATTTATAATTGAATAGTTATTCAGATATGAGTGTGATTCTAAATGTCCACCGTCAAGATTACAAGAGAAGGCGAGGTATGTCAGGTCAAATGCCTGAACCCTACGAAGGTCAAGAGACTAGCGAAGATGATGCCGGCAAATGAACAAGTGGCGGAACTCTCAGACCTATTTCAACTATTGAGTGACCCTAACAGAATCAAAACATTATTCGCCCTCTCTCACGATGAAGTATGTGTCTGCGATCTCTCAGCCATACTAGGAATGAGCGACTCAGCAGTATCCCATCAACTAGACTCCTACGCGCACTGAGACTCGTCAAATCAAGAAGAGACGGCCGAATAATCCACTATTCACTCACCGATAATCACGTGACGAAACTACTCGAAATGAGCCTAGAAACTAAAGACAAGTAACTACCAAACCATGATTCATTTTCGTGTCCGTGGGCCTTATGATGCGCCCCAAAAAACGAAACTACACTGGCATACCGTTTTGCTTCTTATCTGACTATTAGAACGGAACAGTGTGCATGGTTGACTACTCCTGAGGAGACGCTTCCAATGAGCAGTTTCTTGAACCCGGTTAATCCTCTCGTTCCAATTACTATAAGGTCAACTTTGTAATCGGCTGCTTGATCAATTATCGTTTCCACTACTGAAAATGCATAATCGCGAATTATTCCAGTAGCTTTCACATTTTTCGCTTCCGCAGACTTCACAACTCCATCTACGAGGGTTTTTGATTTTTGTCCGGCTAACGCAAAATACTCTCGTGTTTTTGAACTCTCGAGACCACCGATATTGCCTTCAACCTCCACCAATGTGTATGCAGGGATGGCGATTACATGTAACACTAATAGTTCTGCTCCGAACTTCTTAGCATATTCTATAGCCACATTAGCGGCGCGAGCTGAGTTTTCTGAGCTGTCCACGGGAACTAGTATGCGTTTGGGAATACTCGAAGTTTCAGCGAGACTTTTTGTTTGTTCCGTTATCAACAACTCCTCAGAGTATGAGAACTAAGATGTAGATGTTGAATGCAACAATGATTCCGCAGAAGAGGAGTGCTAAGGCTGTGAGTGATTTTCGGTTGACGAAGTTACCCATCAACTTCCTATCCCTCGTGAAGATTATCAGCGGAATCAGAGGGAGCGGTATTAAGAAGCTTAAGACGACTTGGCTGTAGACTAGAAGAGCCAGCGGATTAAATCCCAAAATGATCATTACCGCTGTGGGGACGACGTTGATCACACGTAGTATGATCCTTCTTATCCAAGGATTGATGTGGGTTCCTATCAGGCCTTCGAGTATAGCCTGCCCAGCCAGAACCCCACAACAGGAAGATGACCAACCGGAGCAGAGAAGGGTTATAGCAAAAACGGCACCCGCTAAAAAGCCGAAGAGTGGCAGTAGCGTATAATATGCCTGTTGAATGGTGGCTATGAAGATTCCGCGAGTGTTGAAGGCCGCAGCCGCCATGATCAAAATCGCCGCATTAACGCACCCAGCCATGCTTAGCATGGATACAGTCTCATTCCGATGATACCTAAGCAATCTTTTCTTCTCTTTCAAATCTCCTGAAGTTTCCTGAAGCTTATTCTTGGCCAGATAGGAATGCAATACGAGGGCATGCGGCATAACGGTGGCGCCAATAACACCAACGCAGATTACTAATGCATTCGTGTTCGGAATCAATGGCAGAATCGAACCCACCGCAATCGGAACCGCACTCGGTTTGCTTATGAAGACCTCGTAAAGGTACCCTAAACCGATTACGGTAACGAAATTTGCTATGATAAGCTCCATTCGCCGGAACTTACTACCAGTCAAAACGAATATGACGATAATGTCAAAGGCAGATATGAGAGCCGATATGATTAACGGGATGCCGAAGAGCAAATACAGGCCGATTGTGACGCCGAGAAATTCCGCTAGGTCCGTAAATACAGCGAAGATTTCGCAAGCCAACCAGTAAGGTATGATCTTCCATCTAGTCTTCAACTTCCCGCGAATGATCTCAGCGAGAGAAAGACCAGTCGCAAGACCCAGCTTACCGGAAAGGTATTGGAGAACCATAGCCATTATGTTCGCAAGCCAAACAACCCAAAGAAGTTGGTAAGCATACTGCGCTCCACCTGAAATATCGGTACCAAAATTCCCCGGATCAATGTAAGCCGTACTAACAATCAGAGCCGGACCAATATAGCGAATGAAACCAGTTGCCGCGGAACTACTCAAAGCGGCCTTAAACGTACGTAGCCTAGAATCCACTAATCCCATTGTGATCCACCAGCGGAAACGCTTTGCACGACTACGCTGTCTAGTCTCGCCTAACATTTAAAGGTTAGACTAATCTTGAACTATGATGGCGTAAATCAGCTGGTCCGTGATGTGGCATTCCAGGAAGCATATGACAAGTTGGAAGACTTGGTGGGATGAATGAGCGATGCAAGGAAGACGGATACCGTAGTTCTGGTTTCGAGACCTAACCCAGCCTCTGATCTTACGCGGTGGAAGATTATCTTGAGGTCGTCTACGGGCTCATACAGAAGAAAGGCTACGCTAGATCAGCAGATATTGCAGAGTTGCTTGGTGTTAGATCCGCTAGCGTTACGGTCATGCTTCAGAGATTACACGCGAAGGGATTCATTGTGTATGAGCGTTACCGAGGCCTCACGCTGACAAGCAGTGGAGAACGGTTAGCGAAATCGGTTCAACAGAGACATCTGACGATCCTCAAATTCCTTCGCATTCTCAGGCATCGAAGAGAAAATCGCGAACTCGGACGCTGAGGGCATCGAACACCACGTTCATAAGGCTACTGTTGACCGATTCGCACGTTTTGCCGAGTATGCAGTTCAGCATCCGACCTGGTTTCGGGCTTTCGAAGAGACCTTGGGATAGATCTCATTACGAC
>CAWKES010000018.1:0-182735 GCA_963848755.1 Candidatus Bathyarchaeota archaeon | reverse complement strand
CTACCGTGGCAAAAAACTGAGTAAGCTAGATCGAGACGTTCGCTTAATTCGATGTTGAGTTAAGCGCTTAATTGGACGGGGTTGATTTCATATTTTTCGCTGATTTCTGGTGGTATGCCCCATAAAACTGAAAGAAACGGCTGTTCAAATTGATTGTCCGCACCAAACATCCTTAATCATGCGTCGACGAAGCATATTGGGGAAGGAAATGTGTCAATATATTGGGTAAGGAGTTATTATGGAAAACCAGGGAAAGTTACAGAGTACCTAAAATGGTTGAACTCAGACCGAGGCAAAGCTATTGGCTTCTCACATAGAGAAGGAAACTGGCGTCAAGTACGTTAACACATACACCACGATTCTAGGCTTTGGCGATTATGATGCCGAGGATTGGTGGGTTGCGCCGAACTGGGCCTCCTTAGATAAGCTGCGTGACTGCAACGCTTTAGCGACATGGACACTCAGCACCTGGGACATGATCGACCAGACAAGACCTCAAAAGTCAAGGATGATGCGAACCTCAAGCGAAGTCAAAGTCATAGAAAAACCAGAAAAGTGGACAGAACTACTATAAGACGTATTGTCGAGAGTGAGAAGAAACAGGCGAGTGAAAAAATATAGGAAAATTAGAGAAGAAAAGAGAAGGAAAAGAAAAGAAGAAAAAGAAAGAAGCAGAATTACGAAATCCTATAGTCAGAAAGAATTACGGAAAAGAATCTCAAACTCCTAACGGTGACATAATTGCCTCAACCTCAAGAGACTAAGAATAGAAGAAGAAAAAGAAGAAAGACGACCAGGACTCACGCATAGCTACTCAACCTTAACACCTGATGGAGATTCTACAGAAACTCCAACTCATCGGAAACGAAACCATCGCTCTTTTCATTTTAGACGGAGAGTACGCCAGAAGAAGATCGGAGTAATCCTGCTTTGCTTGTATTCATTTCATCTACTAACTCCAAGTACCGTTACTTGTGGTAACAGTTCAACCGGCAATATAAGGATATGTTGTTATATGGTTACAGGCATAGCTTGTACTGAAGAGAGCTTATTTGTTAATATAGTACGGATGACATATAGGTTACTTGAGGTAACAGCCGGAAACCATGTGGCGTAGGCCACACAATCTTGAGGCTCTCTAAGACCAGGCCTCTGACTCTAGGTCAAGGTCGTTACCTCAAACATAGAAGTAAAAATTTGATGATCTAAGATGTCTACACAAGGAATACAAGTTATGATTATGAGAGAAGGCGCTCAACGTACAACTGGAAAGGATGCACAACGGAACAACATACTCGCCGCGAAAGTCATCACTGAAACCATCAAGACTACGCTTGGCCCACAAGGGATGGATAAGATGTTAGTCTCAGGCATGGGTGACGTGGTCATAACAAACGACGGAGCGACCATAATGAAGGAACTGGATGTTCAACATCCCGCCGCCAAAATGCTTGTTGAGATAGCAAAGAGCCAAGACAGTGAAGTGGGGGATGGTACGACCACCGTCGTCGTACTCGCCGGCGGACTCTTAACGAAGGCGGAGAAGCTTCTCGATCAAGACGTCCACCCGACCGTCATCGTTGAAGGCTACAAAAAAGCCGCCGAGAAAGCACTCGAGATCCTGCAATCCCTAGCAATTGACATAAAACCTGACGACGAAAAGATGCTTAAACTCATTGCAATGACCTCGATGAGCACAAAGGCAACTGTAGGAACGAGCGATCACCTCGGAACACTAGCCACGAAAGCCATCCATCATGTCATGGAAGAGAGAGATGGCAAGATTACCGCCGACATAGATCGGATCAAGGTTTTAAAGAAAAAGGGCGAGAGCATGGAACAAAGCGAACTCGTCACGGGCATCGTTGTCGACAAAGAAATCGCACACCCCCAAATGCCAAAACAAGTAAAAACCGCAAAAATCGCCCTACTCAACGCTAAACTTGAGATTGAGAAGACCGAGTTCGACGCCAAAATTAACATTAATTCTCCAGACCAAATGAAAGGCTTCCTCGACGAAGAAGAATCCATGCTCCGCGAAATGACGGAGAAGGTAGCAAAAAGTGGCGCTAACGTAATCTTCTGCGAGAAGAGCATTGACGACCTCGCACTACACTTCCTCGCTAAGAAGAACATAATGGCAGTCAAAAACGTCAGCAGCGGCGACATGGAGAAACTCTCCAAAGCCACCGGCGGAACCATACAAGCCAGCACAAAAGACATACCCTCCGAAGGCCTTGGTGAAGCAAAACTCGTCGAAGAAGTCAAAATTGGAGACGACAAACTAATCTACGTTCGCGACTGCAAAGACCCCCACTCGGTCACCGTAATGATTCGGGGCGGTTCCGATCATGTTGTGGACGAAGCTGAGCGCTCTTTCCATGACGCCCTCTGCGTGGTAAGGAATGCGGTTGAAGATGGCAAGATCGTTGCTGGTGGAGGAGCACCTGAGGCTGAAACCGCAAAGCAACTTCGTGACTACGCACTGAAAGTAGGAGGACGCGAGCAACTCGCCGTCGAAGCCTACGCTGAAGCCTTAGAAGCCATCCCCCTCACAATAGCTGAAAACAGCGGACTCGACCCAATCGACATAATGGTTGAACTTAGATCAAAACATGCAAACCCACAAAACAAATGGTTCGGAGTCCAAGTCAAGACAGGCAAGATCGCTGACATGCTTGCAGACAACATAATTGAACCGCTCAGGGTGAAACAGCAAGCCGTCAAATCCGCCACAGAAGCCGCCTGCATGCTCCTGCGGATAGATGACGTCATCTCTTCGAAAGGTAAGGAAAGCGGAGGCCCCCCAAGCGGCGGAATGCCAGGAGGAATGCCTGGCGGAATGTCCCCAGACATGATGTAACCACCCTATTCTGATTTGCAGCCTCTGGTAAATTCTTAGTCGGTCAACACCGCATATGCGCCAGAACCTAAATTCGCACGGGCATGAGTGGGGGAACTTACTGATTTATTGTGCTGGATTAGCGGTCCTCATCGATTTGCCGCACTTATCGCAGCGAAAATGCTGAATCTTTCTAGCCATACCGCTCCGAGGTGTCATAAGCCACTCTCTTTTCGGCATGCCCAGATCGTTTCCGCAGTACTTGCAGGTTGTCAATGCTAATTCGACCTAGGAGTGAAGATTATTTTGCTAGTAGTAAGGGATGAATCGAGCTTCGTGTCTTTGAGGCCGTGAATCTTAACGGAGCTTAGATCGATATCGAAAATCAGTTCACGCTCGCATTCAGGGCAGTTCTTCAGTATCTCTGATACAGGCTGACGTGGGTAAGCTGAAGAGTTCGTGCCGTCGGCATCAGCTCCAATGTGATGGAGCAATACGCCGCAGTTGGAACAAACGAAATTTATTCCCGATTTTGGACTCGAATCACCGTTTTTCAGCTTAGCACACCATCAGATGTCCATGTCACATTATATTGCTAGGTATTGTCACTCAACTTTCATGCCAACAGTGACAGTAATTATATTCCAATTTGATTGAGCATGTGTGATTCGCTAGTATTGATTTATTCGTCTGAATATTGATGTCTTCTCTTCAGGTTTTGTTCCAAGCCGATTTGCAACATGGACTATTAGTTGTCCCTTTTTCTGAAAGAAATCGACAACTTGGTAGCCCATATCGTCGACTCTTGCATGACTCATTATGGTTCGCAATTCATTTTCAATTATTGTGTTAAAGCGTCCGTTGAAGTAGAATATGCAACCCCACAACCCGATCAGTAGAATGCCGAGCACAGGTAGTTTTCCGATGAACAACGTTTTGTGTCGCATATTTTTTGAACAGCACTAATCGACGGCCTTGATCAACTCGCTCGACCACGCGCACAGGGACGCGTTGGCGCATCCTTAGCAGCCATCTGACGTTCAAGATGTTTCCGCAATCCGTTAGCCGAGATTCATCATCGGCTTTAGTGTGACCGCTTCAGACCGGCACTGCTTGCAGTACAAGACCTGCGCAGTTGATGTAACGTTCTCATCGATCTCGAATCGACTTGAACACTGGAGGCAAATCGTTTCAGTCAAAGCATCCACCTCGAATTAGGCGAGGAAAGGTGCCCGTTGTTTTCTCTCATCGCTTTTCACATTCCTCAGTGAAAGGCGGAATGGGGTGGAGTATATCAACGTTCTGTTAATGGTACATTAACGTATCTACGATATTTGTGCTACTCTAAGTCTTCGAGTAACGATAGCATGATTCAACGAAGGATTTTGCGAATGCAGGACAGCCGAGTAGGTGAGTGTGCATGTATGACCCTAGAGTAGAATACTCAGAGATTCCATCAAACCCGTTCTGCATTCCTTTGCCGATTGACAATTCGTAAGCAAATCGAATGTCATTAGGGAGATCGGTTATCGTCGAGTAATGGAATTCCTGACCTCGAATCCGCTTTCCGCTTTTTAAGAATGGATGTGCCCTCGTAGCGTGCGCTTCAGTATAATTGAGTGTGAATCGCCCCGTCATCACTGTGTTTCCGGGTAGCACGCCAACCATCCTGTGCTTACCTCCTTGGATTGTCGTTAACGATTGTGACAGGTACATCATGCCGCCACATTCAGCATAGATCGGCATCCCTGACTCATGGCGGCTGTTCGAATTGAGTCCCGTATCCTCCCAGTCTCCAATTGCTCAGCATATACTTCTGGGAAGCCACCACCAAGGTAGAGACCTGAAACCTCGGGGAGTTGGTGGTCGTTTAGTGGGCTGAAGAACTTGATATCTGCTCCTAGCCTTCGTAGATAATCTAATGCATCTTCGTAGTAGAAATTGAATGCTTCATCATACGCAACTCCCAACGCAAATCTCGTCTTTGGATTATGAACGCGACGACTCGGGTTCGGGAGTTCACTGGTTTTGGAGGTGATTTTTATCAACCTCGACACGTCACAGCTATTTTCAATCATCTCAGTGAGTTTCGAAAGAAGATTATCTGATAATTTCCGTTCTGGAGTGGGCACTAATCCCAGGTGACGTTCTCGCATACTGAGGGACTGATCGTAGGGTATTGCGCCAACAACGGGGATTCCGATTTTTTCAATTGCGTCTCGACACATTGCTGCATGCTTTTGGCCAGCAACCTTGTTCAATATTACAGCAGCAATCTTGACTTTCGGATCGAATTTTTTGAAACCCAATACTACTGCGGCCGCGCTGCGCGCCATCTTCTCCGTATCAACAACCAAAACGACTGGGGTATTGAGGAGTTTAGCAATCTGAGCTGTTGACGCCGCATCACGTGTTCCTCCGAACCCATCGTAGAGGCCCATGACTCCTTCAATGACAGCAATAGAATGCGGACGTGCTGAATCGGCAATGATTTCGGGAATGAGACTTGACGGGAGTAGCCACGTGTCCAGGTTTCTTGAAGGTACGCCGCATACTTGTTTGTGGAGCGTAGTGTCGATAAAATCGGGGCCGACTTTGAACGGTTGAACTTTGAATCCGCGTTTACGTAGAGCCAGCATCAAGGCTAGTGAAATCGTTGTCTTGCCGGACCCGCTCATTGGGGCGGCTAGGATCAGTCTAGGGATTTTCAATGAAACATCTGAGTTGTTGACCTAACTCGATTCTGATGATCGCTACTTTTTCTTTAGGAGTACGTCGGTTCCTTGAATCTTGACTTCGAAGCTAGTTTCGTCGGCTCTTGGTGGAGGTTCCAGAACTTTACCGCTGGCGACGTCGAATTGTCCTCCATGCCATGGACAGGTGACCACTGTTCCTTCCAATTCGCCTTCGTCTAGTGGGCCGCCCTGATGGGTACAACTGCTTGCAATCGCATAAAATTGCCCGTCCACGTTTGCTACGAGCACGTCTTCTCCTCCAACGATTCACTTTCTTCATAGATCCTGATGGGAAATCGTCTTTCTGTCCGACTTTAACGAAAGCATCACTCAATTCAAACGCCTCGAAGCTTCTACTACTTGCTTTTGGTATCTCGGTCGTATTTGACCTATTCCTCTACCATTTTGATGTTCGCTTGGAAACAATCAAATCCTCGGACGTTGCGAATAGTAGTGGAAGCAAATTTGGGCCGTTTTCAGGATAAAGTCGTTCTAGTGACCGGTGCTGGTCGTGGGATTGGGAAAATGATCGCTGTCTGGTTTGCCCGCGAGGGCGCACAATTAGCACTCAACGATATCCAAAACGCGGACCTGGACGATACCGCGAAAATGCTTAGGGGTTTAGGGAATCGAGTGGAAACGTATGTGGGCGACATATCTAATCGTAAAGAGGTAGAAGAGTTAGTTCGCTCGGTTATACGTGACTTTACAAGAATTGACGTTTTAGTTAACAATGCAGGGATAGGTCTGCCTACGCCCACTCTTGATTTGAGTGAAGAAGAGTGGGATCGAGTTCTGAATGTGAATTTGAAGGGCACATTCTTCATGTCCTGTGCTGTGCTTAAACAGATGAAGAGTCAGCGTTCTGGACGTGTAATTATGATCGCTAGTATCTCCGGGAAAACCGGAGGCGTGCACACTGGTATTCATTATGACGTATCGAAGGCTGGAGTCATCGTAATGACTCGACGGTTAGCCAGAGAATTCGGAGAGTTCGGGGTCACCGTGAATGCTGTTGCTCCTTCGTTCGTTGAGACGCACTTGTTGAAGGATCTAGAGATGGATACCCCCGAGCTGAGGGCGGCGTCCGCTAACTTGAACGTGATTAAGCGGCTTGGGACACCAGACGATATTGCGAACGCCGTATTGTTCCTCGCATCTGATTCGTCCTCCTTCATCACCGGAGAGACACTGAACGTTAATGGCGGCCGATTAATGGATTGACGTTACCGAACAGATTACTTCGCATCAAGATCTTTGTTCAGATCTTTGAATCTGAAAGTGTCCAGTTTAATCAGAGTCTTGTATGATCCAAATTTTTGTTCATCTGTGACGTCGAGAGGATGCGATTCCTCTTTACCTTCGTCGAATTTCTTCAGAATTTTGTATCTGGTGTTCCGTTCGGCTGGGATTCGTCCCATCTCTCTGATCATGGATCTGAATTCGGATGGGCGAACGAGTTGTCCGTGGCTTGCGCCGGCCGATGTTGATATGCTTTCGTTCATTAAGTGTTCCACCGAAATCATTTGCTCCAGCGCTAAGGCAGAATTGGGAGAACTTTGGGCTCTCCTTAACCCATGAGACTTGAATGTTTCTTATGTGATTGTTCAGCATCAATCGCGAAACCGCATACATCTTAACCACATCAGCTCCGCTCGGACCTTTCCTGATCCCCTTAACAAGATTCTTCCTGTACATTGGGGCTTCCCAGTAGATGAAACTCAAGGGTACGAATTCGGTTATACCATGCGTCTTCTTCTGGATGTCTCTCAGTAACTCCAAATGTTTCGCTTTATGTAGCGAAGTTTCGATATGCCCGTACATGATTGTTGAGGTGGTTGGGATGCCGAGTTCATGAGCGGTCGTAATCACTTCGATCCATTGCTCGGTGTTGATTCTTCCTGGAGAAATTATGTCACGAACTTCATCGTCCAAAATTTCAGCTGAAGTTCCCGGAAGACTTCCAACCCCCGCCTCCTTTAGTTGGGTTAAGTAGTCGCGGACGGTTGTTTTTGATCTGACGGATCCGTAAATCACTTCTTCCGGAGAGAATCCGTGAATATGAATGTCCGGGATCTCCTTCTTAATCGCCTTACATATTCTGATGTAAAGATCACCTTCCATTTTCGGAGGCAGACCGGCTTGGATGCAAACCTCCGTCGCTCCGAGTGAATGTGCTTCTTTCGCTCGACGTACAACCTCTTCCAATGGCAGGTAGTATCCTTCTTCTTCTCGGAATCCTCGACTGAATGCGCAGAATCCGCATCCCTTGATGCACACATTCGTGAAGTTGATGTTCCTATTCACAACGTAAGTGACGACGTCGCCCACTGTTCTGCGTCGAAGTTCGTCGGCTACAAGGACGAGGAGGTTCATTTCGATGCCTGAACAATCGAACAGTTTCACCGCGTCCTCAACGGAAATGTCGTTTCCGCTAAGCGCATTGTCGAGTATCGAGGCTATTTCTGGATCGATGCTCTGGATGAGATGCTCGAAGCTGGAGGGGAGACGTGTTTCAGTGGTGATCAATTGCACATGTCACTCCAAGAAACGTATCCGTCTTTGTCGATCATGGATTGAATCAGTGGCTTTACTGGATCGGGAATGAATTCGTTCTTTGCGAAGATGAATTCAGGATAGACCGGAAGTCTCGCCTTAAGCTTCAACCCATGCTGCTCGCATGCTCTGCTAACTAATTGTACTTCAGGCCAGGGCGCTTCAGGATTGACGAAGTCTTTGGTGACCGGTGAGATTCCTCCCCAGTCATTTATTCCGCACATCAGGAAGTCTGGGTATGAGGATGGAGTGAGATTCGGTGGAACCTGAACGTTCATCTCCTTTCCGAACAGGAGTCGCGTTACTGCGACCACGTTTCGCATGAATTCATGAGACGGTTCCGAGTGCTCCTTCATCGGCGTATCCGGTTTCGCTCTGAAGTTCTGAATTATAATCTCCTGAATGTGGCCGTACTCATCGTTCAATTGCTTAATCGCATATAACGAGTCAACTATTTCATCCACCGTCTCTCCAATCCCAATCAGTAATCCGGTTGTGAAGGCTATCTTCAACTCGCCAGCGTTCTTGATTGTGGCGAGTCGGAGCTTCGGATGTTTACTCGGCGCATACTCGTGCGGTCCTCCCTTCTTGCAGAGTCGATCGCTCACGTTCTCCAGCATCAAACCCATACTCGCGTTAACATCACGTAAGGAGGCCATCTCCTTCTTCGTCATCGTTCCCGGATTAGCGTGGGGTAGGAGTCCAGTTTTTTTGATGACCATCTCGCTGGCATATCTCACGTATTCCAGCGTCGTCGAGAAACCTAACTTCCTTAGAGCATCACGTGCTTCAGCGTAACGTTGCTCGGGTCGTTCGCCTAAGGTGAATAGTGCCTCGGTGCAATGCATTTTTCTGCCGGCTTCAGCCACCGCGATGACTTGTTCCGGGCTCATCGTTAGCGCATCGTTCTCCCACGGATCCTTCTTGAACGTGCAATAACCACAGGAGTCACGACAAAGATTCGTCAGCGGAATGAACACTTTCCTCGAGTAACTAACCACTCTGCCCTTCCCTGAGGCTCTCAGGGTCGTCTGCAGCTGACCATAGCAGCCTTGCAGAGTCATTGGAGTATGAGAGAAATCGGATCGCATCTTCCCGCTTTAGAGCCCCGCCATCAAGGATTGCTTGTAAAGACTCATCTCGTTCGATTGGCGGTGTAGGCACCTGCAGGGCAAACGCCTCAGTGAACCCCCAGCCCTAACGGACCTTTCTATTAAGATATTCCATTAATCATATTCCGGGCTTCGTATTCCTAGCGATACGTTAAACTCAGCAAACTAACCTTCCTTTAACTGAAGAGTAACTGAAATTCAATGTCTCCTCTCCCAGATATCTCCCAGATCGCCTCGTTCAGGAGGAGGCTTGGGGTAACTCAGAAGAGAATTGCGATCGAATCCGGCGTCTCACAGAGCCTGATCTCGAAAATTGAAGCGGGGCATGTCGTGCCGACGTATGAGAATGCGAAGCTGATCATTGACGCTCTCGAGCGTATGGAGATAGAATCCGAAATGCGTCAGGATAATACGATGAAGCGTGGACGAAGCCTTCCGGTCCTCGAGGCCATTAGGAAGTCTAAAGGCAGAATCGGCGTGATCGATACCACCTTCTCGAACATTGACACCGCTTCAATAGCGATAAAAGAGATCAAACGTCTCGCTAATCAGGTAACCATTAGACGTTATACGGTTCCGGGTTTGCGGGATATTCCGTTAGCCTGTAAGATTCTGATTGAACGGGAAAAATGCGGAATCGTTCTCGCAACAGGCATGGTCAGCAGAAAAGGCGCTGAGAAGCAGGTGGAGAATCAAGCCGTACAAGGAATAATGATGGTCCAACTTCAAACTGGTCGGCATGTTATCACCGCATTCTTCGATGAACATGAAACGAGAGACAAAACGAAACTGTACACAATTGTGGTTGACAGAGTCAGAAAACATGCGCAGAATTCACTGAAACTCCTAGCTGTACCAGAAAGCCTCACGGACTATGCTGGGCTCGGATTGCGGCAGGGCGGTAGGGATGTCGGCCAAATCCGAGGCTGAAATGTTATGTGGGATAGATCTGTTTTCCAGTAGTTCGGTCGATGATTTTAATCGCCTGCGTCGGACACGACTGAGCAGCCATCAACTAATTATCGAAACTCTTACCTCCGGTCTCGTCGAGAACATCCAGTTTGGCGCTGCTTCGGAAAACTCCCTTTCCTGGCCTCTCATCGAGCCTAAACACGTCAGGGGAGACGATCACACAGCTCCCGAACCCTAAACACCTGTCAGGGTCAACAACCACTTTGAGGCGTTCGGGTCCCTCGGCGTCTGTCTGTCGCTCACTAGGCATCTTCACTCCTAACCCATCGAAGATTCGCACTAGGGCATTATTCACGCTGATCTGGGCAACGTCTCCTTTCTTGGTGTATGATATTGAAACGTCCTCATCCAATTGTCGTGGAGTGATGTCCTTGTCTTCCTTCATGACCATCACTAAACGGTCCGTCTGCCTATCGTAAATCATCCGCATAGCGCATTCTCTAGAGACAGCATCTCAAATGCTTGCTAGTTATTGCTTTCGATTTATTATCGAAATTGAGGAGACAACGTTTACGTCAACGATCACTCCAAGATGATATGACATCGCATTCTCGGTCGCTTTACGGGATGGAGTTTCCATAGGAATTTAGTGTGCTAGTCAGGATTAGTCTAACGATTTCCGTATCACTTTGAAAAGAAAAGTCAGTGATCTATTTTGGCTTGAGCGTTCCATAAGTCTAGTCGCGGGTCATTTTGCGGGAACTCCACATCATCCCAGGTGATCGCTTCATCCCGTTTCTTGGGTTTAACCAGCATAGTGTTTTCCGCCATTCCAATTGGGAGGTTGTTCGGGTGCTCTATCAAGCCGTATAGGTGGCGGCCGCCAATTCCTTCAAGTTTTGTTCCGGCTTGCAAATCTATTTTCGCGCGGCATCCGACTTCGAGAACTCTGTGCTGCTGAACCAGCACGGGTTCATGGTACTTCGTGATGCTCTCAATGGTCATGGGTGTTTCAAAATGGCATAGATGATAAGGTCGCATGAAAAGGTAGTATGGACCCTTACCCATTTTGTAGTAGTCCATGTAAAACGATCTTCCGGATCTTCTGAATAGCCGATGACAAACACTGATCCTCCTGGTTCCGCCCCAAGAACGTAGTCCACAACGCCACCGAGGTTTCGTGATCGCGTCAAGTCATATGCTTCTAGGGCTTCCTGAACTCGTTTCGTTCTCGGGCCCATCATCCCTGTTTGTAGAATATCTAACACCTCTTGCGTTGGAGACCAAGGCCATCTCTATGGCCAACTTTGTCCCGTCGGTGTATGCGGTGCATTGTTTCAGCGAGAGTCGCCGTTCCTAGCCTCTCGAATTATCGATTCAGGAGTAGCGTATCTGTCGAAAAATCCTTTGACGTTTCCAGCCATCACGATCTCAAATCCCATCTGGCTGACATCATTCATTGTGCGAATCAGACACCGGGCTGATCTCCGGCGTCTGAAGTGAGGATTACATTGTTTGATTCCGCCTCTTTGGCTAGGAGACGGCCAAACATTTGGTCGACTTCGCTATTCGTTAGAATAACGTGTGTCTTGTTCTGGATGGCCTGACGCACCAGAGCTGCCGCTTCGGTAATTGTTGGAGTAGCTTCAACTAAAACGTCGGATGCCTTAGAGAATACTCCCATTGGGTCTAGCGTGACTAGGCAGTTGTTTGAACAAACGATGCAGACTTTCTCGAGCGCATGTTTGTCGATATCTGCAACAGCGACGATCTCAACCTGCCGGTTTTGCGGAGGACATGCATGATGCCCAATCCCTGCGATCCCACACCGACAATGGCGACTTTGGTTTTCTTCACACTAGGTTACACAGCTGTTAGTTAGATTATTCTCGGTTAAGTAAGGTAAGAATGTTGCATGAATCATATGAGTAATATCCTAAGTCGTAGATTGTTAATTGTTGAAGAGCAGCCTTCTCGCTTTTTTCAATATTCGACGTTTTAATCGCATTTCACCTTCAAAACTTGAGTAAACATCGGGAGCTCCAGGTTTCAGTTGACATGCGTTCCTAGGTGTTCCTCTGAAAAGATACGTCCACAAACCGATGCTGCCCGTGTGAGTTATCGTATACTTGCATTTTGACAATATGTTAACTGCGGCAAGCAGTCTTTGATCGTTCTCGAAATTCGAAATGCCACGTTCGGAATCAGACATATTGTGAACACCAATTGATGATGATGTAACTGGTAGTTCGGAGAGAAGAAGGCACATTCACCTAGAGCCCTCACGAACTGATCCCTTAATTGTTTCTGATCTGTTTGGATCATGATTCTCATACTTGGATTCTTATTGAGTAATCGTTTAACTTCCTGAACATAATATTCCGGCTGAATCTGAGCGATCTCCAACCATTTGTCTGTTCCCCGATAACACAAGCCAATCGTGTTCTCATAATCAATACTGTACTTACGCACAAACTCCTCCTGCCTCGCCCTCACAATGTCTGAAGGAAGGAAATAATTCTGAATATACGGACTCAACTTTTCAAAATTCAGGTCTTCGTATATGCGATGTTGATCCGTTGGGGAAACCTTAACGAGACAATCTAGATCAACATCAGGATTCGGATCAAAGTATAGTTCAAAGAGATTCTTTCCTAACTGATCACCATATCGTTTCTGGTTGGACCAATTTACCGTGAAATATGTCTCAAATGGATAAGATTGAGTCAACGCTAGTAATGTATGTGTGCAGAGAGCAAAGAACCCGGTTCCGAATGTACCAACTGTATCGAATATTACGATTTGATTTCTCTCTGTGTCGAGATGCCAATACTCGAATGGCTTCATCCACGTCACTACGAGTCTGCATCGTGGGTTACGGGCGGAGCTCGCGCTACGGCATTTGGCCGCGAAAGCGCTTCCGTGATATGTTTTCTAAATCTGCCTCTAGTTGTGTTGTGTGGAAAAAGGCGGTCGATCTTTGTTGCCAAAGATTTCATACATCTATAAATGTAACACGTTGTGATAGAACTCAGCTCGTACCGCAAGCCGTTATTCTCAAGTCGTAAATTATAGATCTCCTCTTCAAAAGCAGACACGTGCACATTATCTTCTCTCGCTGTCTCCTCTGATGGTGTTTCAGTCTCATCCTCATATTGAGAAATTAGATTTGGCAAGCCAGGTCTTAGTTGACATGTGTTGCTCGCATTTCCTCGATACAGGTAGATCCAAAGGCTAACATTACCGGTGTGAGTGACTACATATCTGCATTTGGCGAGGATGTTGACAACAGCAATTAGAGTGATTCCAAACTCGAAATTAGATATACCTCGATCTTCTCTTGAGATCTTGTGAGCGCCGATCAAGGATTTTGTGACGGGTAGTTCGCTGAGATAGAAGACACGTTCTCCCAAGTCTCTCATGAAAATGTCTCTTACCTGTTCCTGGTCCGTTTGCAGGAGCACCCTAAGCCTCGGATTCTTCTTAATCAATCGTCGAATCTCGTCAACATAATAATGCGGAGGAACCGGAACAAGTTCAGTAAATTTGTCAGTTCCGCGATAGCATACACCTATGGTGTTGCTGTAGTCAATTTTGTATTTACGGACAAGCTCGTCCATCTTTTCCCTGACCCTCTCAGAAGGAACAAAATAATTCTCCATGTACGGAGTTAACTTGTCAAACCTCAAATCTCGGTACACCCCATGATGGTTGATGGGCGGCAAGTTTGCCAGAGCATGTGTGTCTAAGTATCTGTTGGGATGAAAATACAGATCAAAAAGGTTCTTTCCGACTTGATCGTCGTTTCTCCATTGGTCCTGACACCGCCAATCGACCTTCATGAATCTCTCAGAAGGATATAATCTGGTTAGCGCCCATAATGTCACAGTGCAATTTGAAAAAAATCCCTGACTGTGTGTGATGCTAATCTGGTTCGTTCTATCATCGACATGGGCACGTGTATCAAGAATGCCGTTCACTTTCCTCACAAAAACGTCGTCATTAGACTTCATTGGGTTCAACGCGGTTGAGGTTCGTGATTAATGGTCGTCTCTCTATCAGGTTTAGAGAATATTTGCGTATTTTACTTCTCTCCTTAGATACTCGACAAAAGCCGCAGACATACGTGGTCAATTTCCGTTGGACCCTAGGAGAGGCCTCAGCCAATGTGTGACATGTTTCCTCGCACGTCCTCTTCTTGTATTGTCTGGAAAAAGCATGTCAATTTTTACCGCGAGGAATTTCATGCATCTATACATGATGCTATTTTTAATGGCCCTTAATTCAGACGACTCGAGTCGCAACCTGTAGACCTCGTCTATGTTCGTTGCCATGTTCTGGCGTTCACGCGTTTCTGCATAGTTTGAGATCAAATCGGGCGCTCGAGGTCTAAACTGGACTGTGTTCTTTGCTGTCCCTCGATAGAGGAATGCCCAAAGGCCCAATTGGCCGGTACTTGCCACTACATATCGGCACCTGGCGATTATGTTGGCTACCGCGAGCAAGGTAATTCCGAACTGAAAGTTTGATATTCCACGAGATTCGGCGGGTATGTGGTGAACGCCGACCAGCGAAGACGTAAAGGGCAGTTCATTGAAGTAGAATGCCCTCTCTCTCAGGTACTCGATGCAGAAGTCCTTGACTTGGTCTTGATCTGTTTGAACGAGAACCCTAAGATCGGAATCGTTAACGAGCAAGCGTTGGGTCTCAAGAATGTGATAACGCGGAGATATGGTAGAAAGTTCCAAAAATTTGTCAGAGCCTCGATACCATAAAGCTACAGTTTTTTCGTAGTCAATGTTGTATTTGCTAACAAGTTCCTCCTGCCTCTGTCGAACAGCGTTTGAAGGAAGAAAATAATTCTGCACATATGCACTTAGCCTCTCGAACGGCAACGAAGAGTATACGCCATGATAGTCTAAGGGAGGCAAGTAGGATAATTGGTGCGGATCAGCTTTCGTGTTCTGGTCGAAATATAGGTCGAAGAGATTCTCCCCAGCTTGATCGCTGTCTCTCCAGATACCTTGCGTAGCCCAATTTACCTTTACGAATCTATCCGAAGGATGGATGCTAGTTAATGCCCACAGAGTGATAGTGCAATGGCCGAATAATCCTATGGAACGCAGTCGGGAGTAATCATGTCAAGTTGATTCTTCTCCCTATCCAAGTGCGAGCATTCGGAGACGAAGCTCTTCGTGTTCCTCTCGAAAGGGGAACCCTCATCGCCTTGGCTCATCTCGATCTCTCTTTCCACCTTTTTTCTGATCAGGCTACTCCTAAAACTATTACAGCCATTTCTTAAGACTTCGCAACTTTACGATTCGCATTTTGAATCTAGCTCGGCACACGACGAATATGTAAAATCTCAATTATGTGTTGGTGGACTTGCAAAGTATCAAACATGAAACAGTTTCTGACGATTCATACCTATAGTAATGTATCAAGCCCTAGTCTAGTCAGAATCAGTCTAACAGTTTCCGTAACTTCTTGATATGATCGATATATGATTCATCCTTCGTGCTTATATCTAACTATGGCATGTAGTTGGATTTGAACTACAAGACATAGTTGGTATGAGCTTTGAAAAAACGTAATTTAGTGATATTATCGTTAGCCTTTTTCCTTGCTGTCGCGCTTTCGGGGTAAGTAGCAGTCCGGTGTTTGCGCAGACCCCGTGTATAGCACAGGCAAGTTATCCGGCAGTCTCGTCAGCCCAGTATAATTCCAATTTTGCAGTCACAGTTCCCGTCTCAGCGTCGTGCTCGTATATTGGTGGACCGCTTTTGCGGTAGGCGATGCGTATGATACATCGATAAGTACGGATCTTGGTACGGTGAGTACAGGACTTAGTTTAGTTGGCAGAGGTAGTTATAGTGGGCAATTACTCTTCAGCCTTCCCACCTCAACCCTGGGTCATACGGTGCAGTTCTCTGTCTCAATTTACAATAACTACAATGGTCAATCCGGATCGCCGTTGGCAACTACTTCCCAATCCATAACGATTGGTTCAAGTATCTACCAAAGTTACCCGTACAATTACTGCCAATCCGGCTATTCATACACAGGAGGAACCTGCTATCCTCCAACCTACTACAGTAACTGCTACAATGGATACTACTACGGAAGCAGTAGCTGTTATCCGGGTTACTACTCCAGCAATTACTACGGCGGCACTAGCAACGTAATGGTAACTGGAATCACGGAAACGGTAACGGCAACTGGAATAACGGGAACGGTAACTGGAACCACGGAAACGGTAACAGCAACTGGAATCACGGAAACTGGAACGGTAACAACAACGGGAATAACGGAAACTGGAACGGTAACAGCAACCACAACGGGTACCATCACAAGTCGCCATAATGAACAGACAACACGCCGGAACTCAGAAGCAAACCCTCTCCTTCACCTTTCTTCTCTTTTTCCAAGCACAGAATTGAGGAGACAATGTTTACGTCAACGATCATCCAAACATGATAGGACAGCGTATGCGCCCGAGAGAAATTCACAAGCAGTTGCTCGAGGTAATCCCGTCTGAACGTCTTATCGCAGGCAATAAAATGCCGGTCCGTTACAGGTTCGACGCGCTACGCCCATACCGACCCTATCCGGGCATAAGAACACAAGGCTACCCGCCAACGTTTCTGGTTAGACCAGAATCTGTCCAAGAAGTAATTCAGATTGTGAAAATCGCTAAGACGCGCTCGAACTCCCATCGTACCGTACGGGGCTGGAACTGGGTTGATGGGTGCTGCTATCGCAATCAGAGGAGGTCTGCTGGTTGATACGAGTCTGCTACGGGAGTTTGAGGTCTCCGACGAGGATCACTGGGTTCAGGCGCAAGCAGGCGTAATTCTCGAGGATCTCTACAATTCGCTGGATGAGCACGGGTTCTTGTTTGCTCATGATCCGTGGACTCGCCCCATCGCCATGTTAGGTGGAGGAATTTCAACGAATAGTCTCGGCTATCTAGGCGCAAAATATGGATCACTCGGAAATCAACTGTTAGCCATTGAAGCAGTCTTACCTGACGGACGTCTCTTGAAAACACGCCCAGCTGAATTCTCGTCAACAGGTTTCGATTTGAAGCGTCTCTTCATCGGAACCGAAGGACAATTCGGGTTAGTAACATCAGCAACCGTAAGAGCCTACCCGAAACCGGAAAAATTCGCGTTAGCCTCCTACCGCTTCCACAGCTTCGAGGAAGGTTTCGAGGGAATCTGCGCGTTGAGAAATAAGGGAATCAAGCCGAGTATGATAGATTACGGACAACCCAATCCACATATGAATACGGAATCTGAACTCAACCTAACATTCGACGGATTATCCCGAGAAGTGGAAGCACAGTTAGTGGCTGCGGATTCCGCAATCGAGAAAGCGGGCGGAACGAAAGCCGATGAACGCAAAGCTCAACATTTTTGGGATCATCGACATGATATCGCCATAAATTTCGCTAAACGTGTAGCCAAGAAACATTACCGAACTGAACCGCGAACCAAATTTGACTACCTCAACGTCTCCCTACCTACCTCGAAGATTCTTGAGTTCAATTCGGAGCTTGCTCGGGATAACGAGGGCACGTAAGGTGGAATTAATTGAGGCGGGACTTTGGCAGTGCCCGGAATTGTTCTCTATGGTGCTTTCTGTGACTGATTCAAACCCGAAACTGGCTGGAAAGAGACTCTGGGAGACCTCAAATGAGATCCTTCGACTTGTTCAGGATTTGGGTGGGTGCATGGAGTTCTGTCATGGTGTGGGATTGAAGCTGGCTCACTTGATGGAGCGTGAGCATGGGTTGGGGTTGGAGGTTATGCGGCGTTTGAAAGATGCTGTTGATCCGTTGGGGATTATGAATCCTGGGAAAGAGGCGATTTAGAAGAGAATATACTTTAAGACATGATTCGTTTGCGTTAGATCCCGGAGTGCCTCGGTGGCTCAGCCTGGTAGATCCCTAAACAGGACCGGAGAGCGGCCGCCTCGTAAACCCGATCAGGAGAGCGGCAGGTCGCGGGTTCAAACCCCGCCCGAGGCTCCATGATACTAATTTAGCTTGGCAAAAAACTGGGTAAGTTAGATCGAGATGTTCGCTTAATTCAATGTCGAGTTAAGCGCTTAATTGGATGAGGTTGATTCCCTCCTTTTCGCCGATTTTTGAGGGTACGCCCCCAAAAAATTGGAGTTCAAATTTCTAGGACTTCCGACTCTACACTGTTCCTTAGGTGACAACGCAGCCTGAACGTCGCTTAACTTGACGGTGGCTCAATGCCCGAACGCATGCACGTTAGAATTACCACTACCAACAAGAGGCGATTTTAAGTCGTTTCAAGACGCTTATACTAATGGAGTAAGTCTAGAACCAATAAGAATTGAACCTCAAGACTTTGGAACAACTAAAACACCATGTCAGGCTATGAATACCATGCCCAAGTTGAAAATTATCGGTTTTATGGCCGTTTACAATGAAGCGGACATCATCGAGCAGACGATCACGCACATGGCAGAGCAAGGAATTCCACTAATTATCATCGATAACAACTCGACAGATGGCTCACTTGACATCGAGCGACGATTGATCGGAAAGGGAGTGCTAGAAGTGATCGTCCGACCATCCAAGTACTTCTCTCTCAAGGCTCTATGGAACGAAATGTTCAGTATATTACCGACGCATTCGCCCGATTGGATCATTCGTCTTGGTGCAGACGAATTCTTGGAATCACCTCTTCCAAACAAGACCCTCGGGAATCTATTGGGGAGGTAGATGGGTTAGGATACAATTTAATTCAATTCAATTGTTTCAATTTCGTACTGACCGAGAAAGACTACAATAGCCATGAACCGGATGTAAGAAAGCGGCTCAAGTACTACACTTGGAATAGTGACTTTCATTTCAAGGCCTGGAGGTATTATCCAGGAACCGACTTGATCGCGACAGGAGGGCACAAACCTACTTTTCCGCAAGACATCGTGGAACATCTTTTCCCAGCAAAATTCATCTCAAGACATTACATGTTTCGATCTTTAGAGCACGGCATGCGAAAGGTCTTCAAGGAGCGATTGCCGAGATACGATCCAGAAGAACGCGCAATCCCTTGGCATGGCCACTATAACAACCTGAAACCGGATCCAAACTACTTCATAGCCGACTCTTTGAAGTTGAGCAAATATGGAGAGGATGGCAGATGGGTCTTGGAGAAGAAGTTTGATGCATACTTCGGTGCGTGGAAGCCGCCAAACAAAGATGATCATTTCTCCAATGAAGATTTATCCAAGAATATTGATGCAGTCCGGGCAGACCTACAACGTCAATTTGACGCTATCTATCGATTACCGCCTATCCGCCTCTACCTGGCGCTGAAGAAACTGCTCGAACGTCTTCAGAAACATCATGCACTCGAGCCATCAGAAAATGTCGCTGAATTCTTCTTTTCTGCAATCCTAACTTCATTGCCTCCTTTGCAGAATATTCTCGCAATCACGTACTCATGGAAAATAGCGAGACGGAGATCGAATTGCCGACCAGGACCAATTCAAGTTTCATCCAGCGAATAACATCCCTCCTTGGAATAGGATTGGATCTGTCTACACGGAGGGAGTGCTGTTCTGGACGGACGGCTCCTGAAAGGGTTGGAGATCTCAGAACACGTTGCACAGTTCCACCGGCTAGAGGATCTAGTTTCATTCCTGCGTCGACTCAACGGATTCTTCGCGATAGTTCATGTCCTGTCGGACACAATGTTCTTGGCTGTGGATCATGTGAGAAGTCTTCCCTTATTCTATGCCGTTGAGGGAGACAACGTCTATGCAAGCGAAGATGCTTGTTGGGTTCGAGAGCAAGTCCGTGACGAAGGAATCGATGAACCTTCCGGACTGAATTCCTTGTATCCGGAATCGTTTCAGGCAGCGATACGCTTTCACCGAAAGAAAGCAAATTCAAGCAGGCGAAGTCATCGCGTTAACAAAGGCCCCGAAACGTGGGCTAATCAAGAAGTCGGTTCGATTCTACGAGTTTGGTAACGTCGCTCGAACGACGGCAAGCCATGATCAACTTACACAGCAACACGATAGAATCCTCAGAACGACGTTCCTACATCTGATCGAATATGCGAACGGAAGAACCATAGTTGTTCCTCTCAGCGGCGGATTAGACTCGCGCTTAACCCTACTCATGCTCAAGCAACTCGGATACAAAAAATGTAATCTCATTTACTTACGGACGTCCAGGAAACCGTGAGTCTGAGATTAGCAAGACGGTTGCTGACCGATTGGGATACCCCTGGGAATTCATCTCGTACAGTAACGAAACTGGTTTCGCTGGTACACCAGCGAAGAATGGAAAGCCTACGTACGATTCGCACACGGTCTCTGTTCAACACCGCACCTTCAAGATTGGCCAGCAGTCTGGGAACTAAAAAAGCGCGAGTGGTCCCTGAGGACAGTGTATTCATACCTGGCCACATGGCTCTACGTGCAAATCCGACCCTGCCAACCGGATGGTCAAACTCCAACAGAATAAACAGCGACGAAATGATCAAAGAGATATGCGACAGATTCTACACTTTGATCGACTGGTCTGGCTGTACTGGCGAGAACGAAAGCATAAGACCAAGGTTAACGTCGAAGCTTAAACAGTTGATAGAAGCACCTTCAACAATGTCTACAGATCAGGCGATCACATATTTCGATCGTTTGTATTGGCAAGAACATTCGAAATTCTTCATTAACTCAGTCCGCGTCTTATGAATTCTGGGGTTACGACTGGTGGCTTCCATTGTGGAACTTAGAGTTAGCAGAGTTTTGGAGAACCTTACCCTCCTCTCTCCGATTTGAGAGACAATTTTGCAAGGCCAACGTCAGAAAGATGGAAATAAACATCACGAACGGTTCACCGATTCCGGAAGCTGACATGTACAAACCGAATCCATTAATCTTGAAAATGCGGAAGCTGAATCCGTTGATCTTGAAAGCGCTGGATAAACTCAAACTCCGTAATACAGCAAGACGAATTCATGCCATGTATGATTATAGCAGACATGATTACGCATGGTATGGAATCATGCGTAGAAGCGAATACGTCCGTGTATTTCACGGTCAAGAAAACATAAACACCTACCTGGCGAACCAAACGCTCAAAACAATATTTCCCGACTGGAAGATCCCCCTAGGCCTTGACTTCCTCGCGAATCCCGCAACCTAGAAATCACATTTCACGGATGAACCTGATTTCGAATTATAGTAATTCCAGTCTACAATTTACGAAAGTTTCGATTACCTAATTGACTCGAAGATCCCGATCGAATTGCCTTCCGGAGTGACGGTACCTTTGCGTCGGTTACCACTCTGGTAATCGGCGGTCTAGCGATCTACGATACGCATCTAGTCAGCAAGCACAGAACGTAAGTGTTCTGTCAGACGCGCTTTGAAGTTAGAATCAATTGCCTACAACGAACTTCTTAGAAGATTAAAGAGCCTTTTTTTAACCTCTCCGCGTTTTGTGCCGTCCGGTAAGGCTTGGTCAATTACGGAGCCGTAGAATCGCATGAACTTGTAACCGACGCAGTTCTCGATGCCTGTAAGTCGACTCCTGAGGGCATCTCTCTCTTTCTTTACTCCGACAGTGTAGAGCTCTGCGAGCGCCGCATTATCGCCGCTAAACTTTCGTCTCAACAGATGCAAGGCTTCCGACTGCTCAGAAGCCTGAAATATGTGTAACCACGTTTATTTGTAACACGTGTTACACACATGTTACAGGTGTTACATATTGAGGGCGGGTGGGCCGTTATGGGTTGTGGATTATGATATTCCGGTTGAGTCGAAGGCGAGGAGGATGGCGTTCTACCGAGGCCTCTGGAAAATCCTAGAAGAGAATAGGATTGTCAGGAGTGGGAAGAGTACTCAGTCGGTTTGGATTATTGATGATGAGAGGATTGCGAGACAGATTCATGAACACGCTATCCAGTACGGAAGGAGTCACTTGTATAACGCTACCCCTGTCCACTAGCACACCAGACACACGAACCCTTCCGAGACACCCAATTCTCCTCCTTCGTTATGATAGCACCACAGGTCTTGCATTGATGAGGTGTCATGGCCCACCCACTCCGGCTCTCGAGTACTTATTCTAATCTCGAGACTCGCGAGGAGGGTAACGAGTTTGCATGTGCTGGATCTTGCCACCGCTTTTCAGGGTCTGCTAAGCTTAGAAGTCGAGATTAGAATTGGCTTGACTGCGAAAATTATGACGGCACAGTTTATTGTAAAGAGATTGGAATCCAAAGTGCTCCAACCTTGTACTCGCCGAAAGTGGTATCGAGACCCAGAGAGATAAAAAGCCACGTGCTCAATAGTCCGATTATTGATACCAATGCTGCTCGGAACAAGGTCGGCTTTGCAAGACCACTGTCGTACAAAATGATCGTTGCCAACACAACTACGCCTGCCAAGATAGGTACCGTTAATGGGCCTCCGACCAAATTGTCGAAAGGATTCAGCCACGGTATCAAACGTAATCCGAACCAATCGCTAACAAACATTACCGCCTCCGTCGTTTCACTATAGTAGGTTGCGAAGATGACGGACGCTATTATCGAGACAAGTCCTATGACGACAAAAAGAATCTTCGACGGCAGGTGAAATGCAGTTGAATGATCCAATCTGCAAAATAAGCGGATGCAATTATTGCAAATGCTGGTGCGATCGTCAACCATCCATATAATAGAAATGTGCTTACCGTGAATACTGAAGGAGTTTTGCTAACCGCGCAAATAATCCAATTTGAAAGTTTGCCAAGTATTACCTGAATTAGCAGGATCGCAGTAAGAATCGAGACCGCTGAAGAGAATGGAAATGCAAATGGGGCAAAGAATTTTCTGAATACCTCCGAGAATTGCGCGCAATTTTGTTTAGCATTTCCAGAATGTGTTAAGATGCAGTACCCCTCAACGTCAAGCGACCGTAAAGCCGCTGGGATCACTATTGACAGCGACAACATTCCGACAAGAGCAACAGAGATCTCTCCGAAGCCTATCGGTTCACAGACTAACAGTTTGCTTGGCCAAACATTGTAATAGATAACTCCTATCGTTATAGCGAATTGTATACTGTCCTTGACCAAGTTCCAGACGCCGTTATCGGAATCACGAGCGTGCAGTGATTTGCTGAGGCTGCACTGAAATGTCGATGTCATTAGTGCGTCCTAGCAACGTGTTCTTTATCTTGCAACAAGTTTCATAGACTGATATTGAGAACGAATTGAACAATGGCGCAATCGCGCCGACCATGCATCCCAAAATAATGCCAAACATTAATCCCTGAACGGATTGGTCTAGAATTTGCGTGGCGAATGGAACAGGATCAAAATAAAATTGCAAGTCGTTGTCCATGATTCGTGTAAGGTAATAATAGAAAGCTGCAGAGCAAGCTACGAAAATGATCAGCGAAGTGACGTGCAGAGTCGCTCTAACATATGGCGTCGAAATCTTGAAGGAAAGAACAAAGAGAACCGTCCAAGTTAGTAACGGTAAGTACAGAATTGGATGTACACTCACCATTATCGTAGACCAGAACGGCATAACGAGGCAAAATAAGTAAGAGACCACCGCAAGCAGATGCCCCACTATTTCGAATCGACTTAACGAATTCCTTTTGGTAGCGAGCCCTGGATTCGATTCCAAATGAGTCTCATCAAGAGGCTCACGCCAAACTCAGTCTCATAAACACTCTGAGTTACAGGTGTAGCATTGACTTGTTCCAATCAAGTAATGTATAGGGTTGCAACCTCGACGGTTTCAATTGCAAACCTTCGTCTAAACAGATGCCAAGCTTCAATCTGCAAGTTCGTGAAATGACATTAAGTGTATAATGTAGTGCGCCACTGCAGCCAAGGCGAGCAGTTTGGCGGCAACTGAAAGGAATGGATGGGTCGAAGAATATCCGGGTGCAATAACGGTTTGCGATAGAACGGGTATAATTTTAGAGCTGAACAAAGTTGCGGTGAAATCTTTTCACGCCGTAGGAGGGAGGAAGCTTATCGGCTCAAATCTAATGGATTGCCATCCCGAACCGGCTCGAAGCAAATTGAAGCGCATGATGAGGAACCGTCAGACCAACGTGTATATCGTCAAAAAAGGACGTACAAGAAAGATCATACTTCAAACACCTTGGTACAAGAAGAATAGGTACTCCGGTTTCGTGGAGATCAGCCTGCCAATAACCGGCAAGATTCCCAGTATAGTTCGCAATCCCTAGCATGAATGGTGCGCACCCACACACACAAAAAATCATTGAGGCACAATGCCACGAAAGAGGTAAGGGATTATGTTGCGTCGTAAAGGCAGAATGAAGCTTGGAATAATCGGTTCAGGTAAAGTGGGTAAAGCGCTGGGTAAGGCCCTCGTAGCCCACGATCATCAGTAGTCTTTCACGACATTGATGACAAGGAACTGCGACCACTCAGAAAACGAGGATACCAGACAACCTTGGATTTCAGTGAAATTCTGAGTACCGATGCAGTGTTCATCTGCGTTCCCACAGAAAGGAAGATCCAATGGCGATTGCAATCTGGAAATTCTGAAACAAGTCGTCAACAACCTTACAGACGCCAACTATTCGGGCGTTGTAGTGCAAACGTCCACATGCCCTCCGTTAACCGCCCGAAAAATTAGTACGAATCTTGCGGCTCCGTATGTCGTCTGCCCCAGCTTCTATAGTATGGCGAGACTAGATTACGACGCACTTCACCCGGTCCGGATTTTGATTGGAACAAAAGACGGCTCACCCAACCATACTGTAAGCAGGATCTTCGGTGAATTTGATGGACCAATATTCTACGGGGACTACGAAACGGTCGAATTGATCAAATATGCTGACAATGTGCTTTCGGCTGTTTTGATTTCCTATTGGAACGAACTGTTCCTAATCACCAAACAACTAGAGAAACTTGGCTACCGGGTTGATTCAGATAGAATCGCTCGCGCAATCGACCTATCCTCCCCACATTTGCGAAGCATCTACCGTTTTCACGGCAAGGCGTATGGAGGACCCTGTCTACCGAAGGACACGGAGGCTTTTAGGAATTGGGCCGCGAAAGAATTAGGATACCTTCCCCTACTTGTCGACGCCGCACATAAAGTAAATCTCAAAATGAGAAAACGGTACGGAGATAATCTGAAGCCATACATCTACCGGAGCTAGACAGTGAATTGCGTGTACTTTGTACGGGTGGCGCAGGTTTTGTTGGCAGCCATCTTGTCGACCGACTTTGTGATGACGGCCACTCTGTTACCGTACTGGATGATCTTTCATCAGGCTCCAGGAAGAATGTGAATAAGGATGCTGAGCTGATTGTCGGCGACGTTTCCGTACAAAAGACTTGGGGAAATCTCAAAGAACATGATTTCATTTTTGCTTTGGCCTGTTTTCCGCGATCAGCAAGCCTCCAAAACCCGTATCGAGATTTACAGGTAAATTACCTCGCGACTTTACATGCGTTGGAGTACGCGAAACCCACGCAGAACACCAATCGTGTATTCTTCCAATACAGGAATTGTAAGCCATCCACGAAAGCTACCGATCGATGAAACGTATCCAGACATGCCATCAACGCCTTACGATCTGCATAAACTCAGCAGCGAAAACCTGCTAAGAATCTACAGTGAACAATTCAACGTTCCAACTCTTGTATTGCGATTCGCATCAATTTATGGGCCGCGCCAATCATGTCATGAAGAAATCAATTGGCACCCGATCATCCCCCATTTCCTGAAACTCATCAAAAGCACAGGAACCACCTACGATTGACGGCGACGGAGAGCAAACAAGAGACTTCATCTACATATCAGACATCGTAGACGGATTGATCTCGGGCATGAACGCTCTGCTGAATGGTACGGCCCCTTCAAGCAAAGTCATCCTTGGAACAAATACAGAGACTAGCATTAACGGTCTATGGAAGGAGATGGCGAGTATAACAAAAAGTAAACTTCATCCAAAACACGGCCCACCCCGACCAGCGGACATCCGTCGAATGCGTTACGACTCCCAACTAGCTCAGAGAGAGCTGGGATGGAAAGCGAAAATCAGTTTGAAGATGGGCTTGCGAAGAACAATCATCGAGAAGTGAAGATATTTCACCAGGCCCGACAGGTCTTTGAGAATCGCCCATGTATTCAACATGGCCAATGATGCCTGGGCTGTAGTAAAAGGGCTTCGCGCAATCGGTACCGACGCTCATCTCATTGTTCAGTATCCGGCACACGTGGCCAGCCTGCCCCAGTGGGAAGACGCCGAAATTGATCTCAGTAAAGTTGGAGACGATTACAATCCTAATTGGGAGATTCTCAACGAGAACTGGTCAATTCCGAATTATGTTCATACCTTCGATATGTACAAAATGTCAAGACCTTGGTACGCCAATAACGTCGACTCCGTCATCAGTCGCATGACGTACGAGCATCGAAATTTCGCATATTGGCTCCGATCCTATTCATTCAACTTGTTGAAGTTCTGGACCTCCCTAAGAGAAAGGCAGGGGAATGAGACTGAGCGGCAATTCATACGACTGGTTAAAGACTACGACCTGGTCGTGGGGCACAGCTCCTTTCGCGAGTCTCGCGCCTAGGTACAAGGCAATTTTGCGCAAGCCCTACATCATCTATGAAGCTGGCTGGATTAGGTATCTTCACGATCCGATCTACGCGTCGCCTGCAAATCAACTCGCACAAGTCGGCTACAAACATGCCAACAAAATTCTATTTGCGACCGTGGACCTTTACGGACTACTCGTAAGAAAAGGCTATGATCCATCCAAACTCGTTTACACACCTTTCGCCATCGATACAGAGATGTATCGGCCGCTAGAGAAGCATGGTCTCTCGGTCAGCCCAGATGAATCACCTGTTTTCCTGATGCCCTCCAGACCTGACCCAACTAAGGGAAACGAATCTGTGCTCTATGCCTTCCAACGTTACTTGAAACGCAAACCAAACGCCGTTCTTCGTCTAGTGAATTGGGGGCCAAAACAAGAGGACCTCCCGAAACATTTGGCATTGATCAAGAAATTGGGTATTGAAAAACGGATTCGATGGTTGCCCTTGATGAATAAACGCCTACTCATCAGACATTTCAACGCCGCCGACATCATATTTGACCAGTTTAAGCTCGGCGCTCTCGGCCTTTTGGCGCCAGAAGCAATGGCCTGCGGTAAACCCGTCGCAGCATTCGTCAATCCCGGGTTATGGGCTCCATATCACAAGGAGCTTCCGCCAGTTGCGAACGCAAGGACGGCTGAGGAAATATATCGACAGATGGTAGCTCTTGAAGATGAAGGACTGCGGAATGAACTCGGAGCAAAAGGCCGGCAATGGGTCCTCGAGAATTGTGAAATGAAGTTGGTTGCTAAGAACCAACTGCGCATCTATGAAGAAACGATAAGACGTTAACGCTAAGCACCGGAATGTTAACTCATTCTCCATTGACTTTACCATTTATGTTTCTCTCTACAATAGATCCTCTATCGTGATGCTCGGTGAGAATTGTTGGAATGATGCTTCGTTTACAACGAAGCCGACATCGTTGGACAGGTAATTGACCATTTATTCTCACAGGGAATCGAGCTTGTTGTGGTGGACAATGGATCAAACGACGGATCATACCAGATCATCAAGGATCATATCGGTAATGGCACACTTGCCGTCCAGCGTATGGAGAGCGAGAAATTTGAAGCCATGTCAATGCTTAGAATACTGCACGCTATGGCGATTGAATATTCGCCGGACTGGCTGTTGCTTACTGGAGCAGATGAGTTTCTTGAATCTCCCTATCGAGGCCTAACTCTCAGCGGAGCCATCCAACTGGAGGAGGAGAGGGGGTTTAATATGATTCAGTTCAACAATTTCGAATTTTTCCCCACCGAGAAAGATTACGAGAGTAAAGAAGTTGATGTGCGGAAGCGGCTCCGCTACTACAGTTGGCAGGATGATGAACAATTTCGTTGCTGGAAAATGTACCCTGAAATGCCAATTTTTGAAACTCACGGCCATGAATCCAAGTTGCCCGGCGAAGTTGATACTAAAATTTCTCCAAACAAATTCATCCTACGACATTACAAGATCCGTTCATATGAGCATGGACTGAGAAAAATCTTCAATGAGAGACTACCGCGATATTCACCAGACGAGCTAAGAAAAGGTTGGCACAAGCAATACGACAATTACGGTACCGACAAAGATTATTTTGTTATAGACTCAAGTAGGCTAACGAGATATGATGAAGACGGAAACTGGAACCTTGCGAAAACATTTGATGGTTCCTTTGGAACATGGAACCCTCCCCGGTCACCGAACGAGAAGATAGCTCAACTCCAAAACCACATAGATCAACTAGAAAATAGCCTATCCCTTCGCATCGGACGAAAGATCCCTCTGGGGCGCCACATCAACAAAGTCCTATATCCGAACGATCAGTTCGACTCATCTTTTGGGCACTCCAACTACCTTGCTGATTATTTGCGAAACGTCACAAACAGGTTCCGGAATTTCAACGGAATCGAGAGGGAAGGGTCGATAAAATATAGCTTCATTCTCTCGACCGTAGGTAAAAGGGAAACACTTCAAGAATGCCTTAACAACTTCAATTGGTTCATTGAGAACCGGCACGATACCGAGCTAGTGATAGCCACTACAAGTCCCGATTTTACTACTAACATCGGAAGAGTGTACCACTTCAAACAACCCAAGGCGAATGAGATGTATTTCGTCTGGCGCCAAGCTGCTGAAAAGGCCAAGGGTGAAATCGTGATTTTAGTGGCTGACGATGTGAAACTTTCAAAAAATTTTCTAGATCGCTGCGATGAATTTTTCGCTAATCAAGAAACCATGATGGTTCAACCAGCGTTAGTGGACGCTGAGGGATACATTATCCTTAGCGAACACATCCGAACCTATACTATATCCGCTCTACGTCGAAGGTTGGTTCGAAAATTTAACCTAGGATATCAAAGGAGGAGTGACATTGAATTTATTGAGACAGTTATGAAACATTACCCTAACAAAGTAATCTTCGATAACGAAAGCTTTGCACTGCATTACGGGTACCCAGTAAAAGGAGGAATAGATTCTCTAATAGCTCGATACAACCAGAACCGGGGCCATTTCGATGCTTGGATCATTAAACAGCGAGCAGCGAATAATCATAAATCCATACTCCTGAACGAGTTTTTCGTCTAGATTGCGTACCCACAAAAGTGGGCTCCCCCCCCAAGCGGGTAGTGTCAGCACCCGGATTTGGTATTCTAAGTGGTTTCCTGTTCAGTGATCAGCGACATCAGCAGCAGAATGATAACTAGCCTAACGGCAAGCAATCCGATCGGTGCTTAAGTCGCCTTCAAATCAACTCATTTAACTTCTAAGCAATTCACCGTCAATATTCTTGGTTTTTTACGTATTAATTGAAATAATCATAAAGGCGATACGTCCAATGATTAATTTTCATCGGTCAAAAAGTAGGGACACGGACTTTTTGAAGATTAGGAACAAACCAAGAAAGGCTACGAGAAGCGCTATTCCTTGCTGCACAGAGAACCAGATTGCGGTTCCGTTTGCTGTTGCGAAACGCGTAGCAGTCTCCAAGCAGAGTAGCAGCTGACGGTGGTGGAGCTTGCCCGACAGTGCTAGTAATTGTTATCGTGTTCGTGCAAGTACCCGCGGAACTCGTCTGCGACGATCCCTGATAGGTTAACGTGCCTTGAAAGCCAACGTAAACCGTGCAGGGATTCGGATTACTGATTGGAGATGCGATTGTACTCGTCACTATTGTTGTGCAAGTAATCTAACCGCCTATCCGTCGCGTACAACTACCAACGCTCTGCGTTGATGGTTGTAAAGAGGGCTTATATGTGGTGAGCAGTCAGGCGTTTATCAAGGGCTTTCTGGAGTGACACCTCGTGTTGAAAGGCGAACGTACATCAACATCGAGAACGTGGTCGCGACAGGGGCTCTCCATCAGAATATTGACCTGAACTCTATTGTTCGAATGTTCCCTGGCGTTGAGTATCGGCCTGAACAATTTCCGGGTTTAGTATATCGAATGAAGAAACCGAAGGCCACCACCTTGGTCTTCAGTTCCGGCAAAATGGTCTGTACTGGCTCAAAGTCGGAGCGACAGGCTCGCAAAGCCGTCAATAAAGTTGTGGACGAGCTCAAACGTGGCGGAATCGTTATTCTGGGTAAGCCTGAGATTCAGATTCAAAACATAGTATCGTCCGTAGGTTTAGGCGGCTATATTGATTTGGAAAAAGTAACCTACACACTGAAACGCACCATGTATGAACCCGAACAATTCCCAGGACTGATCTATCGAATGGACGATCCCAAAGTAGTCATACTGATCTTCACAAGCGGAAAACTCGTATGCACCGGCGCCAAGAAAGAGACGGAAGTTCACAGAGCCATCTCAAAACTGCAAGAAACACTTGAAGAGAAAACTCTCATAACATACGAAACAGCAGCAAACACCCGATAACGGAATCAAGCGTTTATCGTATGGATTCGATTCTCTGTTGCAGAACCGAACGTAACGTCGTGCCAATCAGGTTCGTCGTGACTTTGCAGCTTTTCTCCGCTTATGTTTCACTGACGATCGATGTTGACGTTTCACATGTTCCCATACGCCGTCAGCCATACGTTTGAATGCCATTCCGCATTCCTGACATTTTCGAGTCATCATCTTAGCCAAATAGTATCAGGAGAATATGATCCATATCGTGTAATAAGGTTAACAAGGCATCTACAACCGACAAGAAAGCGCAAGCGAATACTACTGAAACGTGATGTCTCTTTATCACGTTAAAGTGCTATATAGCCGAACACAAAGCACTATATAGCGCTCAATGTCCTGTGGTGAGAAGTATGGGTAGATTGTTAGTTCTTGTTCCCGATGCCTTAGAGCGCAAGTTCCGGTTCGCAATAGTATCTATGAAGGTGAAGGGTGGTAAGAAGGGAGGCTTGTCAGCCGCTGTTATTGAATCGATTGAGGACTGGCTCAAGAAACATGAAAGAGCCATTGCACGCGGCGGCGTGAAGATCGCGTCATGATACGTTCAGAACAACCTGATCGACCATCATAATTACGACCAGCTGTTCAGACTATTACAAGCCATTCCATATCGTGTATTGCCGTACGTGAGGCAGTCCTCGAGCACTTCACTAATGGCAATGCCTAGTGAACCGGTGTGAATCAAAGTGAGTACAAAGTAATTTTAATGGCACAATTCAAGGTCTGATCGACGTGAGTCCTAATAATATGAATTCCGGGAGAGTGAGAAAATGAGCAATCGCGAAATATCTTTGAAAGTTGCCGACGCTAGACAACGGGACATCGGTCACGGCAAGGTACGCATAGATAACGACACTATGCAAAAACTTGGGCTTACTGCTGGCAGACTTCGTGGAAATTCACGGAAAGAAGATGACCGTAGCAATCGCATGGCCGGCCTACGCGGAGGACCAAGGTCAAGAAATTATGAGAATGGACGGACTCATCCGAAAAAATGCGGGTGTCTCCCTAAATGAGTACGTCAACGTTCGGAAGGCAGATGTGAAAGACGCCCAGGATATTGTGTTCGCGCCAACAGACGTACGACTAAGCGTCGACGAAGAGTTCGTCAGCTTTGTCAAAAGACGATTCATGGATATGCCGCTCATCGAAGGCGATATGACGCTTCTTTCCATCTTTGGAAGCGCCGTACCGCTAATAGTCACAAGAACCCGCCCTCACGGGCCAGTAAAGATCACGGAAACCGCCCATGTCCAAGTACTGAGTGAACCGACGCCAGAGAAGAAAGGAATCCCAATTGTAACCTACGAGGACATAGGGGGTCTGTACAAGGAGATGCAAAGAATCCGCGAAATGGTAGAACTCCCTCTCAGACATCCGGAACTCTTCCAGCGACTCGGAATCGAGCCGCCAAGAGGCGTGTTCCTATATGGACCCCCGGGTTGTGGTAAGACGCTTCTCGCGAAAGCCGTAGCAAACGAATCGGATGCAAACTTCCACGTAATCTCCGGACCAGAAATAATGTCAAAATTCTACGGAGAGTCCGAAGCGAGATTACGCGAAATATTCCAAAAAGCTCAAGAGACGTCACCGAGCATAATCTTCATCGATGAGATGGATGCCATTGCACCAAAACGTGAAGAAGTAACAGGAGAAGTAGAACGCCGTGTTGTCGCACAACTCCTATCTCTGATGGATGGGATGGGATCCCGAGGCAACATCATAGTAATAGGCGCAACTAATCGACCTAACGCGATAGACCCAGCACTGCGTCGACCTGGACGATTCGACCGCGAAATCGAGATTGGAGTCCCCGACAAGGCAGGAAGATATGAAGTACTCCAGATTCATACGAGGAACATGCCGCTCGGCGAAGACGTTGAATTGAAACGACTGGGGGACGTGACTCATGGATACACTGGAGCAGACATCGCATCACTATGTCGTGAAGCGGCGATGAAAGCGCTTCGACGCTACATACCAGAAATCAACCTAGAAGAAGAACGCATTCCGCCCGAAATTCTGGAGAAGATGGTCGTTAAAAAAGAGGATTTCATGTCGGCATACAGAGAAATCACTCCGACAGCAATGCGCGAGATCTACGTGGAAATCCCACACGTACAGTGGACAGAAGTCGGTGGTCTCAAGCGAGTGAAACAGGATCTCATGGAATCCGTAGAATGGCCGCTCAAGAAACCTGAAGTCTTCAAGAAGATGGGAATAAACCCGCCAAGGGGAATCTTACTTTACGGTCCACCCGGATGCGGTAAGACGCTTCTCGCGAGAGCTGTAGCGACAGAAAGTGAAGCGAATTTCATTTCAGTTAAGGGCCCTGAAATATTCTCCAAGTGGGTCGGAGAGTCGGAAAAGGCTATTCGTGAAATATTCCGAAAGGGAAGAACCGCCTCCCCTGCAATAATATTCTTCGACGAGTTGGACGCCATCGCCCCTAAGCGTGGTTTGGGTTACGCTGGCTCCGGAGCCAGCGAACGAGTCATCAGTCAACTGCTAACGGAAATCGACGGCATAGAGACGTTACAGAATGTTCTGGTAATCGCTGCAACCAATCGACCAGACATCTTGGATCCAGCAGTCATGAGACCAGGCAGGTTTGATCGACTAATCTACGTACCCTCACCGGACATCGAATCACTGAAGGAGATCTTCAGAATCCACACACACTCAATGCCTCTCTCGAGAGATATGACACTGGACGAACTCGCACGGCAAGCTCAAGGCTATTCAGGCGCCGATGTTGAAGCGATCTGTCGTGAAGCGGCGATGAACGCACTAAGGATAGATGTGAATGCCACAGAAGTCTCACGCCGTGACTTTTATGAAGCCGTGGAACGAGTTGGCTCAAGCATCACACCGGAAGACGACGCATGGTACAAGAAATTCTCCAAGAGGCTCAGAAGGGAAAGAGCAGCGGCACCCACCCCAGTAACTTAAATCCGGTCGAACAGAGACTCTACTGCAACTACGAGCATACTTGGGGTTCAGTTTGAATTTGTGTGGCTCTGGTGGTGCGCACACACACGAAGAGGCTCGAGCGGATTCCTGTTGTAGAAATCAGTTGATTCTTCTGATTCTTCCCTTGATGACGCCCAAAAAACAACGTCTGTGTTAGTCAAGTAAGCTCACCTTCCGCAAAGTATGTGTCGATTCCTTCTGAGACTAAGGTATCCTCTCCATCGCGATCATCTTTGGAAACTTTAACATCACATTCTAGGCACTCATCATTGTGGTAGTTCGTCAAGCAGTTTATGCATACTTGAGCATCGCATTCGTAGCATTGACCACAATTGCTAGTTGGCTCGTTAATTAGCTCCGTTCCGCAGTCCTCACAATGACCAAAAACCAACACGTTAGCCTCTATGCTGATAGTTTCTCTTACAACCGCCAGAAAGCAGCTGCGCAATAATACCCAGTACAGAGTCCGTATTTAATAGGTGACGGTAGAAACGATCCCACATGCGGGAAGTTACTCACGCGGTTTCCCCACAAAAATAAGCTCCCCCCCACTCCCTCCAATTGAAGCAGGCGCGCGGCCGAGGTCCTGTGCGCGTGAAGACTAATTAGTGGATGAGGGTGGAAGGTTTGGTAGAAGAGGTGAGTGACGATAAGATTCTTGATTCGTGCCAAGGTTTCCGCGGAAGCAGGTAATAGGATGGTTAAAGATCCTAACGGCTTGAAAATCCTGGAAGATTACATTAGCAAGATCAAAGCTGAAGCTGCATATTTCTACGAGGAAGGTGGGGATAGAACGTTCCTCTTCATAGCTGATATGGCCAGTGCGGACATGATTCCAGTTTTTGCTGAACCACTATTCCAAGGCTTGAACGCGAAGGTTGAGTTCCATCCAGCGATGACGCTCGATGACGTTAAGAGAGGTATCCAAAAGTCAAAGTAGACTAACGTCTCGTCCGCGCCACGAGACACCCCTCATTTCTTTTTTACTTAATTCCCGTTCGGCTGACTGGAAGTCTTGAGGATCATTCTTCTCTGTTAGACGTGATTGTGGCGAGCAGAGGTTTGAGGATAGTGTTGATTATGATGGATACGTATTCTGCGGGAAGCCATTGAAGGGTGGCTGTGCGTGATCTTCCGATCACACTCATCACTCCAGTAGCCGCAATGAGCGTAACACTATCTTTCGAGTAAACAAGTACAGAGCCCTGTCCCAACCATGAATTTTGCGTTGAGGTGGAGGGGAGGACGGGTTGAAATCGAATCGTCCATACCTGCAATGAACCGACCGCGCCATTCGTCTGCCAGGGGTTTGATCCACCGCTATCACTGCACCCCGTCATCGTCCAAGCAGCCGAACCTTCACCCATCAGGGCGGATTTCCACAAATTACCCGTCACGTCAAAGATGGCGAAGCATATGGCGGCAGGTTTTGAACCCAAATTTTTCACTTGGATCGTGATGGAATCATAGGATGCGGGGTCTCGTTGGAAGTCGAATGATGTAACCCACGCAACTGCCCCTTTATCCGTTATTTGCGTGGAATTCTGAAGAAGATAAACGCCAGCGATCAAAGCGACAACTGTAACGATAACCAGTATGCTCGCTGTGAACAATTTCTTAGAGTACTGGGGGCGCAAATTTTAGTCAGGACTGCCATGAATTTCGAGTAATAAATGGCCTCACAAACCTGAACCAGGGGCGTCACTTGTACCTGCAAATTGGTCGATAACCCTCCCTCCCAGGTTGTCATTATTGTTTCAATCATTATTTCGTTCACATACCGCAGTTCCTTTCGTCAGCTGAGCTTCTTTCCACATTGCTTACAGTATGAGTCCTCAGTCCACAAGCGACAATTTTCACAGAAATTCAGATTACTAATGTGACCCTGACTGGGCTGCGGCGGGACTGGGGTGTGGATGGGGTTGGTTGTGTTTGGCCAGCGGCTCTAAGACCGCATCTGTACGTGATCTGAAGAACGAGCGGAACGAAAAGAATAGGACCACGATGCCGAGAAGGCCGAGAAGTGGACTTATCATTCCTAGGAAGATCGAAACAGTTGCTGCTGCAACAGTTGCCAGCGTCTGCGCGTGCCGATAGCCCACACAAGCTCTACATGGCCTGTCGGGCAGCGGCAAACAGATCCCACATACCTGCTTACCGCATTTAGGACACGAACCAACTGAATCATTCTGTGGATGGAATTGGCATTTGTATGATAGCAAAACCAAGCCCACTCGGGAGTCGCAGGCTAGGCTGCCTCATATTTCTCTCGAGCCTTAGTTTCCTTCAGCAGTTGCTCAAGATAAGCTACTTTGCGTTTGGCGTCGCAGTATTCCTTATTCGCTTTTCCAACTGCGTGGTTTAGGTCGTCCAGTTCCTCTTTTTTCGCTTCCGTACTTTTCGGGAGGGTTACTTTGAAGGGTGAGATTGAGAACTTCGCGTTTTGTTCTTCAAGTTTGAAGCCATATTTTTTGAGGATGGTTTCCAGGTCTTTGCTGTAGGGTTGGAGAGATTGCCATATCGGGCCTTCTTCGTTAATTCCAGGCCAACTGAATGGGGCTCTTCCTGTTGCGGTTCCGGATGAGGGACACCACATCCAGTCCGAAGCTCGGAGGGATGATACGCCTTTTTCAATCGCTTTCGGTTTTTCCTCTCCGAGTGCTTTCTTCATTTTTGCTAACTCGTTCGAAGATAATTTTTCGACGAGTTCTGCGTTGTGAGATATTATTGCGGATATTGTGTGTTCAATTTTATCCGGTAGCATTGCTTGAACTTTTTGTAGGAATGCTTCTTTCTTTTCGACTAATGTTTTCTCTTTGAGGTTGAGTTCTTCGCGTGCGGAGTCAAGATTCCTTGCTACTTCCGCAGAATTCATTCCAACACCAAGTGTCTGTAGGCCCTTTGAACTTCTAAACTCTTCCTATGAATGCGCGGGTTAGAGTGATGCAGTGGGTCACACTGAGTGTTGGGAAGCTTTAAGGAAAAGATGCTTTTCTTGTACGGTGATTCGTTTGTCGAACCCAATTCCTCCCATGCTGGTACCGGATCGTACCTCGCATCCATTCCTAACGTATGATATGATTTATGAGATCCCCGCTACAATTCGTGAAACCTTGAAGAACGCTGAAATCTCTTCTGCAACAGAACGACTTAGTGAGAAGAAGTCGCTCTACTTTACTGGTTGCGGTACGGCTTTCTTCGCAGCCATGTTGGGCGCATATCCTCTTCATTCATCGAAGTCTAGGTCTGAGTGTGTTTCTTCGCTGGAACTGCAGCAACACGGTTATCCGTTGAGTTCGGAAACGGGTTTAGTCGCGGTTTCCCATAGCGGCATTACGAAAGCAACTGTTGACGCGTTGAAGTATGGGCGTTCGAAGGGTGCCTTCGGGGTAGGGATTACGCATTATCCTGATCGACCTATCTCTGAAGCGGCAGATGAGACGATCATCGTAGGCAATAGTCCAGATCCGTCCAGATGTCACACGAAATGTTACGTGGCAGCTGCGATTGCATGCGCGAAAATCTCAATCGGATTACTGAACCGCAAGGATGAGGCTGGCTTTGCTCGAGACCTTGAAACTTCCCTTGACGAATTACCTAGCCTAACGTCAGAAGTATTGAAGTCGACCGATAATGCGTGTAAGCAAATTGCAGGCCAGAATTACACGAAGGCACGTTACTATATTGCCGGATCAGGACCGAACTTCGCAAACACATTAGAAGCGGCGTTGAAGATTATGGAAACCTCCTACACTCCAGCACAGGGATTCGATACTGAACAGATTCTGCATGGACCGTGGGCGTCGATTGATCAGGATACATTCCTTATCGTTCTTGCTCCGAAAGGCAAGTGCTACGACAGAAATCGTACGCTGGTGAAAGCAGCGAAGATCTATGGCGCTTCCGTTCTCGCTATAGTCGACGAGGACGATAGAGGCATTTCTTCACTCTGTAATTCGATTAAGCTGCCGACAAGGAACGAGTCACTGTCACCTTACCTCAACATAATCCCGTTGTATCTGATCTCATACTACCTAAGCGTCAAACATGGGAATAACCCTGACATGCTAAGATATCTTTGGCCTCGTTACTGGGAAGCGAGGCAAATCATCTTCCCTCCAGGGACACATTAAGTGCAGAATATCCGGAATTAAAATTGAAGTAAAAAAATGAAATAAGAAAAGGGAGATTTGCTGGTTCAGCCGTCCTTACTATGGGGCGGCTACTACTTCACCGGTCGCAAATCTTGGGCCTACGGTGTTAATTTTTACCTTCACTTTGTCGCCAGGCTTAGTTTGGGGGACGAAGACTACGAAACCTTCGATCCTTGCGACTCCGTCACCACGACGGCTGGTCTCCTTGATCTCGACTTCGTACTCCTTCCCTTCTTCGACTGGCTTATGGAAGGAACGATCGCTCATGCGTTTCACCTCGATTTCGGTCAGCTAGTTCTTCGGGTGAATACGGCACGTCGATCTAATTACAATTAGACGGTCGGCTTCAGCCCGTACACATAGCTTAGCTGGCAGTACGGGGACTGGGCCTAATTAATTCTACCTATTCTTTCTTGTAGGTTTGCGGTCATTTATGGCGGCGATTTCTATCGTTCCGTGTCGTAGTCCTCTGGTAATCACGTTTCCTGGATGTCTCAATTCTAAACTTGCCAGACCTGAAGCCGCCTGAATCTCTGCGATATTCTTGCATTTGACCGTAGAAGTCCGTGTACCCGTTTTCATCATTCGCTAGAGAAGATATGAGTTCGTTTAGTTTTATTCGAACTGAATCAAGCGAGTTATGATCCCATGCTTTCGAGTAAACTTCGTATGCTAAATGAAACTTGAAGTCTGTGGGTCGATCAATTTGCAGTTTTGTTGAGTTCTTGGTCTCCTCTGAAGGTGTCGCAACATCAGATGTGGCCTGTGATATATTTTCTGGATTGTTCTCCGCCATTACACATGTACTCTTTGCGTCTGTAACGTTAGGGCATATTATTTAATCCAACTGAACGGTCGCATGCATGGTTTCTAGTGATAGATCGAGCGGCGTAGGAAGGCTTTTATTGACTGAAGCCGATTTCTGACTTTCCGCAATACTACCAGTATACTTTCCACACGGAGGTGAACAATGCTTGACAGAAAGGACAGAGACTCCAAGGCCCCCTTCTAGAAGTGGCATACCATCAAATACCGTACTCATTGGTCAGAAACCTCTGATGAGCTTACGCAACTGCTATCGTCATGCAGATCAACAGTGGATCCAAGGAACTATCAGTGAAGGCACGAGGACGCGTCATATCGAAGGCCGTTGACGTAGTCGAAGTGTGCCGTAGACGTTTCTTCGACGGCAAGCTGTCGATTAAAGAAGTGAACATTGGCACAGAAGTACTAGGTGAAGAGGGTCAAACAAGGAACGTTTCCACGATTGAAATTAAACTCACTAAAGGCGATTAGTCGCGAGTTTAAGTTCGTGGAAAATTCCGCCTTTTTCCTATTTTTTTATTTACACAAATTCAATCGACCCATTTTTGTGGACATAAAGAAATCGTTACAATCCAACCCACCTATCTTATGTGCACACGTAGTTAGCGTGACTTTTCCATAATGTGTTAGCTGTAATTGCCATGAATGACGTGTCAATTATGGTGCTCACCGTAAGCATCTTTAAAAGTCCCCCTGCCCATAGCGTGCTAACGAAAACCGCGTGCGGACATCAAATCGATTCTGCACAGCGAAACTAGAACGCGGTTTTTCCGTAAAAAGGAAGCACAGACGTTCTACTTTTTCTGTAAAGCGGTTTCAAAAAGTGAAAAATCAATGAAACAGTTTGAAGACCTCCCGATAAAGGGAGAGATAACTCGCACTTTGAGGGAACTTGGATTTCAAGAAATGTTCCCGATACAAGTCGCTGCAATCACCCCACTTCTCGACGGTAGAGATGTGATCGGTCAAGCGAAGACAGGTACTGGAAAAACAGCTGCCTTCGGTGTTCCGATGATTCAGAGGATCGATAGCGGCTTGGACGCTGTTCAAGCAATTGTTTTGGTTCCAACAAGGGAACTTGCTCAACAAGTAGCGTCAGACCTAAGGAAATATAGTAAATACCTACACGTGAAAACTTTGGCAGTTTACGGAGGCCAACCAATATACGGACAGATGGAAGCCCTCCAAAACACAATTCACATTGTAGTTGGCACGCCAGGAAGAATAATTGACCATCTAAAACGAGGAACCCTCGTTCTGGATGACGTGAGAATGGTTGTCCTGGACGAAGCAGATCGAATGCTGGATATGGGATTCATAGACGATATTGGATTCATCCTCAGTCGAACTCCCACTCAAAGACTAACCGCCATGTTCTCAGCAACGATGCCGGATGAAATTCTTGGACTTGCTGCGAAGCACATGTACAATCCTGAAAAACTTCTAGTCAGTCGTGATGAAATCGCAGTGGAAGAAATAGAGCAACTCTATCATCTCGTTGACCCAGAACGCAAATTCCAAGCGCTCTGCAACATAATGGCAGACAAATCACTAGACCGTGGCTTGATCTTCTGTTCCACCAAAATTGGCGCTGACAGGCTAGTGTATCGACTTCGAAAAACACGTCGCGATGTCACGGTAATACACGGCGATCTATCCCAGGGTCAAAGAGACCGTGCATTGGAAGATTTCAAACGAGGACGTGTCCGATTCTTAGTAGCGACAGATGTCGCATCACGCAGGATTGGACATTGAAGGCGTATCACACGTCGTTAACTATGATATGCCGAGAGATCCCAATTCCTACTTCCATAGGATCGGCAGAACCGGTCGCGCAGGAGCAGCAGGCATAGCCGTAACACTCGTCTCGAGTCGAGAAATGCCAGAACTAAAACGGATTCAAAGCATGTCCAAAATCAGAATACAGAAAATGGTACAGACAGTTCCTCAACTCGTCAATGCCCGTCCAATTAACAATCCAAACACAACTTCATCAAGACAATGAATGTCACGTCAACCCACAATTAACATTCAATAGGAGCGTATACAATGATTGGATTGAGCGTGAACTAATTGGGGCGGCGTAAATTCAGTAATAAATCCGTACGGACTGAAATGAAGACCGTCGAATGTATTCGCTGCCACAAGATGATTCGACTTGATGAGTACCGAGCCCATCTATCAGCCTGTGCTGGCGCTGAACCGGTGGCTAAGGCACCAGAGACGCCACAACCACAACCGCAGTGATTTTATTATTTTACGTACTGAACCGTGACCGATTCAGGCTATTCAGGGTGTGTATATGATGTGCACCCTGTTGCCTGCTTTGTCAGGTTTCTTGAGGTAGACGGCTTTGACGTCTTTCTTGATTTTTGGTTCCTCCAATTCGATTCCATGTCCAGTTAGATACTTGCATGCTTCTTCGAAGTTGGAGACTCTGACTGCGACGTGACATTCGGATTGGATTGGTTCCTTCAAAACTTCAATCCTGCCCTGCTGCGCGTTTAGGAAGATGGATGATGTTCCTTCTGTTTTCTTGAAGCCGAACACTTCAGAATACCAGTTAGCAAGTTGGTCGGCGGTTGCCGTTTTTGATGGATAAAGTCCAACGTGCTCGAGTCCGGTGAATAATGGTGTTCCTCTTGCCTTCTTTACCCAGGATATGCAGTTTTCTACGTTGCGTTTGATTCCTTCGAAGTCTTTTGCTGCGACAAGTTCCTTGCTGATCAGCTTGGAGCCCATTCCTAGGCAGGCTGCGCCTGCATTTATCCAACTGGAAATGCTTTCCCATGTTGGTTCTACTCCGCCCGTTGGCATTATTTGTGCCCAGGGGATTGGTCCGTGCAGGTTCTTTATGAAAGCTGGACCGCCCATTTCTCCGGCAGGGAAAATTTTCACTATTTCAACGCCAAGTTCTTCGGCTTGAGAGATTTCAGATACGGTTCCGCAGCCGGGGCAATGAGCAATTTTTCGTCGATTGCATATCTTTACTACTTCAGGATTGAGTATTGGGCTTACAACGAAATTTGCGCCGCTGTTGATGTACATAGCGGCGGTGCCTGGGTCGATTATTGATCCGACGCCTAGAGCGACATGTGGTAGGCTCTCGCTGCACCATTTGGATAGTTCAAGGAAAACCTGATGGGCGAAGTCACCCCTGTTGGTGAATTCAACAATGCTTGCTCCACCGTCACCGCACGCCTCTAATATTTTCTTAGCAACTTCCAGGTCTTTCTGGTAGAAGACCGGGACGATTCCAACGTCAAGCATTCTGGTAATTACTTCGTGTCGCGTGAACTTCGACAATACCATCACCTAGCTACTCGTCCTGACGTGACCCCGCTCATTAGTGTCTCGGCTTCGGAGACGGAGACTACGCTTGCGTCGCCGGGTATGCTATGCTTGAGGCTGCCAGCCGCGGTTGCGAAGTCTAATGCTTTCTGAGAGTTTCCGTATTTGAGTAGACCGTAGATTAAGCCGCCGGCAAAGGCGTCGCCAGAGCCAACTCGATCGACAATGTGACTTATGTCATATACCGAAGCAGTGTAGAATGAGTTACCGTCCAGCAGAACTCCTGACCATGTGTTATGGCTTGCGTTTATGCTGCCTCGTATGGTTATGGCTATTTTTTCGAGGTTAGGGAATTGTTCCTTGAGCTTCTCAGCAACGACCTTGTACTTCAATGGGTCAACCTTTCCAGCCATTACGTCAACTCCGGGAGCTTGAATTCCAAACACTTTCTCAGCATCCTCTTCATTGCCAACAGTTACGTCTGCTGATTTCACGATTTCCGTCATTACTTCTTGTGCTGATTTTCCCCACTTCCATAGTTTGGAGCGATAGTTCAAGTCAACAGACACTTTCACTTTCATTGATCGTGCTGTTCTTACAGCTTCGATTGAAGAGTCCGCACAGGATTTGCTTATGGCTGGAGTTATGCCGCTGATGTGGAGCCATGATGCGTCTGCAAGAATGTTCTTCCAATCTAACATCGGAGTTTCAATGGTGGCAATGGATGATCCTGATCGATCGTAAATCACTTTACTGCCACGTTGGGAAGCACCGGTTTCTAGGAAATAAATTCCAAGTCTTTCTCCGCCGCGAATAATCCTTGTCGTGCCCACTCCAAATTGTCGGAGGAAGTTGATACACGCATCTCCGACTTCATTGTTTGGTAGACGTGTTACGAATTCAACTGGGACACCAAAATTTGCCAGGCTGATGGCAACATTGGCCTCTCCGCCGGCATATGTTACGTCGAATGATCGGGCTTGTTGTATTCGTTGAAAGCCAGGCGTTGAAAGCCTCATCATTATTTCGCCGTATGTGATAACTTTCTTGATTGTCGACATGGAGTTTCACTTCACTAGCTGTGTTATTGACCGACGGACGGGTAGAAGAAACTTCCGTACTATTCTCAGATCTTGTTATGAGTGCAACTCGTCGATTGATTAGTTTTCTTTTTTCACAGGATTCTGTAATGTTCCGATGCCGTCGATTTCAACTTCTACCACGTCTCCCGCTCTGAGGAAGACGGGAGGCTTTCGAGCGAAACCTACGCCTGATGGAGTTCCAGTCATTATTGCTGTGCCCGGCATGAGCGTCAAGCACTTCGATAAGTAAGAGATCAGTTGACTGGTATTGAAAATAAGGTCCTTTGTATTCGAATCTTGCATCGTCCTTCCGTTTAACCGGCACCGGATGCCGGCTACGTCTCCCTGAAGCTCAGTTTCGATCCAGGGCCCCATCGGAGCGAATGTATCGAACGACTTTCCTCTCGCCCACTGAGCATCGAGGCGAAGTTGGCAGTCGCGGGCGCTAACATCGTTGCTACACGTGTAACCTAAAACGTAGTTATGCGCTTCGTTTTCAGACACATTTCGCGCTAGTTTTCCGATTATGATGGCTAGTTCAGCTTCGTAATCCACTTCATTCGGAGCCATAGATGGAAGTATTATTGGTTGGTAGGGGTCGGCTAGAGCGGTATTTGCTTTAATGAATAGCACAGGAGCATGTGGAATCGGTTGTCCGCTTTCTTCGGCATGAGCCTTGTAATTTAATCCGATTGCAAGGATATTTGGAGGTTTGATTGGGGCGAGTAGACGAACGTTCTCTAATTTCAAGGGAGATCCAGTCCTTTTCCAGTCACCGAAAATATCGCCTTCGATCTGCGATATTTCTGAGTCTTCCAAAACTCCGTAACTTTCACCTGTATTGTTGACAGAAAATCTGACGATCCTCATTCAGTCTCGCTTATCGCACTGCCAAGACCGGGTTATATTTCAAGCTGACTCAAACGAGTTTTTCTACTTCATCGTATGAAATGATAGTAAGACGAACAGGGTAGGCAGGGTCGATGTTGCAGACACTTAGGGAACTTGGTGAGCATCAAATCATAGAAATCCTGCAGCATATTTTCGGCTCGAGTTTGCGTACGACGGTGGGGTTTGGTGACGATGTTTCAGCGATAAAATTGTCGAAGGATAGAGTCGCGGTGCTGAAGACCGACATGTTGGTTGGAAGCACCGATATGCCTCCCGGCATGACTCTACGTCAAGCGGCATGGAAAGCGGCGATAGCTAACGTTAGCGATCTCGCTGCTAAGGGCGTTCGACCGTATGCAGGTCTTGTGGCTTTAGGGCTTCCAGCTAAGCTTACGAAATCTGACATAAAGCAAATCGCGAACGGCCTTCGTGATGTTGGAAAATCATATCGATTCCCGTTCGTTGGCGGAGACACGAACGAATCAGAAGATTTGACAATATCGATCGCTCTCTTCGGTTTAGCGCAACAGAAGCGCTTAGTGCTTCGTAAAGGGGCTAGGGATGGTGATATTGTTGCGGTCACAGGGGAATTTGGTGCGACGAGTGCAGGATTGAAGGCACTTCTCGAGTATGACATGAAACCATCGGAACTCCCACAGAGCGTATACGAGGCGGTATTTCATCCGCGTGCGCAGCTCGATCTTGGATTGAAGTTAGCTGCTTCAGGAGCGTTAACTTCGTCGATCGACTCAAGTGATGGGTTGGCATGGTCATTGCATGAATTAGCTGTGGCTAGTCGAGCGGGTATCTTGATCCATGAAGTTCCAGTAAGCAAGGACGCGATCAAATTTGCTAAGTCCCATAGTCTGAACTCCGCTGACCTTGCTCTATACGGAGGAGAGGAATACCACTTAGTGTTGACCGTACGCCCTAACAGATTCAATTCGGCGGTTCGAGCTTCAAAGGGGCGGTTGAAAGCGATCGGTATCGTGACAAATCGGTTTAGAGGAGTGCGAGCGCTTCATGAGGGCAGAGAAATTCAGGTTGAACCTCGAGGCTGGGAACATTTCAAGGCACCTAGATCGGATTAGCGCTCGAATAGGATTTGGATTGAGTTATCAATTGTTAGGAAGCTTACTGAATACGTACTGTAGAATGCCGCCTGCACGATAATATTCAATCTCTATTTCATTATCCAATCGTGCCACAACATCAAATGACTCCTCTCTTCCTGCATCCTTTACGCAGTACGGTGAGTTTGGTCTTAGGCTTGGTGATCTTTTCTATTCCGGTGATTTCGTAAGTTTCAGTTCCTTTCAAGTTTAGGCTCTGCCAGTTTTGTCCATTTACGAATTCGAGAGGCAGTACTCCCATTGCTATCAGATTGCTTCTGTGGATTCTCTCGAAACTTTCAGCTATGACTGCTCTGACTCCAAGCATCATCGTTGCTTTAGCAGCCCAATCTCTTGAGCTGCCGGTACCGTACTGTTTTCCTGCCAAGATGACTAGTGGTGTTCCTTCTGATTGATATCGCATCGCAGCATCGTATATTGTCAGTAGGTTCCGTGAGGGATAGTGGGTTGTCCATCCTCCCTCCTTGCCGCCTGCTAGAATGTTTTTCAATCGAATATTACTGAAGCCGCCTCTCACCATTACTTCATGGTTGCCGCGTCTGCTACCGTATGTGCTGAAGTCGGTGAACGGTACATGGTTTTCTTTCAGGTAGTCTCCAGCGGGGCTATCGGCTAGGATTGTTCCTGCTGGTGAGATATGGTCGGTTGTTACTTTGTCGCCGAAGATAGCTAGTGCTCTTCCGTTTCGAATGTCGGTGTTCTTCGGTTTTGCTTCTTTGAACCATGGAGGTTCTCTAATGTAGGTTGACTGGTTATCCCATTCGTAGGATTTGCCTGATGGTGCGGATAGTTTGCGCCATTTCTCATCGCCCACTTGTGCGTCTGCGTATCGTTCTTTGAATAGGTCTGGTGAAAGCGCTTTGATCGCCATTTGTTGAATTTCGTTGAGGGTAGGCCACACATCTTTGAGGTATACTTTCGATCCGTCATTCGCGATGCCTAACGGTTCGTTGTAGAAATCGATATCAATTCTGCCCGCGAGTGCGTATGCTACAACTAGCATTGGAGACATTAGGAACGCTCCTTTGGCTAACGGGTGGATTCGGCCGTCGAAGTTCCTGTTCCCGCTTAAAACAGCGACGACGTAGAGATCTTTTTCGCGAATTTGTTTCTCCACGTCGGGCCTTAGAGGGCCGCTGTTCCCTATGCATGTAGTGCATCCGTATCCTACGATGTCGAATCCTAGGTTCTCCAATTCAGACAGAAGATCTACTTTCGCTAGGTAATCCCTTACGACATTTGAGCCCGGAGCCATGCTGCGTTTACGTACGATTTTGCGGTAAGGCCTAGCTTTGCAGCCTTTGAGGCGAGTAAACCGGCGCCTATCATGACGGTTGGGTTTGAAGTGTTGGTGCAACTTGTTATGGCAGCGATTACTACGGATCCATCTCGAAGGTTGCCTTCATGACTCAGATTGGTGGAATTGGGAGATGATTTCGCATATTTCTTCAGAACGTCTGTGAGAGTGCTCCGTGCTCTCTTTAGTGGTATGAGTTCATCTGGATTGCGGGGACCTGCGATGGATGGTTCGACTTTGTCTAAGTCAATTTCTATCACTTTGGAATATTTCGGCGTCCCTGAATCAGGGTTTACGAAGAGTCCTTGCTTTACGCAATACGTCTTCACGAAGTCGGCATACGCTTTGTCTCTTCCTGTGGCTAGTAGGTATGTTATTGTGGCGTCGTCTACTGGGCAGTAGCCGACGGTAGCTCCGTATTCTGGCGACATGTTACCGATTGTTGCTCTATCTGGTACGCTGAGTTTACTGTATGACTCGCCGAAGTATTCCACGAACGCTCCAACTAGGTCTTCATGTCTAAGCACTTCTGTTACCGTTAAAACGAGATCGGTGGGTGTTGCTCCTTCTTGAAGCTGACCTGTGAATTTGACACCAAACACTTTTGGTATCGGGAGGAAGTATGGTTCGCCTAGCATTACTGCCTCGGCCTCTATTCCTCCAACTCCCCAGCCGAGGACTCCAAGTCCATTTACCATTGTCGTGTGAGAATCAGTGCCTACTAGAGTGTCCGGAAATGCTGTTAGTTTTCCTTCGAACTGTTTGAAGGGATACGACTTTGGCGAGATATTCAAGATTGAATTGATGGCAGATCCCTTTACCCGGCGGGAATACTCTCGTTTTGTCGAAGGATGACTGCGCCCATTTTAAGAGCGAATACCTTTCAGAGTTCCTCTCATATTCTTTGTCTAGGTTTTGTACGATTGAAAATTGATTTCCCCATGCGTCGACTTGAATTGAATGATCTATCACGAGGTCGACTGGAACTTTCGAATTTACGACGCTCGGGGTCAATCCTTTTCTTATTCCGGCAGTTCTCATCGCTGCCAAGTCAACGATCAGCGGTACTCCAGTGTAATCTTGTAGGAGTACACGGAAGGGCATGAACGGAATATCTTTCCCGATACTCGTCGACCAGTTTGTTAGCGAACTCGTCGCATCCGCTGCCCCTGGAATTATGTTGGAGAAACGTAACGTGTTCTCGAGTAGAACTCTGATCGAGTACGGAAGTGAGTCCGGGTCGTATCCAAGATCCTGTGATCTGATGTTATAGTATTGGGTTTTGCCGAGCGGTGAATTCAGCTCGCCTTTCGCAAAATCTAGTTTCTTGGACACGGATCTCACCAAATGCATGCATGGCTCCTCTTTTTGTATTTCCCTCATACCAGATGAGAATAATGCCTTAAGAGAGGGGTTTATGGAGTGTTCGAAAAAATTAGTTGTAACCCATGAATGTTTGGCGGATTCAAATTGAAGTTTGATTTGCCGTACTATGCTCAAAGTTCAGATTTCACGTGCGGTCCAGCCTGCGTTTTGATGGTGATGAAACAGTTTGATCATCAGGTTCGATTAAGTCGTGCATTGGAGTTCGAAGTTTGGCGTCAATGCAATATGATCGGAGTAAGAGGAGCTGACCCTTACGGATTGTGTGTTCCACTCATTGACGCTGGATATGATGTGCATTTGCTAACGGGGCATCATAGAATTTTTGAGAACAGAACCTGGAAACGCAGATTAGCCACGCATTTTTCACGCGAGGAAATTGACCTCTGTGTCTTCGGTATTCGACAGAATCGATTGCGGGCTTTAGGCAGAGGTCTCAGGATTGAGTACAAGCATCCATCGGTTTTAGATTTAACGCGCAATATGCAGTCAGGGTTTGTGCCGATTGCGTTAGTACACATGGGTGTGGTGCATTCGTTGGATATTCCGCATTGGGTAGTTGTTGCGGGCGTTGATGAAGAAAACGTCGTGTTCAATGATCCGTATCCTCCGAAAGGAGGGAAGGCAATACGTCTTTCACATGTCAAGTTTCAGAAAATTCTAGATGACATTGGAAAGAAAATAGGTTTGAGTCCCTCGATCGTATTTGTGAGACGAAGCTGAATTCTTCTACGACAACGTTTGGGTTGGATTTGTTGCGACGATGAAACATGAATCTCTACAGCCGAAAATTCTGTATCGTCTCTCTGCAATCCAGTTGTAGAGCACTTGAGCCGGCTGCGTTTTGAGTAGATTGCAGAGAAAATGGAAAGGTGTAAGCAAATTACATATCTCTGTAATTGCGAGTGAGCCGCTCGAGATTGAATTGTTGTCGAGGATGAGGTGGATGCGTCCTTGCAGCATATTTCTGGTGAGCCCGTAACGTTCTCTTGCCGAAGCCGAGAGTTCCTGATAGGGTACGAATCTGATCAATCCAGATTTGTCGAGTATGTTAAGGATTTTTACTGACCCAATGCATAGGTTGCAAATACCATCGTAGATCAAGTAGGGTCTTGAAATCAATTTGACCGTACTCTGATTGAGTGTTGATGATTCACCAAATTATCGATGTGCGTAACTTTAGAATTACGTTTTGTTCTTCATGTTAGCAAAGATCGAATCAGCAGTAGTCATTGGTGGTGGTGTGTAGAGATGCGTGAATTGGCACTCGCTGCAGTATCCTCTGCCACATTCTACGCAGAAACCGGAAGGCCTCTTGCCGCTTCCGCACGGGCATACTTCGCTGCTCAGACTACATCACCGATTTTGACACATAGGTTACGATTCAGGTATTTGTTTCTTGAGACTAAATTGCAGCGATGGGCTTGAGGGGTCGAATCAGCGTCTTTTTCGTTTTCTTTTAGTTTTTGTGTGCAGGGGCTTTGTTATCCTTTCGTATGTTTTGGTATCTATCAGATGCAGAACGTAGAGGAGCGTCAAAATGGCCAGCAGTGGACCGAGTTTAGTCTTTACTGGCGCAGTCTTGCGTCGCTTTCGAGGCTTTGTTGTTCGAGGCTTTTGTCTTCGTTTTGTCGGTTTCTTCGTGGAAGCGATTCTTTTCGTTGCCAACTTAAACTACTCGTTGGGGACTGTTGCTAGGAAGCCTAGCTTAACCGTTCCTATCGATCCGATGGAACAGTTTTCATTGTTCTATGTGATTGAATTGAAGACATGTTAGACCTTGAAGGTTTTTTGAACGACAACAATGTATGGCATAAGTTCGTGTCGAAACCAGAGACGGTGCATACCGCAGACGCGTCTCGTGAAACTGGTATTGACCTCAGTAGAATAACCAAGAATCTGGTCTGCAGAGGCAACGACGGAGAGTTTGCATTGTTAGTCATTCCCGGAGATCGCAGAGTGAATATAAAAAAAGCTGCGGAGGCGCTGAACACGACAAATGTAAAATTGTTATCGTTTGCTGAGGCAGAGTCTGTGAGCGGTTATCCACCAGGTGGAACACCCTCGATACACCACAAGACCAAGATGAAGGTCGTTGTCGATAAAAGCCTGCTAAGTCGTGAGACCATATTCTGCGGAGGCGGTACCAGAGATCGACTTCTTGAACTAAGAACTGAAGATATCGTCAAACTGCAAAACGCCGTGGTGGCTGAAATCTCAGAATAGACAAAATTTTCGCACTGATTAAATATACTCTATGTTGCGTAGAAGCCATGCCGAATCCTGCTTTTCAAGAACTGTTGTCAGCTTACAAACCGATTTGGGCCTTGAATCATGCTTCAGCAATATTCGAGTGGGACTCCGAAACCTACATGCCTATAGAGGGAGCGAAGTCACGAGGATTTGCTCAGGCAGAAATTGCTCTCATGAAACAGGAGCATATGAAGAATCTCGAACAATCAATTGTTAAGGTTCAGAAATTACCGGAACTGGGAGATCATGAGAAGGGCGTTCTACGAGTTCTAGGCAGGGAGCTTGAGTATTACCAAAAAGTCCCGCCTTGGCTAATCGAAGAACTCGAAAAAGTCACCGCTGAAGCTACTGTGGTTTGGCGAGCTGCACGCAAAAAATCTGATTTCTCAATCTTCAAACCATTCCTTGAAAAAATCGTCACATTCAAACAGACTGAAGCCGACAAACTCGGCTATGCCGGTCATCCGTATAATGCGTTGCTTAACCTGTTCGAGGAAGATCTAACGACTGATGATGTAGACCGGATGTTCTCAGGTCTGATTCCGGAATCGAAGAAGATCTTGGAAAAAGTTGTCTCTAATTCAATTCTCCCTTCAACTCATCCGCTTGAGGAGATGGAATATGAACAGGACGCTATGAAGAAGGTGAACCTGGAAGTTCTCCGTTTTCTAGAAATGCCTGAACAGACTTTCAGGATGGATGTATCGACGCATCCTTTCACGGTTGGCATGTCTCTCGAGGATGTGCGAATCACAACGAGGTATGAGGGTAAAAGCTTCAGAGAGAGTATGTATTCGGTGATTCATGAATGTGGGCATGCGCTATACGATCTGCAAATCGATCGATCCCTTGAGTACACGCCAATTGCAGGCGGTACCTCGCTTGGAGTTCATGAATCCCAATCAAGGTTTTGGGAGAACATAGTGGGGCGAAGTCGTGACTTCACGCGGCTCATCTATCCTATGCTTAAGAGTCATCTCAGATTCCTGTCCACCTATGACGAAGATGAAGTGTATCGGTACTTCAACATGGTTAGACCGAATACAATTCGCGTAGCGGCTGACGAACTGACCTACAATTTTCATATCCTTCTTCGTTACGAAATCGAGAAAAAACTTGTTGCGGGAGATGTTTTAGTTGAAGACGCGCCGTCTCTCTGGAATGAGATGATGGAGAAATATCTCGGAATCAAACCGAAATCAGCATCGGAAGGTATACTGCAGGATGTCCATTGGAGCGGAGGGATGATAGGATACTTCCCAACATACTCTCTCGGTAACGTCTTGTCTGGAATGCTACTCGAACGGTTGCAGAAGGATATAGAACTCGGATCAACCGTGAGGGATGGGAAATTGAATGTTGTGAAGAACTGGTTGAGGGAACATGTCCACAAATGGGGTGCGACTTATTCGCCTAAAGAATTGCAGGAAAAGCTGTTCGGAGATCAGTACGTTCCCAAACCGCTTGTCCGATATCTCGAAAGGAAGTATTTGGGTTAATCACGACGCTTATCAGTAATCTCATAAGTCTCGTCCTAACTAACCTGGACGAAACGTAGAAGGTCAATTGCCGAATGGTTCGAAAACATGCGCGAAATCCTGCCTTGGCTGCCGTACTATCTTTCATCGTTCCTGGACTTGGCCAAATCTATTCTGGAAAAAACGAGCGTGGAGTGGCCATACTGGTTGCAGGGATCATCGTTGGCACGTTAGCGCTCATCTGGCAAACTCTCTTCGTAACGGCAAGCCCTTCAGATCCTTTCTTTCTACCTTACCGAATAGTCCTAACATTATACGGTGCCGTATTCTGGGTTTGGCAAGTAGTTGACGGCTATCAACAAGCGAAAAACTGATTTCTTAAAATTTTGGCGGGCCCGCGGGGATTCGAACCCCGGACCCCAGGCTTCTCCCGCTGATTAGCGCTTAGAGGGCCTGTGCTTTAGACGCTTACCAGTGAGCGCTATCCAGACTGAGCTACGGGCCCGACCGTTTGAGTGTACGATTCTTGCTTAAAGTCATAATGGGTTTATTCTATGAAGATGCCTGGTCGGTATGGCTCCGCTGATTTGGCTTTAGACTTGGGATCGTATAGTTCATGGTCTTCTTCTCCGTGAACGTCAACGTTTACTTTTAATTCCTGGCTCAGAAATTCACGTGCGTTTATGAGTAGTTTCTGTTCGTCAAGTTTACCGATTTTAGTTCGCCGTTTTCGTAGATTGATTGGCATTGTTCGTGCTTGGTTGATTATTTTGCCTGCGAACTTGGGCAGGTCCTTCTGATTGAACATTTTAGCGGTTATCATGTCTCTGATTAATCCGTTCAAGGTTTCTGGTTGCGTTTCCGCTCTTTGCAAGGCCTCTTGGTAGATTCGCCATTTCCATTCAGCTGCGGTGTAGTAATGGATTTTTTTAGGGGTTATTTTGGTCGTTGTAACGATCTCTTGTGTATCCGCGAGTATCTGTTTAACGAGTTCTTCCTGTTCCTCGGTATTTTCGTCAATCTTGGTTGCGTCGTACTCGGGCCATTTTGTAGTTGATACGAAGTCCTTTTCGCCTATCATATGCCATGTCTCTTCAGCTAGATGGGGGGAGAATGGTGCTAGGAGTCTGATCCAGATGGAAATGACCTGATTTACTGTAGCTGAGTCCGGGGTCATAACACGTCGTTGGTACCATCGTAAATCATTCCAGACATCGTATATTGCTGTGGCGAGTGCAGTTCTCGTTTTCAGTTTTGCAATAGCTTCGGAGATTATTTTGATTCTTGAATTGATTCTGCTTGTCAACCACGATTCCATGTGCGCGTTAGAGGATTTCTGAGCTCCCTTGTTCTCTTCGACTAGTCGCAGAAATCCTGCTAATCTGTTTTGTATGTCACGAACGTTTTCGAAACGCCAGTCGGGGTCGTCCATTCCTTCAGCCGCGAGGAGGATCGTGCATCGGACTGGGTCTGCTCCGTATTTTTCGCATGCCTTCCAGAGTGGAACAAAATTTCCTTTGGATTTATGCATCGGTTGGCCTTCGACTGCGCATGAAGCCATTAACTCCGATTGCGCGTGGCCAGTATTGCTTATCGAAGAGTGCTACGTGGTGGAATATGAAGAAGCTTAGATGATTGCCGACCAAATCTTTTCCTGAATTTCTCAAATCAACTGGGTACCAGTAGAGGAATTCTCGTCTCATTTGTTCGAGTACAGTAGAGTTGATGTTGAATTGGTTGGCAAGTTGTTCAACTGGTCCGGTTCCATAGTAGGTGTAATCGAAGATTTCTGGCGCGAGTTGTTCGGCTGTGATCATTCGGGCGTTGACGAATTTGCTTACCATGTAGTAGGCCATGTAGACCGTTGAGTCACTTAGTGTCTCCACGATCCAGTCTGGACTCCATGGTAGAGGTGTGCCCAGGCCTGTTTTTCGGGAACAAGGCCAGTCTTGAAGCCAATCGATGACTTCTTCGAACCAGTTTCTTGCTTCTTCAGGAAAGAAGGTCATTCCACTGACTGCTTCATGAGCAAGCATTTTCCATTTTGGATCCGAATATTTGAGGAACCATTGATCTTCAAGAACTTTAGCAACGCAACGTGTGTTACATCTACAGATTACTGGTTGAGGTAGTTCATACATTACGTCTGCGATGCCCTTACTTCGGAAGTCTACTACAAGCGTTTGTTTAATGTCAGCGATTTTTCGTTTAGAGTAAATTCCGCATCCTTCTTTCAGGATGCCGCTGTGAAACTCTGCTTTGTAAATCTCCTTCGTAGCTTCTTCTCCAGCCGGATCGTTCTGATTTTTAATTCCTAATTTGTCGACGATTTCTACTGCTGGATAGTCGCCGTATCCTTCGACTGAAAGGATTGAAATGGGACGGATGGTCATTATTTCAGTTGACATGAGTCCGAACTTTTTGATGGTGAGCGGGTCTCTTTGAAGATCTCTCAGAGCGAGCCAATCGAAGGGCGCATGTGCTGGTACGCTGTACACTAGGCCGGTGGCATTATTTGGATTGACGAATGTGCCAGGAAGGATTGGGATTTCTCTTTGTTGTACTGGGTCTAAACATTTTTTTCCAATCAGTTCGGTCCCTTTCAGTTGTCTGATAATTTCTATTCGTTTTAGTTGGTTGAGTAATTTCTCGGATGCTTCTTTACTGATGATCCAGCGTTCGTCGTTTACGTTGGCTTCTACGTAGTCGGCTTCGGGGTTTATCCAAAGGTTTGTGACGCCGTAGATCGTCTCAGGTCTGAACGTTGCGCAGGGGAGGTTAAGGTCTCCGATTTTGAATTTGAGAAGTGTGAACTCTTCTGGTCGCACGCCCTCACCCTGGAGTCTATCAGCATCTCCGGTAGGACTCTCATCTTTCGGACACCAGACGACCGCATGGGTTCCTTTTGCTACATATCCCCTTTCTTGTAGCCGTAGATATTGCCACGTGACGAATTTACTGAAGGCGGGATGGAGGGAACTTGTGTGAAATTCTCTTCTCCAGTCGATTGACATTCCAAGTTTCTTCACGGCCTCACGGTTTGCGTTAGTGTAATATTGTGCCATGTAAACTGGGTCGACGAATTTTTTCAGGTCGTCTTCTGAAACTTCATCAACTTCTCTTATTGGACGAATGACTTCCTCGTCTCCGCTTCTGATTCGTTCGGCTGCGCCTGCAACTGTTTTGCCGGTCCAATGCCAAGCCCATGGAAATAGTACGTTGAAACCGCGCATGCGCATGTATCGAGCATAGACGTCTATTCTGGCAGCGGTGAATGCGGATCCAACATGCAGTGGACCGCTCATGTAAGCGAAGGGAAATGTGACGAAACATTTCTGACGGTTTGGGTCTGGATCTGGATCTGCATCAAAAATTTTTGATTTTGTCCATTCGGTTTGCCATTTATTGTCTAGTTTGTTCCAATCTGTAGGCATGACTTTCACTTCTTGAGCATCGAGTTTAGCAGCGATTCGGAGTTAGTGAGGATTTGATCAACGTTCGATTTCGTTCCGCCTCCTTGGCCGAAATAGTCCTTGCCGCCCCCGCCTCCTCCGATTAGTGACGCGAGCTGTGTGGCGAGTTTGCCTGCATGAATGCCGGATTTGACCGCCTGCTTTCCAGCTCCGACTAAAATTCTTGTTGAGTCTCTAGTGAGAATCAGGAGCACAACGGCGTTTGGTGCCTGTTCAGTGATTTTATTGATTGTCGAGATCAGCTCGTTCTCTTCGTTTTGCGTATATTTCGCTTGGCAGAATTTTAATCCGTCAATGTTTTTGCTTATGCTGAGAAGTCTGTTCGCTTCGCGTTCTGCCCATTCTCCTGATAATTTGTCAAGGCGCTGTAGGAGTTTCTTGTTTTCAGTAACTAGGGTCTGAACGTGTTGGCCGAGTTTTTCAACCGGTGCTTCAACGATTGACGAGATGTCTTTCAGTTTTCGTTCTTGTTCCTCGGCCGCACGGAGAGCTTGCGTTCCTGCAGCGAATATGATTCGTTCCACACCGTCCTGAATCCGTTCAGTGTGAAGAATTTTGATTGCCCCGACTTGTCCGGTTCGAGTGCAATGTGTTCCGCCGCAGGCTTCAACATCCCAGTTTCCAATCTTTATGATTCTAAGTTCTCTTCCCGGTACAGCTCCGCCTTGGTATAGGATGTAACCGTAGGTTTGTTCGGCTTTATCGCGTGGCAGCCATTGTGATTCAACCGGTATGTCTTCTAATGCAACTTCTGTAGCTCGGCGTTCGATCTGTTTGATTTGGTCTTCAGTAATTCGCTCGTAGTGCGAGATGTCTATTCTACTCGTCTCGACTCCTTTCTGTGCACCTGCTTGCCATGCGTGTTGTCCCAGAACACGTCTGGCTGCCCCCAGTATCAAATGGGTACCCGTGTGGTGACGCATCAGGCTGATGCGCCGATTCCAGTCTATTGTTCCTCTAACGCTTTCGCCGATTTCCGGAGTTTTGCCTTCTAGACGGTGGAGTATCACTCGTCCAAGCTTCTGTGTGTCAACTATCTTCAGTATTCCTTTGGCTGTTTCTAGTTCCCCTGTGTCTCCTGGTTGTCCTCCACCTTCTGGGTAGAAGCACGTTTGATCGAGAACTAGAAGGTTGTTGAATATGGCTTGTACCTTTGCTTCGAATTGTTTCTTGAACGGATCTTTGTAGTAGAGTGGGATTGTTTCAGGTAGTTGTTCCACCCTACTTTCTATTGTTGAGTATTCGTCAGCTGTTTTTGTTTGAGAAGTGCCTTTCTTGTTGAGATGTTTTTGCGCTACCATTCCGTAGAAGTCTGTTGGTAGGCTCAAGGAGACTTGAAGGGTATCAGCTAGTTCTCTCACTACGTCTGGAACTAGGCCGTGTGAGTCGTATAATTCCACTAGCGTTTGGGGCGGGATTTGCGTTTGTCCGTTCCGTTTTAGTTCGTTTGCGATTCTCTTCACTAATTCTGATCCACGTTCTAATGTTCGTTGGTATTTTGCTTCTTCTGATTTTATCGCTTCAGCAATCTCATGCCGCATGTCGTGCAATTGCGGAAAATCTTGCCGCCAATAGTCTATCTGTGAATCGATGATCTCGAGTATTTTATTCTCGATTCCTAATTGGTGGAGTATTCGGTAGGTTCTGCGAATGAGCAGCCTTGTTAAGTATCCTTCTTCAACGTTTGAGGGTACGACTCCTTCTGAAAGTAGGAACGCGATTGTCTTGGTGTGGTCTGCGACAGTCATCGCGTTCTCGATTGGTGTAAGCGTCCTCTCCAGATATTGCCAGTCCATGTGAAGGATTTCCGCAATCTTCTTCCTCGCGGAAACCCGATCCCCACCTCTTTCGACGTTCATGTAGCTTGAATACGGAACTACTTCGGCGACTAATTTTTCATCAAATTTTACGGAAGCAAGTTCGAATATTTTGTCGAGAACGGATCCGTATATTACTTGGAAGGCGCTGGGTTTGCCTTGGCTTAACCATGCCCACCGTTCGATCCCGTATCCAGTGTCAACCGTTCGGATGGGAAGTTTGGTTAACTTGTCTCCTTCTACTTTGTATTGCATAAAGACGAGCGTAGAAATTTCTAATCCGGCGCATAGACATTCGACGTCTGGTCCCGCATTGCCTCCACCGGACCAGAAATGTTCCTTGTATGACAACGTGTCGGATTTCAATCCGAATTTTTCGGTTGCTAGTTGATGATGATATCTGATTGTTTGGTCCATCCAGTAGATTTCTTTATCTGGGTAGTTGAACGCGTGAGCTCCGCCCATCTCGAACATTAGATCATGTCGTCCGAGAGTTGGGCCTACGTTGTCTATGTCGGTGAATCGGATACTTGGTTGGCTTATTACGAGTGGATTGGCGGGCGGAGGGATCAGTCCTTCTGTGACGTAGGGTTGAAAATCGTAGATCGATGCTCCGACTAAGAAGACGTCGTCTCGCCACCGTGCAACTACTGGGTACGGTCGGATTCTTTTATGTCCGTTTTCCTCGAAGAATGAGAGGAAAAGTTCTCGCATATCGTGAACTGAGTAAGATCGACTTGCAGGTGATTTTCCGATAAACGAATAACGGACGCATGGGCTGTCTCCACAGTAGTTTTCGCTGGAGTTTTGAGTCCAAAAATGACTACCGCAGGAGACGCATTTCTTGCGAATGAAGCCATTTTCTTTAAAGAATGGGACAGCGAATTCTTTCTCGCTGATTTCCATCAGTATTTTTCTCCGGAGATTTAATCAAGTGTGTGTGAGAGCGGTAGGCTATTTATCCTCTGGTAATTGCTGACTTTTTTTGCTGTTTAACACATCAACGAAATGACCTGTTTACTCTTCAGTCTTTCTTCGGCGGCGACTTCTGTTCTCTCTGGGTTCACTGTCGAGTGATGAAGTCATACCCTGCTTACCACACCAGGATTGGTGTTGCTCGTAGAGTTTCTTGCCTGTCTCGTCGTTAGTGAATTTGGCTCCACAGCGGCAAGTTTTGTATTCTTCAGACAAGTCGAGGCTGCCTAGTTGGATTCTGAATGTGAGCCTAGAAAAATCTAGGCTTCAGCTCGGTAATCGGGATCAAAAATTGAGGGAGAGGAAACACTGACTGGGCTGGATTGGTTCTTAACCGAACAGCGCGCCTAGCCCTGCTAGTGCTTCTTCGCTTTTCTTCTTATCGTCTTCGCCTTTCTTCTCTTCTTTCTTCCCTTCCGCGGCTGGCGCAGCGGCGGGGGCAGCGGCGGCTGGGATAGCTTGGGCTGCTTTGATTGCGTCATCGATCTTAATTTCGGACAATGCCGCTACAAGGGCCTTTACTCTTGGTTCCTCGGTTTTTACGCCGGCAGCTGTAAGGACCTTTGTAACGCTGTCTTCTGTTACTTTTTCGCCTGCTGAATGAAGCAGAAGCGCTGCATAGACATATTCCATTATTTTACACCGAACTTGACGGGGTTCTGTGGTTAGCATTTGTCCCCTTTTTCAACCTTTTCCTTCACCCGGCGGGTTGCCTGGTTTCGTGGCTGAAATTGCGGTGGATAATGCATTCATCGTTCTTACCGCACGTTGGATGATGAAGGGTGTTGTCTCCTTCGTGAGGAAACCTGCTTCAAGGCTTACGGCGACTGCTTGTCTGTAAGCCTTAGAGATAATTTGCGGGGCCGTTTCGGGGAGCATAATGTTCGCTTCGACGGCTACGCCGAACGCCATTCGTACTGCAGTCGAGAATTCCGTTTTCATTTGATCAAGGTCGAACGTGAGATCGTTGGGAGATAATACGAGGCCGTGGTCATAGGCGTAGGCTAGCGATAGTCCTGCTTCCATCGGCTTCATTCCGAGTTTCGACAGTAGCGACGCAGTCTTAGTGGAGATTACGTCGCCTTTGTAGGCGACAATCGTGTCATTGGCGATGAAAATACTGCCGCCTTCGATGCGAGTCTGTACCTTTGCTTCGTTAAATTCGCTTATTACTGGTCCTGGTTGCAAACCTGTGTTCCCAGCTTGCACCATTATTTCACTTGTTGCTATGTCTCCACCTTTGGCGGGAACTCTAACTTTGTTTTTGTTGAGGAAAATTATCAGTTCGTACGGGTTCATTTGGGAGAATATCAGGACTTTTGAACCAGTTAACGAGTCAGCGAATTTATCGACGTTGGTCTTTTCGGTAGCGAGCTTCTCGGAGGCTTTTCGAAGGATTGTATTCTTTGCAACTATGAGTTCTGCCTTACCTCGTAATTTCTTTCTGATTTCCTGAATCTGAGAGGATCGTACCTTCCGCAGATCGGCCACTGCGACTACGGGGTATTTTTGAAGCAGTTCGACTAGGTCAGAGTAAATTTCTTTCTTCCATGCGGCGATCTGTCGGGTTAGCATGTAAAATCACTTTGTGATTGCAATCTTGACGGGTTTGCTCATGGTTGCTTTTACTAGGATTTCTGAGATGTTCTTGAAGCCACGTTCGAGTTTTTCTTCTATTCGTGAAATTACTGTCTGAATATTTTCTGCGAGCTTGTCATCTGACATGGTTTCCGTCCCAATTCGGCATGAGAGAACTGGCTGCTCCCTCATTCTGACACGAACCATTTTCCTTTGACCTGCTATTATTTGGTCAATCGCGGCGTTCGGAGGGACGGGTGTAGGCATTTTGCCTCGAGGGCCGAGAAATGAACCTAGGGCTCGTCCGACTTGAGGCATAAGTGGTGCTTCCGCTATGAAGAAGTCATAGTCTTGAGCGAGCTTGCGGGCTCCTTTCTTGTCTTTACTCAATGAATCAATCTGATCTCGTGTGACAAGCATGTCTGCTCCGGCACTTTTTGCTCGTGTTCCAAGGTCACCGGAGGCTATAACGCAAATCTTAACCGGACCTTCTGGTGTGTTCGGAAGCGGTATCGTTTCATTAATTCTATTTTCAGGTTTCTTAAGATCGACTTCGCGTAGCTTAACGACAAGTTCGATGGATTGTGAGAATTTTCTCTTGACTAGACTCTTCCGTAGCTCACTCAGTGCCCTACCAACTTCATCCTTAGCAAGCGGCAATCAAAAGCACATCTAGTCAAATTTCTGAGTGGTGATGCCTGCTGCGTAATAAAAAGTTTCAGCTCAGCATCGTCTGTCTACCTTCAGATTAATAGCGGACTCCAGTGTCATATGGATAGGTTGAGTTGACATTTGTCTGAGGTTAAGAGGTTTAAGATCATCGGAGAGATCAAGAAAGGCAAGACCCTTGTCCCTTTTACGGTTCAGTATGATGCGATCAAGCAGGATCATGCCACCCAACGTCTCTATTCTGAGATGGGTAGCCGGCATCGTGCTCGGCGGTTTGAGATAATGATAAAATCGGTCCAGGAAGTTGCAGCAGATGTCGCAGCCTCAGCTAAGTGAAGAGGAAATAGTTCGCCAACTGGCCGCCGAAATTCGAATCCTTGAAGGGTCCGTTGGTGCCCTTCAGTCAAGACTGGACGTTGTGAGGGGAGCGATCGGAGAAGTAACATTAGCACACGATACGTTGGAGGGGTTAAAGACCCTTAGTGACGGCGACTCGGTACTAGTACCTGTTGGTGCAGGATCATACGTCAAGATGAGCATTGCTGACTCCAAGAAACTGATCATGGGAGTTGGAGCTGGAGCAGCCATAGAGAAGGATGTTGGCAAGCTCCGTTGAAGAATTGAAAGGAAGACTCCAGGAATTGGACAAGGCGAGGACATCAATTCAACAGCAGCTAGATCAAACCTTGAACAGGTATCAACAAGACAGAGAAGCGCTTGAAGAACTTCTTAGACGCCGTGAATCTGCGCAGAAGACAAATTGAGTAAACCAAGTTTTCCATCCGAACCTAATTCTTTGCACAGGGATATGAGAGATCATGTTTGAGAAACTCAAATCTGGTCTGAACGGTTTTGTTCAGAAGATTTCACAAAAGGAGCTCTCCGACAAGGACATCAACCGAATCCTGGACGAATTCGTACTTGTCCTGGTTCAGAATGATGTGGCTTATGACGTAGCGAAGAAGATCTGTGACGACATACAGGCCAAACTCAAGACTGTGCAATTCAAAAGATTCAGCAACTCTACCGAACCAGCGCGGGATGTCCTTCATGAGGTACTGGTCGAACTTTTGAAGGGAAGTGGTGAAACAAGTTTCTTCGACATACTCGAGAAATGTAAGAATGAACATCGATCAGCCGTGATACTATTCGTTGGAGTCAACGGAACTGGGAAGACTAGTTCAATTGCCAAAATCGGGCACCTCCTTTTGGCTAAGGGATATTCGGTAGTAATCGCTGCTGCAGACACGTATCGTACCGGCTCAATCGAGCAAATTGAGGAGCACGCACGACGCATCGGAATCAAGACAATAAAACATGATTACGGAGGCGATTCAGCCGCAGTTGCCTTTGACGCGGTCAATTACGCTAAGGCGCACGCACTTAATGTCGTCCTGATCGACACAGCAGGAAGAATGCAAACCAACAAGAATCTCTTAGAAGAGATGAAAAAAATAGCTCGAGTGGCTCAACCAGACTTAACGGTTCTGGTAGTCGACGCGTTAACAGGGAATGACACCATCGAGCAGGGGCGAGTCTTTTCACAAGCGATCAAGTTAGATGGAGTTATCCTGACAAAGTTAGACGCAGACACTAAAGGTGGTAGTGCGATTTCCATGGCTACGATTCTCGGGAAACCCATCTTATTTGCCGCCGTCGGCCAGAACTATGAGGATCTTATACCCTTCAACCCAGATCAGATGGTTGCGAAAATAATCACCTAGAGTCTGGGCGTCATATGGTCGTTCTCATCGTAGCTTCAAAACAAGATGAAGCAGCTCAGAACATTGCCCGAGAATTAACGCGTATCAAAAATTTCCAACCAGTCACAGGAAGAACCGATCTCTTCAAACAGGGAGAACTTTTAATCAAACATGTAGAGAGTGACGGAATATACACCGATCATCTGGATCTCGATGTGAAATTAGAGGCCGTGATTTTCGCGTCACGCCACAGAAGCGAAAGCGGTGAACCTGCATTAACCGTTCATTGGACGGGAAACTCAACATCTCGCGCCGATTTCGGAGGAAAACCGAAATCACTCTCTTACACCGATCCCAGCAGATCCCGCGCCGCACTATTAGCGTTGGACGCTGCGAAAGATTCCGCAAAAATCAACTATGCTGTCACCCTAGAGGCAACCCACCATGGTCCGACCGAGCTGGGACTACCAACTCTCTTTGTTGAGATCGGAAGTACTGAGAAGGAATGGAATGATCAAGTAGCAGGAGCTGTAGCTGGTGAAGCCATCTGGCAAGCTGCCACTACACCCGTTCAAGGTAAATATGCCATCGGTTTCGGCGGCGGACACTATTGTAACAAACAGTGTGCCGCGGTGTGCGAAGAAGGATATGCTTTCGGACATATTCTGTCAAAGTATTTCTTTGAAGATTACGACGAACAAATCGTCCACATGTCAATCCAGCGAACCATCGGAACGAAAAAACCGGTTGCAGTAATTGATTGGAAAGGTATCCGGGGACCGGAACGAAGGAGACTGGTTGAGACTTTGACGACGATGAATGTAGAAATTGTGCGCGTTTGACTTAAAGAATAATCCCCTGTTTTCTAGTTTATCCATTTAGCTGGCGTCGGCAGAGATAACTACGCTCTTAGATCAAAAAGATGTTCAAAGGTTAAAATAACACCCTAAGAACAAGAAACAGAGAACGTTCAGGGAAGTGATTCGGACAATGACTCTTCAAGAATTCATTGAATCGACTAAACGTTTGATTCATGTTACTACCAAGCCTTCACATGATGAGATTTCGTTGATGCTTAAGATCAGTTTTCTTGGTGTTGTAATATGCGGGTCTCTAGGTTTCGTAATTAGAATCCTGTTCTTATTCCTGAATTTGCTGCCGTCCTCTGCTGCAAATGGAGCGGCTGGAGCGGCACCGTAATGAGTTCTGAAAGAAAAATGCTCATCTATGCCGTGAGGACTACGAGCGGTCAGGAGAGAACTGTTGTTGACCTTATCTCTTCAAGAATAGCTTTGAAGAAACTTCCAATCGTAAGCGTTCTGGCTCCTGACTTGGTTAAAGGATACATTTTCGTGGAATCAGCGGGACCGCATTACGTTGACGATTTGATAGCCGGAGTTCGTCACGCGCAGGGCGCGAACTAAAGGGGTAATATCGCCTGAGGCCCTCGAGAGGTTCATCGTCACTAAACCAGTCATTGAGGATCTGCGAGGCGGTGACTCTGTGGAAGTAATAAGCGGACCATTTCGAGGACTTAAAGCAAGAATTACGAATGTTGATAAACTGAAAGAGGAAGTTACGATCGAGCTCTTAGAAGAAGGGTTCGCAACACTACCTATAACGGTGCATGCGGACTATGTGAAACTGCTGAGTAGAGGAGAAACAGGGCAAGTTGGGCGAAAAGAAGCAAGTTGAAGCGTTACTGAACGGAGGAGAAGTGAACGCAGGTCCACCGTTAGGTCCAGCGCTTGGTCCGCTTGGGGTTAATGTTCTCCAGATAGTGAATCGAATCAACGAACTTACCAAAGCCTATGCAGGAATGAAGGTACCTGTTCGCGTAGTAGTCGATGTGGAAACCAAGGAATTTGAGGTCGAAATTGGTACACCAACAACCTCAGCGCTTCTCGTTAAGGAACTGGGAATACAGAAAGGTTCTGGTAATCCGAAAGCTGAGAAGGTTGGAAATCTGACCATGGAACAGGTGGTAAAGATCGCAGCAATGAAAATGCCTAGCAGTTACGCTAAATCGAGTAAGACTGCTGCGAAGGAAGTTATGGGAACCTGTGTGAGCCTAGGGGTCACTATTGACGGCAAGGATCCACGTGAAGCCCAAAAGGAACTAGATCAGGGTAAGTGGGATCAAGTTTTTCAAAAATCTAACTAGACTCCAAGCGTTCGAGTAATCTGCATCAGTTCTGCGCCACGAGTTAATGGTCCGACTACTGCACCCTTAGAGTTGGCTAGGATTCCTGATTTAACGAAAGGCACACCACCATTAGTTGTGCTGACGTCAACATCCACGCGCAGAGCCTCCTCGATTACTGATTGTTCTTCAGCTGAAGTATTTGGGCTAAGAATTGCGCCTTTGTTAGTCGCTATCGCAAGAGACCCGACGAAGGATAGATTGTTGATCCTAGCGTCGATGGCTTGGACGTTCAACTCGTCTTTCACGTAGGTTCGGAGTTCTTTGGCGGCATCTGGATGTATGACGGCACCGAAATCGTTCGACAAGATCACGTTTCCAAGTGCCGTCCAATTTGTTTCGACCACGTTCACTTTACAGAATTTATTGATTCGGTCGAACTCATAGTCGCGTATGATGTGAGGGACCAAGATACCGTTAGAGTTTCCAGCTGTAAGCGCTCCGAGTAATGTGGAGCCACCAATTGTAGTCTTGCATACCTCTACTCCGAGAGCATTCGAGAATTCGTTAATCTTTTTCGCAGTCAATCCTGGAGGTACTATGGCTAATTTCTCGTTGCAGAAACAGTATACGCCAATGTTAGGGCTGCCGAAAACGTCCGCCATTATCACGGCCATGCGTGGGTTACCATCAATGTTCGATAGTCAACTGGACTACGCTGCCTTAGCAGGATATACTATCACTTTTCCTTCCTTGTCTTTGACCGCGCGGACCTTTATTCGTCGTGGAGGTTTGTTTATGCTTCGCGCCCAGAGCAACTCATTAACTTCGTTGCTTATGGAAACTTCCTCGGCGCTCATATGACGAGCTATGAAAGCACGTACGTCTCGAACAGATCTAGGGGCTCTCCTTATGCGAGGGGTGACGACGTGAACATGATGCAGCGGAATCGTGTAGGTACGTTCCTCGACGACTTCGATTTCTTCTTCAGCCTCGCCTTCTACTTTCTCTTCTTTCTCCTTTGGAGCTTCGATCGTGTCAGCATGTTCCGGTTCAGGTGCAGCTTCAGTTTCAGTATCGGTTGTTTCGACGGCCTCTTCGATCTCTTCTTTCTTATCCTCACTCATTGTCGTAATCCTCCTATGCCTTCAACTTCGTTCGGCGCCAATTTCGTTTCTTAGGATGCGTTCTAGTATGGCCTTGAGTTTTAGCCATTACCCAAGTCGGAACGGGCCTCTTAGTTTTGAGTGCGCTTGCTAACCGTAGTTTTCTTGCGATTGGTTTGTTGCGTGCCATGTGTTAAGCTCTCCGTATGCTGATATCCTTACGTTGTGATTGTAATCTTGATAGGGCTTGTTTCAGTTCGTCGTCGGAGATTGGCACTTTCACTCTTCCTGTCTGGGCTAGTTGTATCAACTGGACTTCGATTTGGTCGGCGAATTCGGGTTTAACCATTCTGATGTTTGTCAACCTCTGTCTGGCCTCGGGTGTTAAGATTAATTTGAGTGCAGCTTGCTTCTGGGCTTCGAATTGTCTTTTTGATTCGTTCTGGCGTTGTTCTTCAACCGCGCCACGTTGAAGGTCGGAATATCTTCTCTGCCGGATCGCATTGAGTTCATCGTCTGAGTATTCATCCTGATTGCTCATTTGTCGTTTTCAGCCTTCTTAGCGTTCTTCAGAATGTCGCCGGCCATTCGGTTTAGGAGGCTGATTCCTTCAGTTGTGAGTTTTCTTCCTTTTTTCGATTCTATGGAGATGAATCCGGCTTTTTGGAGCTGCTGCAATGGTTCTCGTATAGCAGATCCGCCTGCTACTCTGGAATGTTCTATGTGTGTCCCATGCCGGAGGCGTCCTCCAAATTCAACGCGTAAACGTGCGATTCCTACCGGGCCGTGGAGGTACAGCTTTCTTAGCAGTGAAGCGCATCGTGTATACCACCAATCGGGGTTTGCTGGGGGCCTTTCCTTATGTGATCCGGTCTTTGCTGTTAACGCCCAGCTTGGCGGTGAGACATCACCAATGTTCTCCTTCAGAAATTTTGATAGTCTATCAATTAGCACATCTGAAGGGACATCTAACGGTGTCGGCATCTTAATTTTCCATCCGGGAAAGTGTTGAGGTTAACTTTGGAGTGCACCATATAAGCTTAGTTTAATGTGAGTGCCCCGAACCATTCGTGGTTTTAGTTGTTTCCCGTTTCTTGTAAAGAGTGAACGTGTGACCCATTACTTCCACGAGGATTGAACTCGTTGATTTCGACACTTTTTCTGCTAGGGTTATCGTATCTACGTCCATGAGCGCGGCTTTCTGAACCTTCAGTTTCACGAGTTCTCTGGATTTTAGCTGATTCTCAACATGAGTCAATAGTTCCTGGGTTAGTCCTTCTTTGCCAATCCAGATTGTTGGATCGGTTCTTCGTGATCTGGATTGTAAGTATTTCAGTTTGTTTTTCTCGAACGTCGTTCCCTCAATGTAGGATACCGTTTCTTCTTCCCGCAGGCGAGGCAGGTGACTAATATCGTTGCGCCTTGCTCCGGCCTGATTCTGACTCGACAGTTAGCACCCGGGATTAGTAGAGTTCTACACCTCTTGCAGATGAACATTTTATCTTTTTTCGGTAACCGAACTCCCGCTTTCATGCCTATTAAGCGGGCTATTTCGAGATATTTTTTCGAGAGGAGCGGATCGTCCACAAACCTCTGTTTGGCTAGTTGGATTAGAATGTCGATTCGTTCGCGTGCAATTTCCCGTGTACCCCCTGATTTCCATACCAAACAGGCTCGCAACCTTTTCTTTGGGTATGCGTTAGGTCGTTATTGAACCGCATGATGATCTCACTTGTTCTCGTTGAGTCGGCATTGCAGTTAGTGCCCGATTCTATCCAGGCGCATCCGCAGGTCAAGAGGTATGCGGCAAAGAGGGAAAAAGGTCCAGGTGAGGTGTTGTTAGACAGAACGTTTCATCATTCTGCAATGATAAGCTTGGCGCGTGCTGGTTATCCGATTGAGAAAATGGGTAGACCGGACATTGTCCACAACACTCTACTTCAAGTATTGGAGACTCCACTGAATTGGGAAGGTCTCCTTCAAGTCTTCATTCACACACAGGATGACTATGTCATATCGATTAATCCGAAGATACGACTGCCGAAGAATTACATACGTTTCGTCGGATTGATAGAACAGCTATTCGATCAGCGACGCGCCCCATCCGACGGCGAAACGCTCCTAGAGATGAGAAAGTCAACATTGCCACAATTGATCAAAAAGGTAATTCCGGATAGAGTCGTAGGATTCAGTATTCTTGGAAAGCCTGAGCTTCTGCGAGTAGTGACGGATTCTGTATGCAAATTCAAACGTCCTATGGTTTTCATCGGAGCCTTTCCGAAAGGACACTTCACCGAACAGACACAGAGATTAGCGGATGAGATGTACAGAATAGATCGAGAGGGACTTGATTCTTGGATCGTAGCAGGCCGTTTCGTTTATGACTGCGAAGCCTGCTTAAGTGTTGTGAATAATCGGATCAGAATACGCGGTGCGCAAGATGAGTGATGACGCAGAACTTGAGAGGATTAAGCGACAACGGTTAGCGGAGATGCAGAAAAGCCTAGCGAAGAAGCAGGAAGTTAAGCCGAAGACGTTTAATCCTGAAGAGATTCTTCGCAAAATATTTGTCGGGCGAGCTTGGGAGGTTTATTCAGCCGCTCGGCAACAGTATCCGGCGGTTGCTGATCAAATATTCCGTGAACTGGCCATGCTAGTTCAGAGTGGGCGGTTGCGCGGTCAGATAACTGGTGAGCAGTTATTCGGTTTGCTTCGTCAGATCGGCCTTGATGTGAGATTGGACACTAAGATTCAGGTAATGGAGCACGGGGAACTGAAATCTCTAGGCGACAAATTCCGGGAAGTTAAGGAAGCCCTTTAGGCAAATGATCGGTTTCATGAAGATGACCATCCCCTGCGTCAACAAATAGCTTACCACATCTCTCACATCGCCACGCTTCGAAATCTTTCAAATGCGATGGTGCAGCGCTCTCTAATCTGACGTCAAGAATGAATCTGCCTTCAAAATCCATTGGGAGACTACAATCCGGGCATCTGAAGACTGATCGCCGTAATTTACCTAAGCATTATAGTCAATAAGAATTGTCCATAATGAAATAGAACAATTCATGAATTGTGACGAGTTATCTTTTGTCCGTAAGAAATTACGGCACCCCACCCACTATGAATTTGGTGCGGCCGCCGGGCTGTAGACCCATTCCGGTTCAAAACCCCATCCGTATGACTGCGTTTTGGATTCACATCACTGGAGATTGCAGTTGATGAAGCGTGTCCAGTAAATATGACTGCCGTTCGCTATCGTGACCAGAGCATGCTAATTCTTTAAGCGAGCTTTGAGCTTAGATTCTAAAAGTGACTACATACAAAGCTCTCGGTAGTGACAATAACTGCTACCTGCGGGTATTGAAAGGATTAGTCATCCCTAAAGACTGTTGGCAATCTAATTGATTGGAGTTTTGGCCGGTGTATCAATCGTTACGATCGACCAGTTGAGGAAGTATATCGTTCTGAAGCGCACAGTAGATGCCAAGCCGATAAGATTTGGATCGTTTTTGCGCATTCGGATTGCTGCAAATCGGGTTGATGGGAAGTCACGACGGCAATTGATTGTCCGCGCCGTTCTGCTGGCTATGATAATTGCCTTCGTTGTATACCTGAACGTTGTTGCGCATCATTTTCATAATGATCTCGCGCAAATTGGTCTGGGCGTAGCGATTGGAGGTGCTGTTAGTAATCTATTTGACCGATTCTGGCGGCTAAGAGTTATTGACTTCATCGACTTCAGCTTCTGGCCACCATTCAACTTTGCGGATCTGGCTATTGTGTTTGGCTTGGCACTTGTTCTATTACACGCGAATTAAGCTCGATCTTACTGCCAGTTCGATTACGAAAACCATAATCGATAAGGCAATCAGCAGTACGGAAATGGCGCGGTGTATTCTGATCTTCCCGATCCGTTCTTGATGTTCGCGAGTGGGTTCCAACAAGTAACGACCTGCAGCATAACCAGCGACAGAATAAATGAAGAGGAAGCCTGAGAACGGTCGATATTTCCAAAGCGCTAAGGCTCCTATCAAGAGTCCCGCTGCCAAGCAAGTTTCCAAGATTTGGGTGGGGATTCTTCGTCGCCAAACACCCTGCTGGTTGGGCAAATAGATGCCTAATCTACTCGTGGTCTCCCTCCCGCAACAGCAACCATGCAGAAAACACCCGAGACGCCCAAAGATCATTCCGACCAGGATTCCGATTGCGGTTAAATCAGCGAATAAACCGATAGGGATTCCCATCGTTCTAAGAAGGAGCCAGGAGAGAAGGAGTGACAGCGGAAGGCCACCGTACAGCGCCATACCTCCTTCCTTTCGATCCAAGATTCGTCTTGGGTTACGACGATAAGACCGGCCAATGGGTTGCGACAAAGAATAGCCTAGCTCCAACCAGCGCAAGTGTGAAGAATAGAAGTGTCGCGAAGAGAACGTGAACAGAATTCAATCCTAATTGGTTGGCTCCATAGTTTTCTGCCAGGCACCCGAGGACTGCTCCTAAGTAGATCATTACTTTGTAAGGTTCGATCTTAGATCCGCTAAGACGTGAATGGACTCGAGTCAGAATCGGTTCCTCTTCATTGGGGTGCTCAGGTGCTAACGGTTCGTTGTACCATATCGGATCATGCAATCCTTCCTATCCATGTGGAAAATATGTGAGCTGGCTTTTAGTTGAGTGGTAATTGTGCTAGACATAGCTGTCTGACGTTTCAAGACCAAGCTCCAATGTTGTCCAAACGAGTATACCCACCCGCGAAAACGACTGGACTTATAGACGAAGATTATACTTTGTTTATGCGGGGATGGCCGCATATCTTCGTCGAGTATTAGTTCCGTCATGCACATGATTCGTGTAACCGCATAAATATGCTACCGGCGTCTGACGCAAGTGTTAAGTACAAAATTCGCAGATATTTCTATCGTTTCGGCCGGATTTTTGATTGATTGATTGGGTCGCCCTCCTTGCACCGTTACTGCTGACTCCAATAACACTGCTGCTGGTTTTTGTAGGCTGTGGTCTACCTCTTTCAGGTAATGATTTCGTAACCTTCACACTCACAGATCAGAAGACCGCAGTAAGCGCAACTGTCAATGATAGCCAATCGGGAGGAACAACCTCCCCCGGCCCTCCGATCCTTCCCCCAGCAGCAACGATTAATGTGAACTCTGGAGATCAGCTAGTTGCGTCCGTGACTTCGGGCAACTTAGAGAACAATTACAGCGGAGTCATAATTTGGCAATCAGCGACCGGATCCCCACCTTGGAATCCGTCCCCACTCTTTCCCACCGGGATCATCATCTACGAGTAATGGTTCGAGTGGAGGAGATGGATCATCACCACAATTTCAGCCCGCCCAGAATTCGGGGTCATTTTACATGTACGCAGATAACGGGAGCGGCTGTACCCCAATTATCCAAGTGAACATACTCACACCTCCGCCCCCACCCCCGGGAACCACGAGTATCACTGTTAGGTTCGAGCCCCTCGGGCCCGGGATACGTTCAAGTTGACGGTAACCAATCACGACTCCGCAAATATTCAACTGGCAGACCGGGTCGACGCACACGATTGCAGCCAACAGCCCGGTGGGGGGATACGTTTTCCAGTCATGGAGCGACGGGGGACAACAGACGCACATCGATAACCGTTCCAGCAACGCCGACCACATACACCGCCAACTACACCCAATCTCCGCCGCCGCCATCAACGCCCATAACTCGGATACAGTTCGCACGTGGAACAGCCTTCAGCGGGTTAACTATACCGGTAAGTATCGTCCCCCATCTAATGGCAATACACTCATCGCAGTAATTGGGCTGTATAGCAGTAACAATCTGGCAGTCAGCGGCATCACCCAGACCGGAGCAATTTGGGTAAAAGATGTTTCCCGACAGACAGGCAATGGTAATGGTGATGTGGAAATCTGGAGGGCTAGTAACGTGCAGAACGCAGGCACCTCTATCACCGTGTTGACCGGTAGTGGAACACTCGTTGAAGCGATCGCTGAGGTCTGCGAATATTCGGGGTTAACCAATATCAATCCATTAGATCGGATTGGGACGAACACTGGAGTCAGCGGTTCACCCACTATCGGAACAATGGTCAGGACTAGTCAGGGAAAGGAACTTTGGATTGCGGGCATAACTCATCTAGGGAATGATACTCAAACCAATCCAACGAACCGTATTCATTTTCACTGATCCACCTGACGGCGTAGCCACAAACAACATGTCTCTAGGTTACTTGGAATATATTGCTTCATCAACCGGTACTCCAAGCACAGGTGTGACTGTTTCCTCTAACTTCTTCGCAGCCAGCATCGCCACATACAGGGGCAATTAGGAGGATTAGGAGACTTGACAAATTCCCTGACAGGCGATTACGATGTGGTCTTGGAGGTAAGTTTAGACGCATTAAACCGTATTCTGGCAGCCCTACATGAGGCGGGTAGTGAACCTCATAGCTTCACATGGAAAATCCCACTAACCAGCACCGACTTTCCGAGTGGAGTAGCAGAAGTTCAAGTCTCTACTCCAACAGTCACAGTACAGGAACAATGGCGAGGATACGACTTCAACCCATACACCAATCGGATTACTGTTCACCAACGGCTCATGATATACTACATCCCTGATCCGAACAGCCCACCGATGCCTGAATTCATTCATGGAGATCTCGAGATAACGGTAAACGTTGCCGTGAAATCCTTGTCTTACGGAGCGGGTTAGATAGGATGTTTAGGAAAGTCCTAAACGTCGACCTATCCTCTAATAACGTGCTGGTCTCATTCAAACCAATTTGGACCTCTTCCCCGCTTGATCAGAAACAAAGAAATTGGCTAATCAAGTATATTACTGAGTTTCTCGCAACCAAAATCAACCCTATCAACGTCCCCCTACCGCCATCCTTTCAGAATCTCAAGAATGTTGAAGTCGATTTCAACGAAGCTGAGCCGGGAAACATTTGGGACGCTTGGTATGATTATAGTGGCGGCTGGCATAAGCAGAAGATTAACACCCCGAACAATTCCATCAGGGCGCCATTCGCGGCGGGAGATGTGTTTGTTTCCGTTTACAATCCGGGTACTGGTAATGATAGTCAGCAGCATTTCGTTTACGTGGACAAGAACGGGAACATTTGGGACGTCTGGTATGATTATAGCGGCGGCTGGCATCTGCAGCAGATTAACAAGGGCGTAAACAGCTGCACGCAGGGGCCGCCTGCGGTTGATGGTGTGTTTGTTTCCGCTTACAATCCCGGCGGCGGTGATAGTCAGCAGCATTTTACTTACCTAGATAAGAACGGGACCATTTGTGATGCTTGGTATGATTATGGTGGGGGGTGGCATCTGCAGAATATTTGTTCACCAGGAAATAACATTACGGTGCGGCAAAGCGATGGGACATGTGTTTGTTTGTGCTTACAATCCAGGAAGCGGCAATGATAGTCAGCAGCATTTCGTTTACGTGGATAAGGATGGGAGCGGAAAAATCTGGGACATTTTTTACGATTACCAAAACGGAAGTGGCAAATGGAATCTGCAGCAGATTATACAAGGGCTAAACAGCTGCACGAGGGACCGCCCGCTGTCGGTGGTGTGTTTGTTTCCGTTTATACTCCCGGGACTGGGAATGATAGTCAGCAGCATTTTACTTACCTAGATAAGAACGGGACCATTTGGGATGTTTGGTATGATTATGGTGGGGGGTGGCATCTGCAGAATATTTGTTCACCGGGAAACAATATTACGGCACCCGCCGCGGTTGGGGATGTGTTTGTTTCCGTTTACAATCCCGGCGGCGGTGATAGTCAGCAGCATTTTACTTACCTAGATAAGAACGGGACCATTTGGGATGCTTGGTATGATTATGGTGGGGGGTGGCATCTGCAGAATATTTGTTCACCGGGAAACAATATTACGGCACCCGCCGCGTGGGGGATGTGTTTGTTTCCGTTTACAATCCGGGTACTGGTAATGATAGTCAGCAGCATTTCGTTTACGTGGATAAGGATGGGAGCGGGAAAATTTGGGACGTTTGGTATGATTATGGTGGGGGGTGGCATCTGCAGCAGATTAACGCGGGAAGCAATTCGAGTGTCACTTCGAGCCCACCTTCGATTGGAAACGTGTTTGTTTCCGCTTACAATCCCGGCGGCGCCGTTTTGAATTTCCGTGATAGTCAACAGCATTTCGCTTACCGGGAACTGCCGTCTGGGTTCGGGGTTGTGCTCGTAAGCATTCTTCCGAACTCTCCATCGAACCCGTATCCTGGAAGCGTAACGGCGGACTTGGTTGGTGGTAATGATTTCGCGCTTGCAGCCAGCAGCGGCTACATAGCTTATTTGATCCAAAATCAAAAGTTAACCCTCTCTGACTTCCAAATCAACTTCAATTGGAGCATCGGGCCGGTATCGGGAACAATTACTTACAATATCCATGTGAACTCCGTAACCGTTGGGTTAAGCTCCGGACACGTCACCCTAACTGTCACAGGACACGCTCACACGAACTCTAACATAGCAGGCGTAGGTTTTCCAGATACTGACTTTACAATCACGCAAAATGTTTCGCTAGCAATCTCAGGCGGTACTGTGGTTCTCAGTGCGCTCGGCGATCCGTCAATCAGTCTATCCGGAATCCTCGGCAGCATTCAAGGAGCATTTAATGGTCAGTTGGTAAATTCAATCAAACCGAAACGAGATCAGCTTCTGCAACAGGTGCAGACGTCATTCCAATCGATGCTGAAGACTCAGACTCAGTCGATAATCCAATCTATCAATAAATCGCTGAAGGTGTCTCCCCAAATGAACATATTCCGGTGTAACAGTTGACGCTGACGGAATCGTATTATTTGGAAGCATAGGATTCAAAGACCGGGTTCCTGTTCATGCAGAGTTTACGCAAAGAAATGCTGCCAACCAGCCCGGACAAATCGAGCTGAACGCGTTGGCCAGCTGGGTTCCTGGTGGTACCATCGGCAATGAACCCCCGGGTGAAGTCGCCTTTGTCTGGAGTTTGAAGCGTGATTCAAACGACACGAAGCCGACTGTCATAACGGAATTACATAAATTCGTGACGAGTTTCAAAAATGATATTCCTGCATCGTACATTTGCCTAACCGTCTACGGGACACGGGTTACAGGGGAGACAGTCAGCGGAGAGCACTGTCAGTAACGTGACGATAAGTCATTCCGTAGACAACAATCGACTGAAAAAGCCCTTGCTACACTTCGAGTAACTGAAACGAGAGCCGCTGCCTATCCGGTTGTTCTCCAGCACGAACGCATAAACAAGATTCGGACTGTTGAATTGTCCGAAAAGATTTGTCACAAAACTTTCAACTTGATTTCGTACGTCATCGATTAAAAAAATCGCAGTTGACGGTATGTAATTGGTGCGGCCGCCGGGATTTGAACCCGGGTGTCTTCTCGCCTTAGAGGCGATCAGAAGCGTGGCAGGCATCCGACAGCAGATTCATTGCTGTTCCCGTCCTAGACCAGACTAGACTACGGCCGCTCTTGATTCAATCAAGCCTAAGACGCTATTTAAAATGCCACGCTCCAAGTCTAGCAATGACGATTGTGTGTGCGAATAATTAGTCTTTTCAGTTCCTATCATCAGTAAATGTGATGCTTGTTACTTGATTCGGAAGCTGATTGCTAAGCCGTCGCCGAGGGGGAGAATTAGGCTGCTTAGCCGTTTGTCTTTGAAGGTGAAGACTCACTTTGTATATGTGCTTCTCTGTGATGATGGCAGTTACTACACTGGCTACACGATCAATGTAACCTCAAGACTTGAGAAACATAAAACAGGTCGTGGAGCACGATACACCAGAATGCACAAGCCAAAGGAGGTGGTGTATGTCGAAGAATTCAAAACACGGAGAGCCGCGACTAGGCGAGAACGGCAAATAAAGGCATTCAGCCACAGAGAGAAACATGAACTAGTATCCAACAACCCTCAAAGTTGACAACACTTTCGGTGTCTTTGAACCGCTTCACGTGCACTAGCCTGAAACGGTTAAGGACGTATCACATTTACGGGTCTTTTCAGTTCTTATCGCCCGTGAGTTTCATTAGGTCATGCCCATTTTGGCCAGTTTCTTGAAGTCCGTCATTGATTGGACTAGGTCTGTCTGGCTAACTATCCCGATGATCTTCTCTTGATCGGTGACAACCAGTCTTTTGATCCGCTTCTCAACCATGCGTCTCGCTGCGTCAATAATGGTGGCGGACGCATCTATAGTGGTCAGGGGGGCGGTCATAATTTCGGCTACTGTAACTTTAGATGGATCAGCGCTTCTCGCGACAATTTTCTCTGTCAGGTCGCGTTCCGTAAGAATCCCGAATGGTAGTCCGTCACGATTTGCTATTAGCGAGCCGATTCCTCGGTCAACCATCATGCGGGCTGCATCCTTGACTTTGGATTTAGAATCAATAGACACTATTGTTCTAGCAATTTGGCGTACGGGAATTTCTGAGTCCATTCTCTCTTACGAATATTATTGTCGAATCGAATTAAAGCCTTATCGTGAAGCGTAATGGGACAACTTCTCATCGACGCTTCCGTTGAATCTTTCTATGACCTGAAGAAATAATTTTCATGTACCGATCCTAGTTGGTGCCGAGGGCCGGACTTTCAGGGAACGTTTCCCCTTTGAACCAGCGATTGGGCCGGTTCCGTTGAACCGTCAGCCCGGTCTTCAGCTTCACCTACCAGTGAAGGTATCGGGTGCTCTCCTTAGTCCCCCACCGTCAAAGCGAGGTCAGGCTGAGCTCTCGAGGGAATGCTTTCCTACCTCGGCACCCTCGGCAAGAAGAGTTCACACCTGTCGGCGCAATTAAGACTTTTTCTATTAGGAATCATCAAAAGTCTTGTTATTTCGTTAGAGTACTGCGAAGGTTTTTAGGCCAAGACCGAAGACGTCACGATCGGTGGGCCGGTAGATCAGCCTGGTATGAGCATCAGGGACGTGTGTCGGATGCGACTAAATCGTCCGCTTGGCATGCTTTAATTGCCCGCAATGCGGAAAGAATAAACATCCCGTATGGTCGCGGGTTCAAATCCCGCCCGGTCCACCAAAATCAGAGTTTTGAGACAATTGTTCACCGACGAAAGCAAGGAAGTGAAGCTACTGACAGATCTTGGTTTGTCTAGTGGTGAATCGAAAATCTATCTTCGATTGCTTTCTCTTCCGGAAGGGGAACAATTGGAGAAGATTGTATCTGCCTTCGGTATTCCGTCAGCAATAGCTGAAGATTCATTGAAGTCACTCGCTGACAAGGGGCTCTTGAGAATCTCAAGAAATAGGGCTGAGGTACTTCAACCACGCCTTGCCCTTCAGAAAATTCTGGAAGAGCGCAGACGATCGTTAGATGCTCAACTATCCCAAGAGGCGTCTGCAGCGTTGTCATTGGAGAAGTTCCTTGAGCCAGTATACTGGGAGGCTCGGATGGGCATTAGGTCGGAAGAGATCATCGAACCATTACGTGACCTGGCAGATATGGAGCTGCGTACTACAAGGATGCTGGGAGACGCCGCACGGGAAGCAATAATTTTTGCAGAAACTTTCGGATGGTATGATAAAGTTCGTGAATCACTCAATCACGCTCATGATCGAAGGGTGACTATAAGAATCTTGATGATGGCAAATGACGATTCGACTAGGAAAAGGGCTAGAGAGTTGACTGAGCTGGGTATTCAAGTACGTCACGTCCACGAAGAGTATCCTGTTCGAGGAACACTGGTTGATGAACAAGAACTCGTGTTCTTGGTTTGGGCGACAAGAAAACGGGATGTGCAACGGCCTGTCTATTATCGACCACATTATACCAAGAATCAGGGCTTAATACGAATCTTCCGCGACGCATTCCTAAAGCGATGGGAACAAGGCGGAGCAATTTAGCCAAGTATGCTCCAATAAATGCAAATCACAAGTCGCACACGATGTGATTGACCACGAAGGCCGTTATTCTAGCCGGTGGATATGCAACACGACTTCGGCCGATAAGCTACGTTATTCCGAAACTACTATTCCCCGTCCTCGGTAAACCAATGATTTACTGGACATTCGATTTACTCAAGAAGTTTGGAGTTGACGAAGTGGTTCTTTGTGTGAACTACTTAGCGAATTTACTTCAAGAACAAATTGGTGATTCATACCGGTCTATGAAGATAATATATTCGCCAGAAAACGAACCGCTCGGAACAGCAGGACCTCTTCGGCTTGCAGCCGAAACAGTTAGGCTGAATCAGACATTTTTGGCAATGAACGGCGACGTAATCGCTAAGGTTCCTCTTTCTAAGATGTTGAACTCCCACGAAAACGCAAATGCGCTAGTAACTGACGCTTTACATGAAGTGGACGACCCAAGCCGATTTGGTGTGGCTGAACTCTGCCCGAATGGAAGAATTAGGAAATTCATAGAGAAACCGCATCCCGGCGAAACATCGAGCCGGCTCATTAACGCGGGCATTTACCTTATCGAACCCGAAATACTTGAGATGATCACACTCGGGCAGAAAGTTTCCTTGGAAAAACAGATCTTTCCCACTCTGAGCAAACGCGGCCGTCTCGCTGGTTTCACCTTTGATGGACTCTGGTTTGATACAGGAAACTTTGAGGACTACTGTAGTGCGAACTTTACCCTGCTACAAAACTACCGGGGAAAGAGTTTTGACAAGGATTCAGTTCTCCGGAGAAAATCGAAAATTACCGGCCTTGTATATGTAGGCAAGGAAAGTAGGATTGGGAAAAATGTAGCGCTTGGTCCTCTAACAGTGATCGGGCGGAATTGTGTGGTTGAAAGAAATTCACGAGTTTCCAAATCGGTGCTCTTCGATAACGTAATGGTTGGAGAAGAATCACTTATATCTGGAGCGATCCTGGCTTCGAACGTCAAACTCGGCAAGCGAGTAACAATTAATCCCGGATGCATTCTGTCTCCGAATGTCACGATCGGGGATGACGTGAAGGTTGGGAGAGGTGCCATAATTCATCCATACAAGGAGATTACTGCCAACCTGAAATCAAAAGCACACATAATGTGATGGTGTCACGATTGGATGAAAGAAAACTGTTCGGAACCAATGGAGTACGTGGTGTAGTTAACGAGCAGCTTACCCCTGAAATTATGCTCAAATTGGCAATGGCAACCGGGACGTATTTCCATGGCGCGGATATGACTGTGGGCTGCGACGGACGAGTATCGGGGCCACTCTTTCTGGAGATCGTCTGTGCCGGGCTAGCATCAGTAGGATGCCAGGTATGGAATCTAGGACTCATAACCACTCCTGCTCTTCAGTTTCTTACTAAGACTTGGAAGATGAAGGGCGGAGCAATGATCACCGCGAGCCACAATCCACCCGAATACAACGGTGTGAAAGTTATGGGAAACCATGGAGTGGAGCTCCCACATGAAGAGGAACTCCGAATCGAACACATCTACTTTAATGAAAGTTGGAAACGAGCAGAATGGAACAAGGTGAAGAAGCCTCTCGAGGTTTCAGAGAAATTTGACGGATACTTAGAATCAATTATGAGACATATGGGAGGGAGACCGCAAAGAAAGCTCAAAGTGTTAGTGGACGCGGCGAATGGAGTCAGCGTTTTATCAACTCCGACACTCGTGGAAAAATTGGGAGGCAGCGTCGCTGTAGTGAACGGAAACATTGACGGAACCTTTCCGGGGCGATTACCGGAACCGACGCCGCATAATTTGGTGCATACCTCACGCATCTTGCCCGCCTCTCATGCCGATTTCGGTGTTGCGCATGATGGTGACGGAGACAGAGCGGTATTCTTAGACGAGCATGGGACCTTCTGTTGGGGAGATCACACCTTCGCTCTAATTGTACGGGATTTTCTTGAACACGCCTCAGGGGGACAAAAGATTGTCACTCCGATTAGCTCATCTCAAATCATTGAGAACATAGCAGAGAAGTATGGAGGGGAGGTTGTCTACACTGGGGTTGGAAGCGTTTTCGTATCAAGCGTCATGTTAAAACTTCATGCCAATTTGGGAGGTGAAGATAACGGAGGGATCTTTTACTTACCTCACGTGGCCGCTAGGGATGGTGGAATTACTGTGGCGATGATCTATCGGATCATCTCAGAGTCAAGGAGACCACTATCAAAACTAGTTGCTGATCTACCTCGATCATACATTGTGAAAGATAGGATTCCTTGTCCTGACTCCATAAAGGCGAACGTGACGGAATCAATTCGTAATCTGCCTAGAAGAGGAAAGGTTTTGGACATCGATGGAATCAAAATGTGGCCTTCACCGAAGTCCTGGATTCTGATTCGACCCAGCGGAACCGAACCAATATTCCGCATACTCGTTGAAGCGCCTACAAAAGGTAAAGCTCTGAGGATAGTGAATGATTACAAGAGCAAGCTTTCACGCATAATAAAGGACTCAAAGAGACATGTCGGATAGTGACTTTCAACTCACGAGTGTCTTGCTAAATTTCGGCGTCGCCTTTCTTGTAACATTTGTAGCGACCCCGCTTGTCGCGAAGATGATGAAGCGAAAAGGGATTGTTGGGAAAGATGTGCACAAAGTATCCAAGACCGAAGTACCCGAAATGTGCGGCTTAGCGATCTTGATCGGGCTTCTCTCTGCTTCTCTGTGCTACGTTCTGTTCTTCCCGGGAACTTACATTTACGTAACCGCATTCATCGGCACTGTACTGATAGGCGGCGTGATCGGAATTGTCGACGACTTGCATCCACTTGGTCCGCGGACAAAACCCGTTCTTACGGCGTTAGCCTGTCTCCCGATTGTTATCCTTAGAACTTACAACTCGTCTCCAGTGATACCGCTGTTGGGTCCCGTGAGGATGTCGCTTGTCTATCCATTTCTCATCCCTCTTGGAGTCGCTGTCTGCTCCAACGCCGTTAACATGATGGATGTAATGAATGGATCCATGGCGGGAACCGTCGGAATAATCTCGCTAATGTCTACTGTGGTCCTATTCGTTGCAGGGAAGACCGAACTCGCTTCCCTTTCAGCCGGCCTACTCGCCGTGATGCTTGCTTTTTATTACTATAATCGATTTCCAGCGAAGGTCTTCGATGGTGACACTGGCAGTTTAGCTGTCGGAGCGGCTATTGCGGCGCTTGCCGTAATGGGAGGGATCGAGGCGGTCATGATGGTGGCCTTGATTCCACAAATTATGAACGCATTTTATGGATTGTCCTCTGTTGGAAGGCTTTACGAAAGACGTGAGATTAGTAAAAGACCAACGTGGCTTCTGCAAAACGGGATGCTGCAAGCAAGCGGGGAGCGAGGAGCGCCGATTACTCTAGCCCGACTCATATTAGCAGCTGGATCTCTGAACGAACGTGACGTTGTCAGAGGAATGATGTTTCTTACCTTAATCTCGTCCCTGTTGGCAGTTCTTACTTACGTTATCACACTGGGTGGTCGAATTTGAGAAGACTTCTTCCCTTAGCTCTCATAGAAGTCTTTGTGTGGTTAATGCTGCTTCTTGGAGCTTTTCTCATTTCAAGAATAGTTTTCGGGATAAACTTTGGCACATCCAACCTTCTTCTTACTTTGATAAATGACGGTGTTCGAATCTTAGTATCGGGCGCCATTCTCTTTGGTTGGCTTATAGCGTGGAAGAGAATGACCAATTACTACTTCTGGCGTACCATTGAACGTAAAAAGTCTACTTCTTGATTACTCGTTTGATGATAATGCTTAACGGATCTTCCATACTTTTTCGCAGCTTCATAGATCTTTTCCGATAGAATTCGCGAAATTCCGTGCTCTGGGATATTGCAATCGTTCGTTGAGCTACGCGCCCTGCATCGTGGAATCGTTCCACTAAGCCGCAGTTTATGAGAAATTTTTCTACAAACGTCGGATTTCCTGGATAGTAAGAAATAACGGGAACTCCGAGCAACGCAGCTTCAGCGGTCATCGTACCGCCTCCGCCGATGAAAACTGTGGATACTGAGAGTAAGGAAATCGCATCAACAACGTGTTCACATACGATTATTTTACTGCCAAAACGCTTGGTAAGTTTCTCGCCCTGAGTCTCGTACCTAGGTAATGCGACAATTTGGGCTTCGTTTCCATGATTTTCAATTATCTTTTCAATGATCTCTGAAGCTCTACCTGACGCAGCATGGCCTGATAGGTACGCCGCGAATTCCTCCGGTGTCCGAATGACGACAATCGGTTTTTGAAGGTCGATGTTGAGTGAGTCTAACGCTCTACTGTTCGGCTTATAGCTGTCAAGCCAAGCCGCAGGATCAAGACCGCGATACCGGACGATGTCTCGTGGGCCTATCGCATATTTCTTCCATGCGTACAACGGGATGATCCATGGTGTGAAGAGTTTTTGAGAAAGTGGAATCGTCAGTTTGCTTACCGCCTCAGCGTGTGGCGAGTCGCTGATACAGTAGTGGGGTATGCCTAAACCGAAGGCTACTCTAGCTGCTTCGGGTGACGAGAAAGAGATGGCGATATCTGGTGACTCTTCTTTAATGAGCTTGGATAGCGCCTGAATGCGCTTGGCACTTTCGACAAGTTTCTCCTCAAGCCCAGCACCTCCGTGGCGGCCTACTGATACAGACTTGACCCCTTTCAAAGCCAAGAGTTCGTTCACCTCTCTATATTCACGAGTGGTGAGTAAGGTTTTCACACCCTTTGTTTGTAACCTGTGATGAAGTTCCGTGAACAGGTTTGCCTGTTTCGGAGTTAGAATATCAATCCAAACTTTCATTGGACTCGCTTCGCATTATTCCATCTGAAGAGAAATGACTCACGGAAAAGCCTGATCAAGCCCTGGTTCTTCGTATGATTAGGAGTGTATACAATGGGGTTCCAATATCGTTCAGATTCCTCAGCAGCCCAAATCACGAATATCAAGTCCTCGCTGTCTATAAGTGTCCCACGTACAGGATGCCAAGGCTCGCTTGTATCTCTGACGACGCCACCCGAATTGATAAGGTCGGTAACTCCTCTCCCTAATCCATTTTCCGTAATTTGCATCAAAATCTTCACCTTGACGCCACGCTTGAGAGCCCTCTTCAAATCAACCTTAATCTTTGGAACCCATGAAAACAATGCCGTAGAAATCAAAATCTCATCGTCGGCGCAGTTGCAGATACTCTCGGGTTTTGTCTTCCATCGAGCCCAGGCTGTCTAGCGGTTCAAGAAGTTCCTCCGCCTTAACTTGAAGATGACTTGCCACATACAATGGTTCGATCTGTCTCTGCAAAGACTTCAAATGATCATCTATCTGGAGAACGTTCGATTCGAAATTTCGGCGTAAGTAACTCAAATATTCACGCTTTGCCTGCTCAGGAGATATCGCATGAAATTGTTTAGGCCTTGTTTGTACTATCCGAGCAAATCCTTTCAACATTAACTGTTCTAGCGTACTGTATACGCGTGTAATGGGAACGGATGTAATGCGTGATATTTCTTCTGCTGTAAGCTCTTTTCTGGAAAGAAGTGCAATGTATGCTTCAGATTCATATGACGTCAGTCCTGCTCGTCGTAACATTTCAGGTAGCTTAGCTGAAGACATGATTAACTATTCTAGAGTGAAAAACAGTTAAATATTTCGCTTATCCGGTTTCATCAGGAAGAGTCTCAGAATGTCATCGGTACCATTAACGCTCGAACCAGGCGAGATCGCAGTACGAATTAGAGACGGCGCGCTTACAGTAGCAGTTGTCGGCTTGGGCTGGATGGGCCTGCCGACCGCCTGTTTGTACGCCGAAGCTGGCGCGAAGGTAATCGGCGTCGACATGAATCCGAAAATTGTTGAACGAATTTCGAGAGGTGAGCCAACAATTGATGAGCCTGGCCTCGCAGTCATGCTCAAGAAAGCAATAAGAAGTGGCAGATTTACAGTGACAACAAACAGTGAAGAAGCCGCATCGAATTCAGATATATTATTCATAATTGTCCCCACAATGATTGACAAACAGAAGCACGCAGACTATTCTTCAGTTGAGGATGCTTGCGCCAGAATTGGCAAGAACATCAGACCCGGGAGTTTAATTATTTTCGAAAGCACATGTGGGCCTGGAGTTACTGAGCGAGTCGTAAAGGAAGCCATCGAAAAATATTCTGGACTTCAGGTAGGACAAGGGTTTGGACTCGCATACAGCCCAATTCGCAGCTATGGGCGGACGCACGCAATCCAAGACTTACAGAGTTATTCTAAAGTCGTTGGGGCGACAGACAAGAAAAGTCTTGAAGCTGCTTGTGCCGCGCTTTCTGTAATCGTGAAAGGTGAACTAATCAGAGTAAAAGACATCAAGTCAGCGGAACTATCAAAACTCTTCGAAACAATATATCGAGATGTCAATATCGGTCTCGCTAATGAATTTGCTCTTCTCTGCGAGGAGATCGGGGTCGATTATCTCGAAACTATGCGGGCAGCAAATAGCCAGCCTTATTCCCATCTACACTCAACAGGGGTGGGTGTCGGAGGGCACTGCCTTCCGGTGTATCCATATCTCTTGACGTCGGAAACTTACGCATTAGACGCAAAACTGCGAATAGTTCTTGATGCTAGGAAAATAAACGATCTAATGCCACGTCACGCAGCGAAACTAGCTTCAGACGGATTGCGGATCTGCGGAAAATCATTGAAGCGTGCGAAAGTGGCAGTCCTCGGGATCAGCTATCGTCCCAATGTGAAAGAAACACGTTTCTCTCCTTCTCTCGAATTGATCAGTATACTGAAGAAACGTGGAGCACGTGTCATCTCGTTTGATCCACTGTTCAATGCGTCAGAAATGGAAAGCATGGGGCTCACTTCTGAACCAACACTTCGCAGGGCGATAGAGAAAGCCGATTGTGTAATCATAACCGTGGCGCATGACGAATTCAAAGACATGGACACAATCGAATTGGCTGCTCGCATGTCAAAACAGGGGCTCGTAATAGATTGCACGGGAACCGTTGATCCAGTGAGCGTTGAGAAAAGCGGTCTTGTCTATCGGGGACTCGGAAGAGGTCTATGGACGCGATGAACCGGCTGGGCATGGCTGTGATTGGAACTGGCTTTTGGGGACGGAATCAAATCCGTATCCTCTCTGACCTTGATAACGTGAACCTAGCATGCGTATATGATCTTAATCCGGTGGCTGCGAAATCAGTGGCCGAGCAATTTAGTGTGGAATCTTCAAGCAATTTGGACGATGTACTATCACGCAAAGACGTTAGCGCGGTTACCGTCTGCACTCCAACAACAACCCACAAGGAGGTTGCCGAGAAGGCGCTCAATGCAGGTAAGCACGTGCTTGTCGAGAAGCCTATGACGAATACGATCTCGGAAGCTCAGGAATTATTGTCACTCGCAGATAGAGAAGGGCTTCGTCTCATGCCAGGTCACATAGAACGCTTCAACCCTGCCGTCAATTACCTACGGTCCTTAGTTGACGATCGTCGTTTGGGCAGCGTTATCTTGCTCTTGGCAAGAAGGGTAGGCCGATGGCCTGAACGAATAGGAGACGTGGGTGTGGTTAGAGATTCTGCTATTCACGACGTAGACATCGCCAGATTCGTCTTCAACGATGAAGTTAGCTCGGTCTACGCTCGGATTGGAAGTCTGAAACATACGAGAGAGGATTACGCTGAGATAATGCTGCAATTTATGGGAGGAGGAACGGCGTTCATTGACGCAAACTGGCTAGCGCCACGCAAGACCAGGACACTCGTCGTCACTGGAAGCGACGCAACAGTACAGCTGGATTACATAACGCAGGAACTGACCATTGAGGATTCTGAGAAGATTACTAAACCGGATATCCCCAAACAGGAACCACTCAGGAACGAACTTAGCCACTTCGTAAATGGTATCCTTAACGACGAGCCATTTGCCGTCACCGGTTCAGACGGTTTACGCGCTGTCGAAATATGCGAACTTGTGCTACAATCAGCTGGCACAAGTCAAACCATGAGGTTAGCGGGGCACAACGTTGGGTGAATCGTGGAACCGTCTGAAATCCTCAATGAACGTATTCGCAAATTGATCCGCTCGCTTCTCTGCCTGTTTTTTCTTTCCTGAAAACGTTCTCAGATGGTGATAGAATTCGTGGAGAATGATGAACGGATTAGAAAGATATTCACTCTTCGAAACGTAAATCCGCTTCTCCTTAGGAAGATAACATCCAAGGACGCGTCTATGACGCTTAACTGTCCCAACTCGTAAGTCAGGGACGACGATCTCGTAGTAACTCGAGAGTAGCTGTAGCGCTCGTTCAGGTTTTCCTTCGAGTATTACTTGCACAACTTGAATATGTAACTCAACCTCATCCTGCATTTCGTCATTTCTCCAGAAAACGGTATATTCGAGTTAACTCAGCATCCTACATAGCTGATTAACAAATTGAAAAGGAAACTCATGGAAATCCTTGCTTGTCCGATCGATAAATTCTATCCGTTGGACTTGCAAGTTTTCGAAGAAAAGGAGGAAATTAACTCGGGCATAATAACATGTTCCAAATGCAATCGTTGGTATCCCATAATAGACGAAATTCCACACATGTTGCCTGATGATTTACGAGAACAAAACGAGGATGTACCATTTCTCCAAAAATGGAAGGAGAAGATTCCTGAGAAGGTCCTGCAAGAAGGAAGACCATTTAACCTGAAACCAGCTACATAATGAGTGATGAACCATTTTGGTAAGAGAATTCGTAAAAACACCTAACGCGCCCCAACCAGCAGGACCCTACTCGCAGGCCATCAAAGCAGGATCGTTTGTTTTCGTTGCCGCTCAGGGACCCGTCGATCCGAAAACCGGTAAGATGGGAGAGGACATTGAAGCTCAAACTCGACAGACGCTACTAAACGTCAAAGCAATATTAGAAGCGGCGGGGTCAACTATGACGGACGTAGTCAAGGTTTCGGTCTTCCTGAAGAACGCCGGTGATTTTAGTAAAATGAACGAAATCTACAAGACCTTCTTTCCAACGAACTGCCCCACTCGAACCACCGTCGAAGCCAAGTTTGCCGGACCAATGCTCGTAGAGATCGACGCCATAGCCTTTCGTGACTGAGTCAGTGTTTCGTAACTCCAGTGAATTGGATTATCCCAACACTTGAGGTGACTCAATAGCAGCGCAGAATTCGCTCAACCGATTCACCACGCAACAACTGACCGAAGGATCGGATCTTGGATAAAGTTAGTCTAATCGATTGCAGGACCGCAGGAATTTCAGGAGATATGCTGCTTGCAGCCTTCATCGATGCCGGCGCTGACCTACCTTCCGTCGAACGCATGCTTCAGTTAATTCCAACCTATTATTCGAAATGTAAATCAATTCGGCTTGAACGTAAGGACGTGAAGATGCATGGTTTTCGCGCGTGTAGGGTAGATATCAAGATCACCGAGGATCAGAGTGATACTGACGCGATTACGTTCTCTAAAACTGTCGAAAGAATTGTTGAATCATCCGGTATGGGTGAGAAAGCTTCTGCGTTTGCAATTAATTCCGCTAATCTTTTGATTGCAGCAGAAAGCAAGGTTCACGGTGCTCAACCCTCGGATACGCACTTGCACGAGGCAGGATCTGCGGATACGTTAGCAGACATACTTGGAGTAGCCGCAGCCTGTGATTCGTTGGGAATATTCGAGGGTACTATTTACGCGACTCCGGTTGCGGTGGGAGGTGGCGTTGTTAGCTTTTCGCATGGTACGGTTTCAACTCCCGCTCCTGCTGTGATGGAGATCTTGCGGCAGAGGAAAATCCCCATGGTGGGGGGGACAGATCCTTCGGAGCTTACTACGCCTACAGGAATTACGCTGCTGGCCAGTTTGGGGCCCAATTTTTTGGAGACTTATCCGGAAATGATGGCCGAGGAAGTAGGATACGGTGCGGGGACCAAAGAATTTGTGAGTGGCCCCAATTTCTTAAGAGTTGTACTCGGTCGAGCGAATTCTGTATCAAAATTCTCTGACCGAATTGTTATGCTTGAAACCAATCTCGATGATCTTTCTGGCGAATTTCTATCCTACGCGTTGCAGCGTCTAATTGGTTCAGGGGCTAAAGACGCTTGGATTACTTCAGCTCAGTTTAAGAAAAATCGACCGGGGTACGTTCTACATGTCATTTGCGATCAAAAAGATAAAGAGCAATTTTCACGAATGATCATAGAAGAAACAGGCACGCTCGGTGTTCGCTACCAGACCTGGGATCGCATCGTATTGGAGAGAAATGTGCGAACCGTATCCGTTAAGCTCAAGGGAATGTCGTTCGACGTTAGAGTCAAAACTGCAAGTGATTCAACGGGGAAGACTGTAAGAGTCAAACCTGAAGCTGATGATGTTCAGGAAATCGCTAGAATTCTTCAATTGCCTGCACGCGAAGTTGCACGGATGATTGAGGCACAGATTTAGGAACGCCTATTCTGTCTCACTCTCTCAAACACTACCAGAGCGGGACAGATTGTTCCCAGCGCTAACGCCGATAGGACTACGTCCGGCGGTTGCAAGCATCATAGTTGTGGAGATTGTGAAAACCTCAGAAACCGCGAATATTCCGATAGCTACCGCAAGTGATGCGGCCACACACAATCTCAGAATCCGGGTCGTCCTAATTGTTACTCGGCGTCTCAGAGCGATCAACAGAGCACAGAACGGTAGAGCTCCATAGGTGAATCCTATGAGGAAACTTGCCAAAATGCCAGTTGATAATGCCGCTAGTTCAGGTACGCTCGCTAGCAAAGGAAATGCCCGTGAACTCAAGTGAAGGATCATGATCAGTGGGTATAGAGCCATTCGTACGCCTGATCTTATCGTGGAATGCGAATTCTCGAAGTGTGCAACATTCGGACTGAAAGAGTAGTACCACGAGTTGAACACTTTCATGAACATGGAGCCGGCAAAGGTTGGCATAATTTGGTTATCGCGGAAGTTTCGTAAGAACTGCACCTCTGGTGCGGTTGACGAGCCGAAGGACGCAGTAGCGATTAGACACGGAGAGACATTGACGTTAAGAGTGATCTGGTGCGCGAGTGACGGTGTGTTACTCGTGCCTGTTATCGTCAATTGATATGGTACACCGGCAGTATTCTGCATTGCCGTAATTTCCATCACCACCTGTGAAGTTCCGTTTAACGGAGGAGCTACCGTTGAAGGAGTGAAACTAACTGACAATCCTGACACGGAAGGAGAGAACGAACCGCTTAAGGAGACGTTGCTCTGGAAGTAACCTAGCGCTGTAACGGTGACTGGTACGTAAACTCTAGAGCCTTGAACTAAGTTAACTGAATTTACTGATGTTAAGCTGAAATCTCTAGGGACCTCTGATACGACAAGGACTGCGGACTGAGCTGGATGATGAGGTTGACCGCCGTCTGAGACGCCGGTTATTAACAATGGGTACGAACCCCCTGGTGTGTTAAGTGAAGTCTGCACGTTCAGACTTGTGCCGAACGGTGGTTCACCGCTTGTCGTTGAAAGCGAATAACTCGAATCAGGAGGTAAGCCGCTCACTGAGAGATCAACTGTCTGAGTGCTACCGCTAATAACCGAAGTCTGCAAATTGAAAGCAGTGGCCTGACCTTGTTGGACGGTTAGGGTACTCGGGCCAGTTACGGTTATCTCATAATCAAATGCGGCAGGGGGAGCTGGTCCTTGAACTGTTAGAGTCACCGCGGATGTCTCATTTTGGGTCCCGCTCATTCCCACTACATTGATCGTGTAAGTGCCCGGAGTCGTCAGCGGTGAAGTGGAGACGGTCAGTGTCGAGGTGAAGGGGGGGGTCCCTGTCAGAGTACTTAGATTAGCACTTACGTTCATCGGCACATTCTGAAGTGAAAGTTGAACGGGCACCGCAATGCCACTGATTAAGCTGACAGAAACCGTGTAACTGACCGTCCCGTTTTGAGATGTCACTTGTCCGCTCGGAGACGTAGAGACCTGAAACACGTAAGGAGTACTTAGTCGACCGATCTTGTTCACTGCTGGGTTACTTTCTGTAAACCATACGTTTCCGCTGGGATCGACAACGACGGAGTTAGGTCGAGCAGTAGAGTTCGGCAACGAATACTCGGTTATAGCTTGGGTGTTCTGGCTGCTGGTGACGGTCGAGGTTTGAGGGTTTTGCGCTAAGGAGGTGCCGTTGACGCCGGTCGTGATTATCGGCACAGGTATGGTTATGGTTGGTGTGATTGTCGAAGTGGTTGGTGCAGGTGGGATATAGGGAACAGCTAGAGTTGTCGTATTAGCAATTCCTATGTTGCCGGCATTAAATTCAGTGAACCAAGTTACTCCGCGAGTTGGGTGTCAATAGACAAACTTGTGGGTTGCGCAACCGAAGCATGTGCCGGGAGCGTGTACTCTCTATATACACCTCCACCGGCGTTAGTCAAAACCGATAGTCTGTCTGCCAGGCTATCTGTAAAAAGCACATTTCCTGGAGTTGTAGAGTCAACCGTAAGATCGGTAGGTCCATACTGAAGTCCAGGAATGACGTTGAGTAAATTCAGGTTCCAAATCGTAAGTGCTCCGTTCGATGCTTGCAATCTGCCAACAGAATTGCTGTTAGCTTCGGTGAACCAAACATATCGATCTGTAACATTATGGAATGGTCCGGTCAATACTGCCTGAGCATAAATTCCCCATGGCCTAAGCAGAGGCGACCCCGCAGTGCCTGTTGCGCCTGGGAGTGTCCATTCTGTTAATTGATTCCTTTCGGGAGCGAGACTACCAATAACGTCCCTGCCGGACTCCGTGAACCAAATCGTTTCATTCACATCCACAAACAACCCAAGAGGGTTGCTTCCTGATGCAAGGGACCACTCGTGGAAAGTTCCATTCCAACTATCGAAGGAAGCAATCTGGTTTGACGAATAGAGGGTAAAGTATACTCTGGTGAAATTGGTGCCTGCTACCATAACCTGCGTTGTGAAGATAAAACGAGGGCTTCCGCCACCCGGGATACTCCATTCTGTGAAGGTATTAGTTGAGGGGTCGAATCTGCCAATCTTGTTCGTGACATTCTCTGTGAACCATATTTTTCCAGATTGATCAGTAGTTATCCACCATGGGCCGGCACCTGCAGTAGGCACACTCCATTCCGAGAGACCGAACGAATTCTGTGATGAAGCTTGTACGCTTGAAAAGGAGGTCGGTCCATGTGCGTAGGCATAGCTCAAACTGGAGCAGGAAGCAAGGAGAACCATAATGATTAGTGGAGCAACCTTAACAAGTCCCCTAAAACGGCTCGCGAAAAACATTAGCGAAATCGACCACTGGTTACGATATATAATAGGGCCTTTGTGCTATAAGATAAGTACAGGTACACGGGGCATGCAAATATGTCGCAAGATCACCTGACAAATCAGACTGATTTGCAACAATTCAGCCTAACCTGAGGCTGCTAGGCAGCTTGTATGGGTAATCAATTTTAGGGTTTTTTATCCTCTTTAGAATCTAACGTATGACCGCATTTGGCACAAAACTTTGCCTCCAGTGGGTTCTTGTGCTTGCACACTGGACAGGTCACTGTCGGTACCGACTGTAAGGACGTCTTTGTCTTTACGAATACGACGTCTCCGATCCTTTCAACATCGCCGAAAGAGAGAAACGATTCTTGTTCGTCGTCTGACTCAATAACTAACGCTAATCTCCCGTCTTGGGACCATGCAATGTCCTTCGTAATCCCTATCCTCTTAGCTTCAGCATCTATGACATCCTTCCCTACAACCTCATCTCGCCTCCGCCATTCATTCCGTGTCACTTTTGGCGCCCTCTATAGTGAGTTACAGCTTGCTTGAGTATATAGGATTGCGCGAACAAGCTCGAGCGGCCATGCTTATGGGTGGATCATCTTGAAAGATGCACCTGCGATAGAGGTTCCCTTACAGAGAGCCCAAACTGTACTTTCGATACTACGTGGGGCCGGACTGATAGATACCGAATTGGAATTTTGTAGAACCGACAAAACCATAATTGTTCCTCTCAAGCAGCTTCCCTCAAATCAAATCATATCAAATCTTAGACAACTCAACGCTTCTATGATAATCAATTACCGCGGATTCGTTGAGTCTGCCAGACCACCGAGAAATCTCATCGAAGCCGTTAAATCTCAAATTCCGCTCAATCTTCTTGAATACCTTCCCCGATCGTATGATATTATCGGAGACATAGCGATAGTCGATTTGGCAGAACCGATTCAACCCTTTGCCGCGACCGTAGGAAAAGCGATACAGCAGATCAGTCCGCACATACGATTGGTTGTAAGAAAGTTAGGAATTGTGTCAGGGACTTATAGGATTAGGCACTTGGAAATCTTGGTTGGAACTGGAGGTACGGAGACAGAACATCGCGAATATTCATGTCGCTACGTTTTAGATTTAAGTACTGTATATTTCAATCCCAGATTATCAAACGAAAGAATGCGAGTTGCAAAACAAGTTGGAACTGATGAAACTGTTGTGGACATGTTTGCTGGAGTAGGGCCGTTTTCCATTCTTATCGCCAAGATGCGTTCGAATGCTCGAGTATACGCGTGCGATATCAATCCAGCCGCTGTGAAATATTTGGAGAAGAACCTCATCCTAAACCGTCTCGTGGATCTGCGTTATTCCAATTTTTGGTGACGCAGGCAAATTAAGTCAGGAAGGCGTAAGATCGCAGGCAAATCGAGTAATTATGAACCTCCCATCCGAGGCTGAAAGGTACTTGCCGGTTGCTCTAAATCTTCTTGGAAGCGAGGGAACGATACATTACTACACGTTTGCTTCAAGAAACGAGAGTGTCGACGATATTCGGATGAAGGTTCAAGATGTGATCCAGAGAGCTGGCAGAACTGTGCGTTCATTCAGTTTCGCGGACGTTATACGGGAAATTGCTCCGGGAAGGGTACACGTTGCGATGGACGTTCTAATCCGGTGATTTAATTATAAACCGTCAGTCGTATCCTTACACAAGTCTTAGGCGATCGTAGCACTCTTACGAGTTTTCTGTCGATGTCCCGCGCAGCTTTATCTGTCGCTATGATCAAAGTCCTATCCGTAACATGTGATGACTTTCTGGCCACAATATCATCACGATGACTTAGAGTAAACGACGAACTTCCTCTGCCCTGCACAATTTCCACGATCTTCGCCGCGTTGATCTCCAGAATAATTTTCGCATTGTCGTCTGCACACAGTATCCTGAACCTTTCAGATAGCTCCGCGAGACCCCTAGTGGCTCCCACAGCAATTATGCAGTCCCCATTCTTGGTGAGGTTGATTTCTTTTGTTATCTCCAGAGTTGTTGCATGTTTTGCTGTGATGTTCGCGTGCCCTCGTGCAAAGATTTCTTCTACAGCCATCATTCACAATCTCTACCTGAAGTATGAGTCAAGTGTATTTCTAGAAGTCGAGGACGTTGAGACCATCTTTGAAACTGCCTTGCGAACACGTTCCTCGGAAAAATCTCGTTCTCTACATAGGAAGTCAACTACTTTTTCTTCGTTCGGTTTTGACCATTTTAGTGAATAGTCTGAGGTTACGTTGGGATGAAGAAATATTCGGCGTATTTGCTCAATGTCGAATAAGATTTCGATGTCCGGGTGTTTCTGAATGGTTTTCTCGATGCTTCCGTTTTCCTGGATAAGTCTTAGAGCGGTCTTAGGGCCTATCCCTTTGATGCCGTCAGGGTTGAAGTCTGTGCCAATTAATATGCCAACATCAACCAGCTGTTCCCTGGTTAGAGACATGTCTTTCAGGACGATTGGTAATTCGATGAGTTTCGGTTCGACTTCGACGTAAGCATCTCTGCGCGGAAGCTTTCTGCGACCTGTAATTGCGAGGTTCTTTACCATGCGCGGAGCGCCAAAGAGCAAAGAATCATGGTCTTGTGATGCTACTCCCCAAACATCTCCTTTGGCAGCCATATAAGCTGCCTGGGACTCTCCTTCGGACGGGGCCTGTAGCCAAGAGATGCCTAGCGCATCCAGAAGTGTCTTTGCGTCAGTGACCATTGGGTCTTTAACTTGTGAAGTTGCTTGCGCATAGGTCCGAGCATCTTCGATTCTTCCTTCCTGGATTGCTCGTTCATAACGAGCCTTCGCTTCCAATTTTACTTCACGTCTCTTGAGAATCTCTCGTTGTTTCAGTTCTGGCGGCTTTCCGTCGAAGACGAAGGTTACTTTGATTCCTTTTTCCGTTAGGTTTGCGGTCCGGTAAAGGATTCCACTCAAATGGCTGGTTATCCTACCACTATGATCCTTGAGGGGCGTGCCATCCGGTTGCCGGATTATTGCTAGGAACTGATACAATGCATTGTAGGCGTCGACCGCAAGAATCTTCCCTGACATTTGTTCTAGAGTGATCGATTGTTCAGTAACCACGTCAGCGAGATCTACTCCCACATTTCGAGCCTCGCAACGTATGGATTAGAAATGTTGTCTAAAACTTCATTCTATCAGAGCTTGCCGATGGAATTGACTCTGATCTCGACAAGCTCGCCGTGGACGTAGGTCTTCACTATGCACCATTCTCCGTGCACAAAATGTTGTTCTATCCTCGAACTATTACGAATCTCATGGTCCAGTCGCACAAATCGGCACCGTTCGCATCTGCTAATGTCGCAACAGATTAGCAATTTAACATGTTACGAGGCAACATTGTATGTTGCAGTATCAGATGTAACCGCACATTCATGATCTTTTTTCATGTATCCGCGAAGGCTTCATTGATTGTGCCGGGAGTTTCAGAATTATTTTGCGCTTCTTCGTTCAATGGCGGTTCCTGGGCTATCGCATACGATTCTGAGAGAGCCCTAGAGGCGAACAAGTTTACTAGTGTGTTGGTGCTGGCTTCTCCGCTTAGGCGGCCCATTCTGCCCTTCAGATGGCGCCATTTTAGCTTGGTTCTGCCGCTTTTGGAATTGTAAATTATTCCTAGAACGTTTGAGACACGAGCAAATCTAACCTCTCTAATTTGTTGAACCGTTACCTTGTCTTCAGCCTCGACGTACATAGTACCATTATCGGACGAGCGCTCAGGGTAAATGGTTTCATCATCGTCGAGTTCTCTTGGGATATACGTTTGACAGGTACTCATTATCATGAATCGCCTGAAATCGCCCAAGTCACATACAGAGTCTATGTTGACCATGCTAGCTCAACTGAAGATATGATCGCTTCAACATGCGGGCCTGCTGTTTGAATCTGTCGGTTAAACGAGTTTGCGGTTTTGTTGCGAGAAGCAAACAGTTTATTACCTCCGCGGTGAGCGACTGGCCGTTCAACGTGTGTGCGATGAGTTCAATGTTTGTTGCTGGAAATGAACGAATTATCCGCATGCCGGGTTGTTCTTGGTGTGCCAGAACTATTCTTCCAGGTGAAGGAGCAGTCAAGTTCTCCTGCCCCAGTTGTGGAGAAGCTGCACTCTGGCGTTGCGAGAAATGTAGGATGTTCCCCCGACCGTATCGCTGCGTGAAGTGTGGGCAATCTGGTCCATAGGAGTAGCTAGGGTCGTCAAGCAGATGGCAAAAGTTCTAGCATCGATCAAGGTCTTTCCGAGCGACGCCAATATCGATTTATCTGCGCTACGATTAAGAATAGAGCGCACTCTTCCTTCGGGGTCGAGCGTACAGAGATTCGACGAGGAGCCGATTGCTTTCGGTCTGGTCGCGCTAGTCGCACATGTAGCGATGCCGGAAGACGTGGAAGGAATTATGGATAAGGTTGAAGAAGCGATAAAATCTGTAGAACTGGTAAGCGAGATCCAGGTTCTCAAAGTGGTACGATTTTAATTTCTGTTACCTCTTGTAACACATATATTCGTGATGCCACTATCGACAAGTCGGAAGGACGATTGTCGAGTGGACAACGCAGCAGCGACTTCGGCGTGCCATTTAGTGCAAAAGCAATTTTAATGGCCCCTACGATGGTCTTGTGTAATCCTGATCTTTATCATCGGACAAATCAGAGTGCGAAGACATGAGCAGTAAAGAAGTTTCTTTGAGAGTGGCTGATGCAAGACAACGTGACGTTGGCCACGGAAAAGTTCGCATTGATAACGACACAATGCAAAAGTTGGGAATTACGGCTGGTGACTTCGTTGAGATCCACGGAAAGAAAATGACTGTAGCCGTCGCTTGGCCAGCCTATGCAGAAGACCAGGGTCAAGAAATCGTTAGAATGGACGGGCTAATTAGAAGAAACGCTGGCGTGGCGCTCAATGAATACGTTAGTGTAAAGAAAGCAGAAGTGAAAGACGCCCAGGCAATCGTCTTTGCACCGACTGACGTTCGGCTAAGCGTTGATGAGGAATTCGTAAGTTTCGTTAAACGTCGATTCATGGATATGCCCTTCATCGAGGGCGACATGACGCTCTTATCGATATTCGGCAGCGCCGTGCCGCTTATTGTTACCCGGACTAGACCGCATGGCGCAGTAAAAATTGGTGAAACGTCTCACGTTCAAGTGCTGAGTGAACCGACTCCCGAAAAGAAAGGAATTCCGATCGTAACGTACGAAGATATTGGGGGCCTTCACGAAGAAATCCAGCGTATTCGAGAAATGGTGGAATTGCCGCTTAGACATCCCGAGCTATTCCAACGCTTGGGTATAGAACCACCGAGAGGAGTTTTCTTGTATGGTCCGCCAGGTTGCGGTAAGACGTTGTTAGCAAAGGCTGTGGCCAACGAATCGGATGCCAACTTCTATGTCATATCCGGGCCTGAGATAATGTCTAAGTTCTACGGCGAGTCGGAGGCGAGACTGCGCGAGATATTTCAGAAGGCCCAAGAAACATCGCCGAGTATCATTTTCATAGATGAAATGGATGCGATTGCACCAAAGCGCGAAGAAGTAACAGGTGAAGTTGAGCGACGTGTCGTCGCACAACTTCTATCGCTCATGGACGGAATGGGCTCACGCGGAAACATCATCGTTATCGGCGCGACCAACAGACCAAATGCGATAGATCCAGCTCTAAGGCGCCCTGGCAGATTCGACAGGGAGATAGAGATTGGCGTCCCTGATAAAGCAGGGCGGAACGAAGTTCTGCAGATACATACACGTAACATGCCTCTTGCCGAAGATATGGATCTTAAGCGGTTGTCCGACGTAACTCACGGCTATACTGGTGCTGACATCGCCTCCCTGTGCAGAGAAGCCGCGATGAAGGCACTCAGACGTTACATTCCTGAAATCAACCTGGAGGAAGAACGTATTCCACCAGAGACTCTTGAGAAAATGGTCGTGAAGATGGACGACTTCATGTCCGCTTATCGGGAAATTACTCCAACAGCAATGAGAGAGGTTTACGTTGAAGTTCCTCAAGTTCATTGGAGCGAGGTCGGCGGATTAAAGCGGGTAAAGCAAGAGCTTATGGAATCTGTCGAATGGCCGTTAAAGAAGCCTGAGGTATTCCAGAGAATGGGAATCAAACCACCACGTGGAATTCTCCTATACGGTCCGCCCGGTTGTGGAAAGACACTCCTTGCGAGAGCGGTAGCCACTGAAAGCGAAGCGAACTTCATATCGATCAAGGGTCCGGAAATATTCTCTAAGTGGGTTGGTGAATCGGAAAAGGCGATACGGGAAGTCTTCCGCAAAGGAAGAACGGCTGCTCCAGCAATAATTTTCTTCGACGAATTGGACGCAATCGTTCCCAAACGCGGATTAGGCTACGCCGATTCGGGAGCCAGTGAACGAGTCATCAGCCAATTGTTAACGGAAATCGATGGAATCGAGACACTCCAAAATGTGCTCGTTATCGCGGCGACAAACCGCCCCGACATTTTGGATCCGGCCGTAATGCGACCCGGGAGATTCGATAGACTAATCTACGTTCCGTCGCCCGATGTGGATTCATTGAAAGAAATCTTCAAAGTACATGCCCATTCGATGCCTCTATCAAGGGATGTAGAAATAGATGAGTTAGCGCGAAAAGCTCAAGGCTACTCGGGAGCCGACATTGAAGCGATCTGCCGTGAAGCCGCCATGACATCACTTCGCAATGATGTAGAGGCAGTCGAAGTGTTCGCGACGAGATTTTGACGAAGCAATGGAACGCGTTGGCCCTAGTATAGCGCCTGAAGACGATGCTTGGTACCAGAAATTCTCCAAACGACTGAGACGAGAGAGAGCTGCCGCGCCAACTCCGGTAGCGTAATGGAGCAAAAATCTCTTTGGATAAAGTTTGGGGACCCAGACCGATACGACTCTCGGTCATAGATGTCATAGAGCGAAAGGGTCCTTTGACCGACGATGATCTCCTTCGAGAGATGAAAAACGGGAAAGAAGAAGTAAGTTTCCGTGAATTAAACAGTATACTGATGAAATTGGAAATCAACGGCCTGATTCGTGTATCGCGACAAATGAAAGGAAAACGACGACGTAGAGATGTCTGAACGTCCTGAATAGGGCATCAAGAAACTGTATGCAAGTGCTGTTCGACCGAAGAGAAAATCATGGATCATAACTCAGTCGATATTTTAATCGTCGGTTGTGGAGTCAGCGGAGCAAGCACAGCTCTCGCGGCAGCTGGCAAAGATGCGTCGGTCGTCGTACTTGAAGAACATCAGCGCGTGGGAATACCTTCGCATTGTTCAGGCCACGTGGGAATACGGGGGTTCAAGCAATTTGCGCCAAGCCTTCCCGAAAAAATAATTGAGAATAAGATCAAAGGAGCTATCCTTACCGCTCCCAATGGGCGATCCCTAATTCTATCAAGAGCCGACCCTGTAACCTGGGTACTGAATAGAGCTGAGTTTGATCAGCACCTAGCCTCTCTCGCGGTAAAGAAGGGAGCAGATCTACACATGAACTCGCGAGTAGAAAGCGTGAAGCGTTCTGATAATGGATTTCAAGTGAAACTCGACTCATCCAAGCATCCGCACGAATATTTCTGCAAGATGCTGATCGATGCAGGGGGGTGTGGAGCCCCCGTTTCGAGGTACAGTGGAATGCTGAGCCTGAACAGGCAACCACTAGTAAATTCGGCTCAGTGCAACTTTGACAATATTTCTGACGTAGATTCGGATTTCGTAGAAGTGTACTATGGTCAGACATATGCTCCTGGTTTCTTTGGTTGGATAATTCCGCGCCGAGACGGATCGGCAAAAGTCGGTCTCGCTGCTGGGGCTCGAACCAATGTCAATGCTTGCTTCGAACGTTTCCTGCGGAAGCACCCCGTTGTGTCGCCAAAATTGAGAAAAGCAAAACTTCTGAGTAAACCAATATACCATCCAATTCCCGTTAGTGGGGCTAAGGCCAAAACTTATGCGGATAGAATCCTATCGGTTGGTGACGCCGCCTCGCAAGTTAAACCAACCACGGGTGGGGGGATCGTATTTGGCCTCATTTGCGGGAAAATTGCCGGAGAAACGGCTGCTGCAGCTGTCAGAGAGGGAAATTTTTCATCATCACGTATGAAGAATTATGAAGATTCATGGCGAGGCATGATTGGATTTGACCTAAGCGCCATGGCATCACTAAGACGGCTCCTCTACCGGATACCTGATCAGCATCTGAACAAGCTCTTTGACGTGTCGAACGAATTAAGAATTGAAGATGTTCTGTCGAAGACATCCGATATTGATTTCCAGGGACGGACACTGCTCGGGTTGGCGCGAGACCCGCGTCTATTCTTAGCACTTCTCTCTATGTCTGTCCTCTCGATCCCTTCACTTGTTCGCAAGGACTCATGAAAGTCCTAGCTGATATCACTTGAGCCGATTGATAGCAGTTGTTAATTTCGGGAGAATCTTATAGAGATCACCGACGACAACGTAATCGCTAAAGCTGAAAATGCGAGCAGACGGATCCGTGTTAATCGATAATATGATTTGACTGTTAGCAAAACCTGCAATTGTTTGGCTCTCGCCAGAAATTCCACAGGTAATACACAACTTTGAGTTCACTCTTCGGCCTGCGAAACCCAAACACTGGTCGGAGGAAGCCAATTTGAAATCTTCGCCTACGGATCTTGTATAGGCAACAGCTGCGCCGATGGTTTGAGCAAACTGGTTTACTATTGTAATGTCTTCCTTCCTCTTCATGGCGTGTCCGATGCAAACTATCACTGAAGCGTTGGCAAGTATAGAATTTGAATTCGTTATTTTGAGAATTTTGGTTGTCGAATTTTTAATTTCAGGATTTACGTTGATGATCGTCCCACTTCGAGATGAATTTGCATAGGTCGGCGAGAATGTCCCCCTTGTTACCGTTACTATCTGAGGCTTAATTCTTGAGACCTGTGTCTCTACTGTTGTACCCTGCTGCGAGAGTCTGTCAATGAGGACGAATTCCTTGTCGGCGTCAGGTTCCAACTTAATAGCGTGAGTCACGTAGCCCGTTTTAAGACGCTCAGCTAGACGCGGTGCCAACTCTAGGCCGCTGCGCGTAGCGCCTATCAAAATCAGTTCAGGCTTCCTCTCGTTCGCAAGAGAAGCCAATGCGTCAACATAGGTGTCGACTTGAAATGTCTTCAACATGGGATTTGTAATCGAGAATATGATGTCCGCGCCGTATCGAAAGTAGTCGTCACTCTTCGAAGGTATGTCTGGAAGAATTAGTGCAACATCCGTGCCGATACTATCCGCGAGCTGTCTACCTTTGGCAAGTAACTCGAGGGATAATTCATGAATCTCTGAGAATACCCAGATTCCGTGATTCTCGTCCAACCTAATTCTCCCTTAACACACCCTCACGTTTCAGGACGTCAACAATTTTACCGATCACTTCTTGCTCCTCTCCTTGTAGAGCTACCGGCTTTTTGCTTACTGAAAATCTTGTGCTCCTAAGTACATCAATAAGGGATCCGTTGAATCCCACTTCGTCCTCAGTAAGACTCAAGTCAGCTGCGTCCCATACAGTGATTGATTTACTTGAAGCAGTAGTCCAATCGTCTGAGGATGGTCTTCGTGGCTCATTGAGTTCAGGCAAGACGGTTATCAAACAAGGCAGTTTCGCCTCGACCGTTTGATTTTCAAATTCAATATCTCTTTCAGCGATAACTCTTCTTCCTTCAATAATGATTCTAGTGGCATAGGTGATTTGTGGCAGATTGCATACCTCGGCAATCCGGGGCCCAATCTGAAACGCGTACAAATCGTCAGAATATGCGCCACACAGGATCATGTCATAATCGAGAATCTTAGTAATTGCAGCCTCGAGGACGGTAACCGTCGCATGGGGATCCGAACCTTCGAAAGCGTCATCGCATAGGAGGACTGCTTCGTCGGCTCCCATGGCTAGTGCTTCCCTTAGAACTTCTTGGGAATCGATGGGGCCCATTGTAATTGCAATAACGCCGCACCATATTTTTTCTCTGAGTCGCACGGCTTCTTCAACAGCGTTCTTATCCGTTCCATTAATTCTGGATTCTCGATTAGATTCTTCGGCCGCATTTTGACCAAGCTCGATCATGTGCCCGATCCGCTTTACGAGAACGATTATCATCATAGGGCGTCACGAAATCATTCTGCCAGACTCCATCATGTCACGCTAATAAAAGTAAGAATTTCATCTCTTCAAAGCTTCGTTGTTGACGTTCCTTTACATATTTGATCTGTTCTACTTGCAACAGGTGTCATAGCGTTGGATAAAGTCAAAGTTGTCCAATACGGATTGGGGCCGATCGGGCTAAGCATAGTGGAGACCCTCCTCTCCAGGCCATGGGCTGAACTTGTCGGCGCCATAGACACGGATAAGTCCAAAGTAGGAAAAGATGTAAGTCAGTTACTGGGTAGAACAGAAAAGACTGGCGTGAAAGTGAACGCCAACGCTGATGAAGTACTGCGCACGGAATGTCCCGAGATTGTCACGCACGCTACGTCATCATATTTGAAGATCGTGCATGATCAACTATCGAGGATATTGGAGCATGGTTCAAGCGTGGTTTCCACGGCGGAAGAATTAACGTACCCTTTCGCTAAATATCCAGAGTTAGCGAAGCAAATCGATGACCTTGCAAGAGTTAAGCAGAAGGTAATTCTTGGCACGGGTGTTAACCCTGGATTTCTACTTGATCTCCTCCCAATCGTCTTAGGCGGTGCTTGCAGGAAAATCACGTCAATACGAGCTGAACGCGTGGTTGACGCCTCTAGAAGACGAATTCCTCTGCAAAGAAAGATCGGAGCAGGACTTTCTCCGGCAGAATTCGAACAAAAGGTCGCTGTAGGCGAGGAAATAAAACACGTCGGACTTCCAGAATCGGTCGGCTTAATCTCGCTCGCTATGGGTTGGAAACTGGGCGAAATTCAGGAGCGACTCACCCCTGTAATAGCAGAGAAGGAGACGCGCAGCGATTACATCACTGTCCCAAAGGGGCATGTGACGGGAATACGTCAGGTGGCGAAGGGAATTCTGGCTGGACAGGAGCTCGTTGTGTTGGATCTAAGAATGTACTTAGGCGCTCAGAACCCACATGATTCCATTTTAATAGACGGAGATCCTCCGCTTGATATGACAATTCGTGGAGGGCTCCACGGGGATAGTGCAACCGCAGCTATTGTTGTGAATTCGATTCCTAGGATCCTGCAATTGAGTCCAGGGTTACGAACAGTAATCGACTTACCGCCAATCTCCCCCCGCCTTAATCTAATGGATACCGATCGATCCGTTATGCTCAAGACGTTCTAACTTGGACTTGTGTATCAATAATCCTGTAAAATTGAATCTTCATTGATGAGAATGTTATCAAGTATAGGGACTAAACTTCAAAATCAGTAAGCGTGGTCTTGAAGGTCGGTAAATATGCCATTCGCCTCTACTTACATAAGATGCGCGTACTGTGGTCAGACAATACCGCGTGAAGGTCCCTTCTGCCCTGTCTGTCAGAGAAAGTTCCTTTTCAAAGGTCTTGGCTTGTAGAGTTAGGATAAGCGACCAAATTATTCGTGCGCCGAGATTGCAATAGCTTTCTGTTCTTCTAAGTATGCGAGCGCGTCCATAGCCGCTTTGCAGCCTTCGCCTGCTGCCGTTACTGCTTGGCGGTATCTGTAATCTCGTACGTCGCCAGCAACGAAAACGCCTTCAACGCTTGATTCTGTCTCTCCTCTAACGATTGCGTAACCTTTTTCGTCTAATTCGATTTGTCCTTCGAATATCTTTGTGTTAGGTTGGAATCCAATGGCGACGAATACCCCGTCACAAGGCACGATTGATTGCTCGTTCATTTTGACGTTACGTATTCTGACCCCTTCCACCTTATTGGTTCCCAATACATCTTCGACAACAGAATTCAAGATTAACTTAATTTTCGGATTAGAGGTCACTCTGCTTTGCATTATTTTGCTTGCTCGAAACTTGTCTCTTCTGTGAACCAACATGATTTCGCTTGCATATTTCGTGAGGAAGAGTGACTCTTCTAACGCAGTGTCACCGCCTCCCACAACTACTACTCGCTTATCCCTGAAAAAGTAGCCATCACAAGTTGCACAACTAGAAACGCCACGGCCCCTTAATTTTGCTTCAGATGCCAATCCTAACCATTTGGCGGATGAACCTGTAGCTATTATAATCGCCTTAGCGGTATACGTACTGTCACCTGCAAACGCCCGGATGGGTCTACTTGTAAAGTCGACTGACTCGACATCTTCATCTATAATTTTGGCTCCAAATCGTTCAGCTTGCTTTCGCATCTCCATCATGAGATCTGGTCCCTGAACGCCCTCAGAGAACCCTGGGAAATTTTCGACGCCGCTCGTTAGCATTAGTTGTCCGCCTCCAAGCCTGCCTCCAAGAACCAGCGTCTTGACGAGAGCGCGTCCAGCATATATTGCGGACGTTAGCCCAGCGGGACCTGAACCAATTATCAGGATATCATAGTCAACCATGGCATTATCCTCAATTCAGTTGTGATACTTTGTGTATAAGTTACACCCTTGACATGTTGAAGCTTTTCGTCTGATTATTACCGTGCGGATTAACGTTCCTTCGTATACCCATCTTTGTTTAGGGTCTGGTTCGGCGTACCAATGAATATTACGACCGTATTGGACAGCCAATTAGAAAGACGTTGTCTGTGCTTGCGGGAGGGTCGATAGATCAATCCGAGGAGGCAGTCCAATGGGAGTAGGAGGGATTTGCCAGCGCCCTGAATGGCCACAGCTTTCAGACTCGGATTGCTTCCACTAAGATCGACCAGTCGAACGTTAAGAAGAAGTTGTCCAATGGATCTACCGAAATACCATTCGGTGACAGTCCAGTAGAGAAAGAATATGGTTATCGACATCGGTGACCATAATGAAACATCTAGACCAGGAAGATTTGGTAGTAGGATGACGGGAAGCAGCTTTGATTCTATGGCCTCTAATCCAAAGTAGGCTAGCATTGTGTTTATGAGAAGATAGTCTATGAACCAGGCAATGAAACGTCTTCCCCAGTTTGCCAATATGACGGGAGGTCGCTTAATTTTCTCTTTGCGATGACGTCGGGAGCCGCTCAATGACGGCGGCCTTTAGATTTGCGGTCTCCCATGACCATTGCCATCACGGCTTTCTGAACATGCAATCTATTCTCTGCCTCTTCGAAATACAATGAATGCTTCATATCATCTATCACGTTATCCGTAACCTCCTGTCCTCGGTCCGCTGGTCCACAGTGCATGTATTTGCCGTTGTTCGTTACATCCATCAATTCCTGGGTGCAGATCCAATCCTTGAACTTGTCTTGATATGCCGTGGCCCCATTCTTGTCTACCGACGCATTGTGAGGAGGCAAGAAGTTCTTTGGAGACCAGGCTTTCGGGTAAACCACGTCAGCCCCTTCGAAAGCCTCTCTCATATTATTTACAACCTTAAACCCGCCGCCGTATCGGTCAGCATTTTCCTTCGCTGTCTTCAAGACTACGTCTTCGAGTTCGAAACCTTGAGGGTGCGCGAGAATGACGTCCATTCCAAGTTGTGTTCCGATTAGTATCTCACTCTGCGGTACAGCGAGCGGCTTAAGGCCGCCTGAATAGGCGTATGATACAACTAATTTCTTTCGTGCCAATTTTGGAATAGCGTTTCTCATAGCTTGAGCGTCAGCCAAGGCCTGGAAGGGATGGTACATGTCGTCTTCCATATTCAATACTGGAATTGTCGCATATTTTGCAAACTCTTTCACTACTTTGTGCCCTCTTCCGATAATCCATTTTGCAGCGTCTCCGTAGATACGGATCGCTATCGAATCACCGTACCTACTCAGGACTCTTGATACGTCGGAGATTGCTTCAGTTTGATACGCAACCATGTCTTCGGGAAGAGCTGGTGTGTAGACGTCCTGCGGGCTTAAGAAATGAGCATGACCACCCAGTTGATAAATTCCAGCCTCAAAGGAATTTCTTGTCCTGAGCGACCTGTTGTAGAATAGCATGAAGAGTGTCTTGCCTGGCAGATATTGATGCTTCTTCCTCGCTCGGAAAAGTTTCCTTAAGTCATCAGCGGCGTCGAGAACTTTCTTAATCTCCTCTTGTGAGTAATCATTCGTATCGAGAAAATGTTTTCCTTTCCAACAACCTACGTATGATGGCATTTATGGCTACCTTGATTTTGCTGGTAACATTGATTCGACTTAAGCTTTTGGCGTCACGACCTGGGTGCCGGTTTTACCGTCTAATGCCTCAACGAGCTTCCCCAGTTCGGATATAATCGCTCGGTCTCCCCCACTCTCAACAAATCGTATAGCCGCTTCAATTTTAGGACCCATGCTACCCTCTTTGAAATGGCCCTCATTCAGATGATTCCTTAACTTTCCGGACGTTATCTCTCCAATTCTTTCCTGCTTCGGTGTTCCATAGTTGAGATAGGCAGCGTCAATATCCGTTAGTATAACGAAAATATGTGCCCCAATCAGCGTAGCCAGCCTCTGGCCTGCCAAGTCTTTATCGATGACTGCCTCTACACCAACAGCTAGCCTTGCGTCCTCAATTATCGGAATCCCACCCCCACCGCAAGCTACAACGATAAATCCCGCATCAACGAGGGCTCGGATCGCGTTCCGCTCAGCGATTATTTTAGGATCTGGCGAAGGAACCACTCGACGATAGCCTCTTCCCGCATCCTCCTTAATGGTTAAGTCTGGTCGCTGCTGCTTGAGTTTGTCAGCATCTTCTTTTGAGTAGAAAGGACCGATAGGTTTGGTAGGTCTTTCGAATGCAATGTCATGCTTATCAACAACTACTCTCGAAATGACCGTAACCACAAATTTGTCGATTCCGCGCGCCTTGAGCTCATTTCTAAGAGCTTGCTGAATCATATAGCCGATGAATCCCTGCGTTTCAGCTCCGCAAGCGTCCAATGGGAAAGCCGGGACGATGTTCTTCGCCGCTTCATGCCGAAGTAATGTTGCGCCTACCTGCGGGCCGTTACCGTGTGTCATCACGATCTTGTAACCTTGTTGAATCAAGTCAGCAATCTGGGCGACAGACTTCTTCACATTACCGTACTGTTCATCGAACGTACCTTTCTGACCACGATGTAGAAGCGCATTTCCTCCAAGTGCGATTACGATAAGCTTCTCAGCCATTTCTCTCGCTACACCGAGCCGATGCAGGCCGCTGCTTATGAGTTTTGATTCGCATAATCTCAACGAAACCCATATTATGCCGCTAAAATCTCGTGGTGCTTCAAGAATCGGAGCAATGAAGCTTGCCTAAAGTTGACTTATCCGGTAGAGACCTGATCACAACACAAGAATGGTCTATCGAAGAATTGGAAACGGTTCTTCGAACTGCGCGTGATCTCAAAGCTAAGTACCATCGCGGATCAGTGCCGCATGCTCTCAAGGATAAGACATTCTTCATGTTATTTTATGCGCCCTCGACACGTACCAGAGCCGCATTCGAAGCTGGCATGACATACCTTGGTGGACATGCTCAGTACATAGATGTCTCAACAACCCGCCTTGGATCAGGAGAAGCGGCAAAAGATGTCGCAAAAATGTATGAAAAATATGGTCACGGTCTTGGAGTTCGAATCTTGGACTCAGCAATAGACTACGTCTATGGCGCTGGTGTATCAGTCGTTCGCGAATACGCAAAATATTCAGAAATTCCAGTTATCAACATGGCTTGCTGCACATACCACCCAACGCAGGGTTTGGCCGATCTCATGACGACTCAAGAGTATCTAGGAAAAGTGAAAGGAAAGAAGTATGTCATAATGTGGGGTTATGCCAAAAGCTTCCGAGGCGTATGCAGCATACAAGAGGAAGCCCTTCTCCTACCAAGATTCGGAATGGACGTAGTCTTGGCTCATCCACCAGGATTCGAAATTGATCCGAGGATACTAGAAGAAGCAGAATCCAACGCGAAAGCGACAGGAAGCGAATTCACAGTAACTAACGATTTGACATCGGCAATCGAAGGCGCACACGCAGTATTCCCTAGAAACTGGGCGTCAAAAGGGCTCCTTGAAGTCGGTGCCAGCAAGTTTGGTAAGGAACGCGAACTGGCGTTGCATGAGAAGTACCGTGACTGGACGCTAACCAACAATCTGGTCGACAAAATGGATAGAAAAGCAATCGTCACACACGTGTTACCAGTGCTGCGAGGCGAAGAGGTAACGGATGACGTAATCGACGGACCGCACTCGGTAATCTATCCTCAAGCTGAAAACGGTATGTATGCCAAGATGGCTGTCATGGCTCTAACAATGGGGCGAAAGAAAAAGTAGAAGCCTATAGCTGCAGGACTTTCTCCAATTCCTTCACATTTGGATCTATGACGGGAACTTCAGGCATACTCCTCATCGCTACAGCCGGATCCTTCAGTCCATTGCCTGTAATCTCAACAACAATTTCATCTGACTTCTCAATCCTCCCTGTTTGAATTGCACTTATCAGCCCAGCGAGTGAAGTTACACCAGACGGTTCAGCAAAGATTCCTTCAGTTTTGGCTAGGAGCCTTTGTGCTTCCAAGATTTCTTGATCAGTGACTGCTAGCGCAAATCCACCAGAATCTCTAATCGCTAACAGAGCTGAGTCTCCGTCCCACGGAAATGGATCCATCAGACCCGTTGCCACAGAGTCTGGTCTTTCCCAACTCTCGATCCTCAAAGGATCCCTTTTTTGCTCAAATGCACGAACAACCGGAGCGCAACCTGACGATTGAACGGCAACCATCCTAGGTCTTGAATTGACGAAACCTAATCTCTCAAGATCCAAGCAACCTTTCCAGTTCCCACCGAGTGCTCCGCCTGCCCCGACCGGAACAAAGATCCAATCTGGAGGATTCCACTCAAGTTCCTCCATTATTTCATATGACATCGTCTTCGGGCCCTCGGCCTGATACGCGTTCATAGATCCGAAACTCGGGCAGGGGTACCAGTTGTATCGGTCACAAACCTCTTTCAGCATAGTGACAGTAGGATCTTGCCCTGTCTCAAGCCCACGTATTTTCACGACTCTAGCGCCGTACATTGAAAGCTGCGCAAGTTTCCCGCTACTAGCCATCTCGGGGACAAAGGTGACGCATTTCAGTCCAGCTTTTGCAGCGTAGGCAGATAATGCTGCTGCAGCATTTCCACTAGACGCTGACGCAACGGTTCCATAACCAAATTCTACGGCCTTAGAAATTCCAACCGTCATGGGGCGATCCTTGAACGACCCAGTTGGATTTCGCGTATCATCTAGCAGCCAAAGCGCTTTCAATCCAATAGTATTTGCCAGTCGTTTTGCCGCGACAAGAGGCACGCCTCCTTCACCAAGTGAAACAATATGTTTCGGGTCGTCGATCGGAAGTAACTCACGAAATCTCCATACTCCTTTCTGTCGCCGCGAAAGAACATCTTTGCTAAGGGCCTCACGTATGGATTCTATGTCGTAGGAAATGTCCAGCCTGCCGTCGTCACGATTTGGGCATCTTATCAAACGCGAACTTGGTTCATATTCTGTGCCACAGCGAGAGCATTTCATCTTGACTACGAATGACTTCATTTTCACAATTCCAGACCGTCAGGTGAGATACTTATCCCTGTTCTTTCCAGCAACCTCAAGGCGCGATATTCTGCCTGTTGCAGAATTTTCGTCTCGTCAAGCGTCTTTACTTGGCGGTTCTCCATAATGATTTTTCCGTTAACGATAACTGTCTCCACATCCGATCCTTCGGCGGAGTATGCTAGATGAGAAACCGGATTATAGATCGGTGTCAGATGTGGATGTTTCAGAGACAGCAGTATCAAATCAGCCTTCTTTCCAGCCTCTATTGATCCAATCTCATCTTGCATTCCAAGAGCATTGGCCCCGTTGACGGTAGCCATCTCCAGTACGGTTTGCGCTCTCATTGTCAGAGGATCGAGCAACCTGACTTTCTGTAATAATGAAGCTGACTTCATCTCTCTTATCAAGTCGTAGCAGTTATTGCTTGGTCCCCCATCACACCCTAGCCCAACATTCACTCCAGCGCGGATCATTTCCGGAATCCTTGCAATTCCCGACGCAAGTTTCATGTTCGAGCATGGACAATGTGCAACGCTCGCGCCCTTCTTAGCAAGGATTTGCCATTCGTCTTCTGTGAACCAAACACCATGAGCAAATACAACTTTTTTTCTAACAAGACCAGCATCGTTCATGAATTCAACAGGCTTCTTTCCGTACTCTCTCTTCGCGAACTGTACGTCTTCTTGCACTTCGCCCAAGTGCATCGTTACGCCTGTATCCAATCTCTTTGCGCCCTCAGATATCCGTCGGTATAATTCTGGAGTGCATCCTCCCGAGTGATCGTGCTCCGTACCAAACGCTGATCCTACCGTTTGCTTTCCCGTTCCATCGCTTGTAATGAGTTTCCACTTCGTGTAAGCAAGTTTCAGGGTCTTCGATCATTCCAGGATGCATGATGCCTTTTTGTCCGCCATAGCTGGGCAGCCCCATTACGGTTCTGGACAAGACTCCGCGCATTCCCGACGAATCGAGACTCTCGGCGATACCATCGAATCCGTACCTTGCGTTAAGATTACTTTCCAGAAACGTCGTCGTACCTGATTTTATCATTTCCAACATGCACAGTTCGGCGCTAGTTTTGCCATCCTCAAAGTCAAAGTTGCCTTGTAGAGGCCAAACGTATTTTTGAAGCCAATCGATTAGTGATGCGTCGTCGGCGCATCCTCGAATTAGCGCCTGGGCAAGGTGAACATGGGTATCGACTAATCCTGGAAGAACTATCATTCCTTCGGCGTTGATTTTCAGATCCGCCGTGCGCTTCATCTCAGACGTTTTCCCTACTTCAGAAATTTGATCATCTTGAACATACACGGATCCGTTTCTGATGATTCTCCTATGAGGATCCATTGTGATCACAATTCCGCCCGAGATCAAAATTGAACCCATGACTTTCCACTCAACAATCAGAGGTCGTTGGCCGTATCTAAGTTTCTGGTAAGCATTCGATAACTAATGCTGTATCCAGAGACAAGCAACATATGTTAATATACGAACTTGGTCGTCTCCGTCTTATTTGATTGAACTACGATCGAGCAACACAAACATGGCGTCGTGCAAATGCGACTTGTTCGGCGCAAAACGAAGGACAAAGTGATAGAATTGGATGGTATTCCTAAATTCGGTTTACTGACTGATCCAGTCGAGGACGTGGTTGAGCAGATTCTCAGGTTCAAGAAATTAGGTTTCGATTTCACAGAGATTGGTATCGAAGAACCAAAAGCGACGCCTCAAGCACTAATGTCACAGAAGGATCTTATCATCGACTCGTTGAGTGAAATGGAAATGTCTCCGATTGGACATACTGCATATTGGGTTCAATTCGGTTCATCACATTTGAAGGCGCGAAGAGGGTGGATTGAAGAAGGTAAGGACATGATAAATGTGGCGTCCGAGCTGAGAATTCGATATTTGAATTTTCATTTTTACGGAAGATTAGGGCGAGTCGGAACTACACCAGAATCAGCGTTGGGTTTTGTCGAAAACTTCACAAATTCAATCACGGAATTAACCGAATTTGCAGCCGAAAAGAAAGTGGAGTTGATGCTAGAGAATGTCCCGTCACAAGACGGTGGAGTGGCAGATTTCCGAAACTTCTCAGCAGTCATGGAGAAAGTTCCTAAACTAATGTTCCATTTTGACATTGCGCACGCATATATTGAGAACAGGATGGCCGGCATAAGATCCTACTTGGATGCCTTTTCAGACAGACTGGTGCATATCCACATTCACGACAATCATGGTGAAGAAGACGAACACCTACCTCTAGGTTGGGGAAGAATAGACTTTAGGAAAGTTGCACGATGGCTAAAGGAATTAAATTATGACAAAACTATGACGTTCGAAGTATTCACTTCGAATCAGGACGCTGTACGGTCGAGAGAATACTTCAGAAAACTCTGGAACAAGACAAAACTGTAACGCCATCAGACATTATGTGTCATCGTGTCCGAAAACATCAATCATAGCGCGAACATCATCGCCCAGTGGATAGAGGATCGGACAAGTGCATCCCGTGTCGTTGTACTCGCGAACTTTTTTTATACAATCATCAGCTGTTCCGCTTGCAGTGATAAGTTGAACGAGTTTATCATCAATAAGCTGTTTAGCTTTTTCTAAGCCACCAGGCTTCGCTGGCCACCCGCCCAGTGCTGTTTTCACTTCCTCGATTAGGCTTTCTTTCACTCCACTTGCCTTAGCGATGTGAGGTTGCTGACCTAAATATTGAGCAACCAACGGTCGAGCGTCATCCAACGCTCGATCCGTATCCTCGTCTAGGGAGCAAACAACTAGTTGTGGGCGGTCAATCTTTTTGAATTCACGCTTACTTCGGGTCGCTCCCTCTCTGAGATGCTCAATCGCTATCTTGTTGTACTGCGGTGACACAAGATAATTTAGGAGCAAACCATCAGCAATTTCACCGGTCAATTCAATCATCTCCCATCCAGTGGCTCCTATGAAAATTGGAATTGCCCGTGGAGTTGACGGATCACCATAGACCACGTCAAGACGAATGTCTCGAACTCTAACAAATTCACCTTCAAAAGTAACGTTCTCCATCTTGAATAATCTCTGCAGAACAGTGACATACTCGCGCATAGCCTTGATTGGTTTCTTCCGGTCGATCCCAACCTTCCACGCTAATGGATCCCACCATGCACCAATACCGAGTAGAACTCTACCCTTCGACAATTCATCGAGAGTAAGGAAAGTCGTCGCGCACAAGCCAACGTTACGTGTCCAATTATTTATTACGCCAGTTCCGAGTTTGATCCGATCAGTAACAACTGCCATAGCCGCAAGAGGAGTTATGGCATCCCTCGCCAGCCGAGACTCCGCATGCCAAACTGCTTCGAAGCCTTTCTTCTCTGCGTATTGTACTAGATCCAGTTCTTCGCGGACCTGATGTTTATCCTGAAGGTAAAGCGCAACTCGATTCATAATTCAACCATCACGAAGCCAAACAATAGTCTTTCGACTCTTTACCATATCACGCTATGAAGACAGTCAGTGGAAGAATGCGTGAATGGTTAAGAGGTAACTATTTGACAGTAAGGCTGATCAGATTTCTAAAAGGTCGCGCTGGCTTTGCGTGTGGAACACATCATCAATTTCAAATTAAACGGAAAGCATATCACCGTAAAGTGTCCTCCAGCCTACACGCTTCTCGAAGTTCTACGCGAACAACTTCAAGTCACTGGCCCCAAGGAAGATTGTGCGAAGGGTGAATGTGGAGCGTGCACGGTAATTATGAACGGCCGACCTGTATGTTCCTGTCTCGTAATAATCTCGCAAGCTAACGGCTCAGAGATAATTACCTCGGAAGGCTTAACTGATGATGGAAAACCGAATCCTGTACAGAAGGCATTCATCGACCATGGGGCAGTGCAATGCGGACACTGCATACCTGGCATGATAGTTTCGGCGTCCGCCCTACTTATGCGAAACCCCAAACCAACCTCGGAGGAAATCCGAATCGCGCTCTCTGGAAACCTATGTCGATGCACAGGCTACACCAAGATCATAGCAGCTGTCGAAGACGCCGCAAAGACCTGGAAACTATAAGCCTTGATGCGTTCAGAAATAGATGTACTGACGCCTAAGACGATAGACGAAGCGTTGGAGTTGCGCAGACAGCACCTGGACGAAGTCAAAATCCTAGCGGGAGGATCAGATCTCATAGTTCAGCTTAGAGATGGTGCCGTTAGGACAAGTAAGCTCCTTGACATCTCGTCGCTCAAAGAACTTAGGTTCATAAGAGAAGATCAAGATAGAATCCAAATCGGCTCACTAACCACTTACAATGAAATAATCAACTCACCTATAATCAGAAAACATGCTTGGATTCTTGCTGAATCGGCAAGACAGATTGGTGCCACGCAACTTCAAAACACCGCAACCATAGGCGGAAACCTCGGCAACGCATCACCAGCAGGTGATAGCATACCTCCATTATATGCTCTTGACACGACTATAATCACTCGCAGTGTCGCAGGTAGACGTGAAATTCCAATTGACCAATTCTATCTTGGATACCGAAAAATCGCTTTGCTATCAGACGAGTTGATAGAACAACTATATTTCAAACCTCTACAACCAAACGACGCTGCCGCGTACCTGAAACTAGGATTACGCGGAGCGAACGCAATTTCGTTAGTAGATGTGGCAGTCGCATTGCGTGAAAGGAACGTTAACTCGTTCTCAAAGGCAACAGTAGCCCTAGGAGCCGTAGCACCGACCGTGAGGCGCGCTTTAAAATGTGAAAAAATGCTCCAAGCGAGACCACTCGATCGGGAAATATTCCGCGAAGCAGCTGCCTTAGCCGCTCAGGACGCTGCCCCGATAGATGACATTAGAGCTTCAGCGGAATATCGACGAAACGTCGTCTCTTCCCTTGTCTATCAAGCATTATGCATCGCCGTTCTCGGGGAGTGATATCGTGAAAGAGACCCGCATTAGAGTAAAAATATTCGGTGCTCCATCACTCGCGCTTGAAAGCCGAGAAGTCACAGTAAACCTTACCCAAGATGCCACTGCTCAAGACCTCCTAGATACGCTTCCGATCAAGGACAGGGATTATGTGTACATCGTGCGTGAAGGGATTAGACTAACTTCCTCCTCTAAGCTCCATGACGGCGATGAAATAATGATCATCCCACCCATAGCTGGAGGCCACCGTTAATGACAATTGAGGATTCTACTGAAGATTTGAGATGGATAGGCAAAAGTATCCCTCGAAAAGAAGGGATAGGTAAAACCACGGGAGATACAAAATTCTTCTCAGACATGATTCTGCCAAATATGTTATGGGCCAAAGTTGCCCGAAGCAAATATCCTCACGCTCTCATCCGAAAAATTGACGTGAGCAAGGCCGAATCATTACCGGGCGTTGTCACCGTTCTAACTCACAAAGATGTTCCAGGTCTGAATGGATTCGGAATCGTGATTCCCGACCAGCCCGTACTTTGCTCCGATAAGGTCCGATTTCTAGGCGACGCTATAGCGGTGATCGCCGCGGAAAGCGAAGAGATCGCTGAAAAGGCAGCTCAACTAGTGGAGGTCGACTATGAGCCGCTCCCCGTTGTAACCGATCCTGTCGAAGCCATGAAACCCGAGAGCTACGAAAGTGCACGCTAACGGCAACATACTTCGACACGAGACCGTTCGAAACGGTAACGTGCTGCAAGCATTTCAAAACGCAGCGGTAATCGTCGAACACACCTACCGCACTCCAAGACAGATGCACATGTTCCTCGAAACGGAAGCGGGCATCGGTATGCTCGACGAAAATGGAAACGTCGTTCTCTACGTCGGGGGACAAGCTCCATACCGAGACCAAATGCAGGTATCGAGAGCCCTCGGCATCAAACCAGAGAAAGTCAGAGTAATATCGACTCCGGTGGGAGGAGCCTTCGGAGGAAAGGAAGAGAACACGATCCAAATCCACCTAGCTCTACTCGCCACTAAAACAAAGAGACCAGTTAAACTCGTATGGACACGAGAAGAATCGGGCATCGCGGGAATAAAGCGTCATCCGATGATCATAACCACCAAAACCGCAACCGACCGTGAAGGGAACCTAATTGCAAATCAAGTGAGAATAATTGCCGATACGGGAGCTTACGCTTCCTTAGGCCCCACGGTTCTAGATGTGGCTGTTGAGAACAGTTGCGGAGCATACAAAATACCAAACGTAGACATAGACGCATATCTTGTTTACACCAATAATGGTATATCCGGAGCCTTCCGAGGTTTCGGATCAGTACAAGTCAACTTCGCATTAGAGTCTAACATGGACATGATTGCGGAAAAGCTTGGAATGGATCGATTAGAGTTACGCAAGAAGAATGTGTTGCGTGAAGGAGATATTGGCTCATTCGGCTACGCTATACGCGGAAGTGTTGGAGTATACGAAACGCTTCTCAAGGTTGAAAATTCTGAATTATGGAAAAATCGACTGAAATACAAGACAGAAAAAACCGCCGCCTGGTGCAAGCGAGGAATAGGGATTGCAACCGGCGTGAAAGGTTTCGGTTTCGGGGCCCTCCCTGACTTTGCGGCCGCATCAATCCAAATTACTCCAACCGGAAAATTCGTAATTGGGATAAGCTGTCCAGAAATTGGGCAGGGGGCGATCACTGCGTACACGCAGATAGCCGCTGAAGCCTTGAATTGCCACGTAGACGACATATACATTGCCTCTGCCGACTCACAACTCGCACCAGATACCGGAACAACCTCCGCCTCCATGGCATTAGTTCGAGGAGGAAACGCGATACTTGCTGCCGCCCCTAAGATGAACCAACTACTGCTTACCACAGGATCACAAATCCTACAAGAACCATCAGATAAACTCCGCATTGAACAATCCTCACGTCAAGAGCAACCTCAACTCGGAAGAAAATCGTAACGCTAGCCCAAATCGCTCAATACCTCGAAAAAAACGGCTCTGATACGAAAGTAATAGGAGGCTTCAACGTCCCACGCTTCGAAAAACCAGCAGAAGGCAGCATCGAAATTCCTCATTGGTCATACATGTACGCAAGCGGAATCGCGCTAGTGGAAGTTAATACGCTAACCGGAGCCACAAAAGTTCTCAAATTCCTTCTTGCAACAGACTGCGGAAAAATCATCAACCCACAATCGTATTCTGGACAACACGAGGGCGCAATCCTACAAGGAATAGGATTTGCATTAATGGAGGACACATTGATCGAAAATGGAAATGTCCTCACGAATAATTTTACTACATATATTATCCCTACGATAGCAGACATGCCTGACATACAAATTGAACCGGTCGAAACGTACGAAAAGATAGGGCCTTTCGGCGCGAAAGGTTTGGGAGAAATTGGGATCGTAGCAGTGCCCGCGGCAATTGCCAATGCCATCTATGACGCTACTGGCGCACGTATCTACTCTCTCCCAGCAACGCCAGAAAGAGTCTACAAAGCGCTTCAGAACAAGGATGAATCTCATGGCTCCTAGAGTAAAGGTCAGACTCTTCCATGAACTAAGAACCAACGTCGGACAAAGCGAACTGGAGCTTGAAGCAAATACTCTAAACGAATTGATTCAGACGCTGATTCAACGATACAGTACTTTGAAGGAGTTATTATTCGATTCCCAAGGCAAACTCCGCGGGTACATGTTCTTTTACATCAACAACGTGGTTCAAGACCCGCCATCTCTCTCGAGGAAACTAAATGACGGAGACCTAGTACTATTAGTTCCATCTGCAGCAGGAGGCAAGCGTTAGAGATGCGACGATTTGACATGTATGTGCCAGCTAATTTTGACGATCTACTAGCATACATAAACGAACATCCAATATCAAATGAGATTCATCTCATAGCAAACGGCAGCGACATAATTAATCGAATCCAGAGACGCCAACTGAAAGCACGAACATTGGTTGACCTCTCAGGATTAGGCGAATTAAATTACGTAAAGAAGGAGAACGGAACAATCAGAGTAGGCGCGCTGACGACAATTTCAGATTTGATTGATTCGCCTATCATTGATTCCCGGTTGGCGGTTTTTCGTGAGGTTGCTTCCAAGTTTGGTGGTCCGGCGATTCGGAACGTAGCCACGGTTGGAGGAAATATTTGTGCTGCTTCATCCTCTGAGGATTTGCTTCCCGTACTTTTAGTTCTCGACGCGAAAGTACGTTTGCGTAGCAAGGGGAATGAGCGGGTAATTCCGATCGAGGAGTTCCTTAAGGGAAAGAGGCAGACTGATTTGAAGTCTAACGAAATCTTGGTTGAGACTATGTTCGATGAACTTGGTAATCGGTCGGCATGTGCATTTGAGAAGATCGGTATGAGAAACTCACTCATAATAGCCCTCGTTAACTGCGCAGTCTACCTTAGAGTTGACGAAAGTTCTCGCATCCAAGAAGCTCGCATAGCATTCAATCGCATAACCGGAAAGATTCCTGCACGCCAAAAGAACAGAAGAACAACTCAAAGGTACATCCGTTACGACAAACAACGTATCACGTTTAGAGTCGCTTATCAGAGCTGAACTACGAACCAGTCCTGACTTCAGGGTCAGCGCAGAATATCGTTCAGATGTAGCATGTGTGCTGCTTAAACGTGCCATGGACAAGTGTATCCATGAACTGGAGGGACGCTGATTGGCAAAACATTTGCTGAAGTTTACCGTCAACGGAAAGGACCACGCCCTAATCGTTGATTCGCATGAAAGATTATTGGACGTTCTAAGAGATCGACTTGGGTTAAAGGGAACGAAGGAAGGATGTAGTACAGGAGATTGCGGAATCTGCGCGGTCATAATGAATGATCGCTTAGTTAACTCGTGTCTAACCTTCGCGATCCAAGCCCGCAACAAGCATTTGACTACTATCGAAGCAATAGGAACTGAAAAAAATCTTCATCCACTTCAGGATGCCTTCATGAAGTGGAATGCATGTCAGTGCGGCTTTTGCATTCCTGCCATGATCTTGACAACAAAACTCCTGCTAGATCACACATCCAATCCATCCGAACAAGAAATCAAAGCAAGCATAAGCGGGATCTTATGTCGATGCACAGGTTACTACAAGATAATTCAAGCAGTCAAATCAGCCGCTGTTGAAATTAGGGGTCATGATTGATGGTCGGTTCCGCAGAGAAAAAAACGTTCCCGCAAATGTTACTCATCGGTAAGAACGTGGAACGTTTAGACGTACTCGACAAAGTCCTAGGGAAACCAATTTACACGATGGATATTGTCCCAGAAAACGCGCTTTTCGTTAAAGTTGTAAGATCAACCCATGCTCACGCGCGATTAAATCGAATTGATACCTCCAAAGCCAGAAGATACCCTGGCGTCGTAGAGCTAATAACTGCAAAGGATATTCCAGGAATTAACGAATCAACAGCTCTATTGCCCGACAAACCCCTTCTAGCAAATGGCAAAGTGAGATTCGTCGGTGAACCAATAGCTGCAGTAGCCTCGCATGATCCAGCGATAGCAGATGAGGCAGTTGATTTAGTGGAAGTCGAATACGAGCCTCTTCCAGCAGTATTTTCACCAATCAAAGCCCTGGAATCCCAGGCCCCGCAAATCCATGACAACGGAAACATCGCAAAACACGTCAAACTGCGGAAAGGAAACGTTGAGGACGGGTTCAGGCAAGCAGATCTAGTGGTGGAGGGCAGGTATGTGACTCAATTTCAGGATCCTGTCCCGCTCGAACCCGAAGCAGGTTTCGTGATTCCGGAACCAGACGGTTCCGTAACATGCGTAGGATCCATCCAAAGCCCCTTCCACGTGCAGACCGGAATCGCCAAAATTCTCTCCCTACGCCCAGATCAAGTCAGAGTAATACAAGCAGTCACTGGTGGCGCGTTCGGTCCTAAATCTGATGAGATCCCAGTAGATGTGCTTGGAATGGCAGCAGTGATCGCTGTGAAGACCCGTCGCCCAACCGCACTTGCCTATACTCGAGAGGAATCGATGATTGGGCACACCAAAAGGCATCCGTTCGTTATCAACGTAAAAGCGGGCGTTACCAAAGAAGGCAAGCTGACAGCATGGGAAACGCGATTGGTTGCCGACACAGGAGCCTATGCATCTTTAGGACCTCTAGTTATAATTCGCGCGTTATTCCACGCAACCGGTCCGTATGTGATACCTCACGTTAAATCCGACGCGTACTGTGTCTACACGAACAACACAATAGCCGGTTCTTTCAGAGGGTTCGGCGGACCACAGGCCCATTTCGCCGCAGAATCACACATGGATGAGATTGCTAAGAAATTAGGGATGGACCCTGTTGATTTTCGGTTGCTTAACATTCTCCGACCGGGGACTCTGATGGCAACGAGCCAAATGGTCGACGAAGCATGTGGCTTAGAGGAATGTGTCGAAAGAGCTGTGAACGAATCTGGTTGGCATATTAAGCGTTCATCTTTCGCCAAGGAGAAGGGTACCCGACGACATGGCCTAGGTATAGCGATAATGTATCATGGCAACAGCCTCGGACCAGAAGGAAGTGACTTTGCCTCAATACATATGAAAGTTGACAATGACGGAAAAATCGGATTCAGAACCGGGATGACAGAGTACGGCACGGGTGCACCTTCAGGCCTAATTCAAATCGCCGCCGAAACCATGCATCTCCCCATGAGCTACTTCAAACTACAACCGCCGGATACTGATCATTGCATAGATACCGGCCCAACCGTCGCCTCGCGCACAATTACAATCGGCGGACGCGCTTCTCAATTAATCGCCGAAAAGCTAGATCAACAAATGAAAGGCATCGCCGCAGAATTATTAGGATGCAAAAGCAGCGAGATAGAAGTCGACAATGGGAACTATTATGACAAAAAGGATTCTGAGAGATCAGTCTCCTACTCGACGATCATAGAGTCATCGAGCAAGCGTGGCATAGAATTGGATGTTGAAGGAACATTTACTGCACCAAAGTGCGTATACGATCCTGAAACAAGTCAAGGAACTACGTACCTACAGTTCACGTACGCTGCGGTCACGGCAGAAGTTGATGTGGATACTGAAACCGGAAAGGTTGATGTCGCCAAGATGGTGACCGTATATGATATCGGGAAGGCAATCAACCCTCTTGGAGTGGAAGGGCAGATCGAGGGAGGAACGATACAGGGACTAGGATACGGCATAATGGAAGACCTCGTTCACAAAGATGGAATCGTTCAGAACCCTAATTTGGCGGACTACTATATTCCAACATCTCTCGACATCCCGGAGATCAAGACCATCCTTCTCGAATACCCAGGCCATCTAGGACCGTATGGCGCAAAAGCGATTGGAGAACCACCGGTAGTCCTACCTGCAGCAGCCATCATAAATGCAATTGACAATGCGGTAGGTATCCGGTTGACTGAGTTACCTGCCAGCCCAGACAGAGTTCTGTCTGCCCTAAGGAGGAAGAATGCTCATGAGTAACGTATATCGGAAGATGAACGAGTTACTCGCACAACATGAAACTTTCGCCATTGCTACGATCGTAAGCTACAAGGGGTCCGTCCCAAGACGATTAGCGAAGATGCTCATAACAGAAGACCTCAAGACATATGGATCAATAGGTGGCGGATGCGTCGAAGGACAGGTTGCCGAAGAAGCATCGCTGATGCTCAAGGAAGGTGCCACCGGTGTTATCGTGAAATCTTACGATCTTGTCGAAGAAGAATTTGGGGGAGTAGGTATGAATTGCGGTGGAAGAATAGATGTCTCAATCGAGATAGTGGAGCCAACACCTCAAATTATCATTGCGGGAAGCGGTCATCTCTCATCAGCCATAGCAAAGCTCAGCCACCTCTTGGGATTTGATGTGATCGTGATAGATCCCTTAGCTAAGAAGGAACATTTTCCAGAAGCACAAATGGTGCTTTCGGATTTTGTGGAAAACAATCTTCTCAATATTCATTTGTCAACCCACAGCTACATAGTAATAGTGACACGTCACAAAGACGATCTTCCCACACTCAGAACTTCATTGAAAACCAAAGCCGAAGTACATTGGTTTGATTGGGAGTAGACGGCGTGTGCTACAGGCTTTCCGGATACTGCAACAAGAAGGATATGACGAAGCGCAACTCGCAAGGGTAAATGCACCAATCGGGTTAGATATAGGCGCTGAAACCGCCGAAGAGATAGCGGTCAGCATTATGGCGGAAATAATTCAACATCGAAGAATGGGACGAAATCAATCGGCGCAGCCAATGAAGATTGATGCTTCGACACTAAAGGGTCTCCATGCCGAAGCTAATTCGCCGAAGTAACTTATGCGTACTACTTTTGTTGATCCTTCTTATCCTTGGCAAGATCCTGAACACTGACAATCCTCCATTAATCTAATGAACGTTGGAATTGACGAAACGCTACGGGCCGGTGGGCGGTCGTGGTGTCTTCACGTTTAGCACAGCCTTCGAATGACTGTTCAGTACTCCTGTAAGTTTTGGATCTTACGCGAGTCAATGTTGATGGTGACCGTGAAGAAGACGTTCTTGTCTCCCGCTTTTTTTCGATAGGTGCCTGTCACTCCCATATCGCCATTTGCGTCAGGAGCCATACCACCCTCAACCTTGAAGTAATCTAGAGCGAACCCAAACTTCGCTTCAAGATAGTCTTTGAGCAACCGACCTAGTTCGCCCGAATCCATATTCGATTTCAACAGTATTCACGCCACCTGACAATTCTAGCTAAAACTCAACTATGGCGCAGGAGTCGTAATAAATCATGAGATGGACACAATGACTCCAGACATACGACTCAAAGAATAAGAATCGGAAGATAAATTGGCCGGGCTAGCAAGCGAGAGTCATTTGAGACTTTCGATCTGCGGTAAGAAAACAAAACCTGATCTCTTCAAGAGTTCCGTTGTCAAATCAGAACAGCCGAGATCATTCACATCTTTACTGAAACAGGAGCACTATCTATATCTGCTTGATGTCTCCAGCGAAACAAAAAAGGTTCTTTTGGTCGTTAGATTGAATCGATTGAACAGGTAGTAAGTTGTTGCAGGCCGAAAGCTGATTAACCGGCATAGCTTAAAGTGTCCTACTTCCGATCGTCCTTCTTTTCTTTCGTAAGATCCTGAATGCTCGCGATCCCTAAGGGAGGGAATCCCATAGAGACACCCGCAGTCGGCGTATTAGTTGGAACAAGCATCAAAGTCCCTTTACTCTGCAACCCCAACTCGTACAATATGTTCATCCAACGAAGTTCAAGAGCCCGAATGTTTTTGTCGTAAAGATTAGCAGCGTCAACCATCTTCTGCGCAGCTTCGTATTCAGCCATCGCCAACGTCACCCTGGCTCTGCGCTCTCGTTCAGCCGAGGCCTGCCGCGACATAGCTTCCTGCAACATGGAGGGAATTGCAATGTCCTTAACCTCAACGGAACCGACCTTAATTCCCCAATGCTCCGTCTTCTCATCAATGATGTTACGTGCCTCTACCCCTACCTTATCTCTCTCAGTTAACAGCTCATCAAAACTTACTTTACCTATAACCTCTCTCAATGTAGTCTGCGCTGCGAGAGTGGTGGCTTCCAGATATCTCTCCACATTCAAAACTACTTTTTCAACGTCTACCGCCTGAAAGAACATAATCGCATCCACATTAACCGGCACATTATCCTTCGTCAACGTCTGCTCAGTACGAAACGGAACAGTGAGCACGCGAGTAGACACAATATTAGGTATCCGGTCGACAAACGGAATTATGTAGAACAAACCGGGTCCTTTCAATCCTACGAATCTTCCTAGCCGTAGAACGGGGGCGCGTTCCCATTCCTTTATCACCTTAATCCCTGACGCGACCATCAATATGATAAAAAGTAGAACAATGAGACTGACTATGAATCCGGGGTCGAAAAGCATATCCATTAAGCCCAAAAATCCAACCTTCAGTTCTCATGCGTCGACTTTACTCTTAAGATTAGCCCCTCGCGTCTGATAACCTCGACACTCTCACCACGTTTTATGGTTCCACCAATCGTTTCAGCTCTCCAAACTTGTCCTTCAACTCTCACTTCCCCATGAGGAGCGAGTTCTGAAATTGCGCTTCCGATTGAACCAATCAACTGCTCCGGTCCAGTTTTAATTTTCATTCTCCTTGCTTGAGCCACCTTGTATACAACCAAGCCGAAGATCGCTGACATTACGAGAGTAACTGAAACAAGCGTTTCCCTCGAGGATTCCACGGCCTGTGCGGACAAAAGTTCCCAACCGGGCAGCGGAAACTGCGAAGAAACTTCCGACAATTATGAACCCTATTCCACCTAATGCGAATACACCAATGTGTGTCTTGATTTCAATTAATGTGAGAATTACCCCGATGATAAACAGCAAAATCGCGGCGGTACTGATCCCTATTATCCCGAACCCTATCAACGATAAGAAGAACATTAACCCACCAACTATCTCGAGCCCAAATCCTGGAGTCTTGAAACCTATGATGATTGCATAGAGACCTACGAGAAACAATACGATAGCGATTATAGGGTTAGACAGAACCGTAAGTAGCCCTATGCCGATACCGGGATCATAGGTGAACACCGTAGCTTGAGATACGCCTGCAAAGTCGAATGTCTGAGTGTGAGGAACATTTTCCAGAGTATTGGTGGGTGTTACGCTCCAAACGGTACTTTCACTAGCAGTCGTGCTCAATACGAGAGAATAAGGTTCCAGTTGGGATAAGAGACTCTGTAAGCTGTCCGCGATGAATTCTATCACATGAAGTCTTAATGCTTCCTCGGGGCCTAAATTCAGATTCTCTGTGACGAACTCCTGTGCTGCTGTCCCGTTTCGATCATGGAGCCTCGCGTTGTCCGCCATGAGTCCAGAAAGCGCATTAATGTATTTTGATTCATTCAGTACCTCGCCTGTGGCCGAAACTGGTTGGGCCGATCCGATAGTAGTTCCTGAAGCCATCGCGGCAATGCCTGACGCCATAAGAATGTACGTACCACCGCTCCAAGCCGATGCTCCGGTCGGAGTTACCCACACTAGGATAGGTATAGGCGACGAATTGAAATCGTTCATAATGTTCGTTACAGAATCAAGTTCTCCGCCAGGAGTATTCAGTTCATAGACTATCAACCTTGCATTTCCTGCTTCAGCCTCCGCAATCGAACGTGTAACCAGTTCTTCGGTCGTGCGAGAGATCTCTGAACTGATAGTGACTACTAGCACATCGCCTTGAGCTGACGCGAGGACGGGCCTAACGGCGAGCAAAAGGACAACCGCTAACAGAACTGAGAGAAGAATAATTCGCAAATCCGCAACCAACAACCATGACAGTAGTTCGCTTTAAACTGTACTCAGGTCTTCAGAAATAACACGAGCATCATTGGGATCAATCAGCAAACGAGAAAATCAATTGAAGATGCTTAGGGAAATTAGAAAACACTTTCCACCCCAGACCTTGGAAATCTGAATCTTCATTCGCCACGCTGATTCACACCATTCTCTCTCAGAACACAAACGATAGGAACAGTGTTCGAGCAATGAGAGAGCTCCGGGGACATTACGTAATCAGCCCGTCTAGTCTAGCTAACGCGAAAACCAGCGATTTGATTCGTTTGATCCGCCCTGCCGGGCTCTACCGATCCAAAGCAACTCACATCATACAAGTATCGAACATAATTCAAAACGAGTATGGAGGAAAACTCACGAAAATTCTACGGCTTAGCTATCGAAACGCCAAACAAAAACTAACTTCTTTGCCCGGAGTTGGACCTAAAACAGCCGATATACTACTAGCGTTTATTGCAGGTCATCAAATCGTTCCGGTAGATACTCATGTTTCACGGATTGCAAAGCGACTCGGCATAGTTCCCAACAATGCGAGCTACGAGACGATCAGACTAAGCCTAGAATCACTCACCATACCTAGCCAAAGAAGAACCCTCCATCTCTCCATGATTAAATTCGGACGTACAACTTGCAAAGCTCCCAAGCCCTTATGCGAAAAATGTCCAATTAACAGCGGTTGCCCTAGCAGCAGCGTTAACGTCAATGCTGTCAACAACTCTTTTTAGTCGAATCCATTTCCAGAGCTTGCAGACGTTCACATGCCAACCGAAGTAGTCGATGAAGACATTCCGTTCTTCGCCGAAGTAACCGCGGGAGGACGAATTACGATACCCGAAGAAATTAGAAAAATCTTCGAGATCAAAGATGGCGACGCAGTTTTCTGCAGACTGAAGATAATGCCTAAGAAGAAAAATGAAACCTCAAAAGAAAAGCAATCGTCCCAATAATACTTGAAATTATGCATAAACTTTCCCACTCGCGCAGCTGAAAAAATTACTACAACGTCCGTCGATCCAGCCCTCGACCTACTGAAGCTCAGATCCATCTATTGACGTAATGCTTAGGTCGAACGTGCTTGTCGAAAACATATGTAAGAGATAACCGCTTGTTTTAAGAGAATATGGACGCACTTGGCCTTCGTTTTCTACTCTGATTTATGACTAGCATCCTGGCTATCCGATGGTTTCTTTTTCACGAAGACCCATACTTTGCTAAGAGTAAAATGTACTGTGCCTCCGGCAATGCTCGTGGCTATATAGAAGCTGGTTTCAGCTAGGTTGATTGGGTGTCCGCGCACAACTCGAATGAGAATGGGTATGGCTCCGTGATAGGTATAGTAGATTGAGCCGCTAATTAAGGCGCCAAAGATGCCACTAATACCGAACTTCAATGCTTCAATGAAAACGGATTTCGCGGTCATTTCTGAATCTTCTTTTTCTGTGCTTCCAGCAACCATCTTGCATATTTGTCGAGATAAATGGTGTCTTCGGAACCGATAAATTACCGAACGCATGTGCGTCACATATGGAAGCAGTATTTCTGGTTCAACCGTGGGTACAGACTCGTACTGCAATCGATTGTTGCAAACTCTGCTTCCAAGAGCGTGGTAATAAGGCACATATCGAGTGTAAACGCGCTCATCTTGCAGCCTACAATTCTATCCTCGCCGTTCTCAGGCTTGAAAAGGGACCAGAATTCGAGGCAGCATTCAAACTTATCGAGAGCGCGAGGACAAAATGCATAAGCACAATTGTGCCAGACGAGAGTTGCCATGGACAATCTCAGGAAGCGCTAAAGTACACGCTTGATCTTTATGACAAAATTCTTGAAGATTACAAGAAGCGACTTCCGAACAAAACTTCACCGACGCCTCGCATGTAGCTGAAGCGCGATGGCGCAAGATCGAGACGCCAAAATAAATTGGCTTGACTGGACAGACGAAGCCTTTCGCCGAGCGAGCACCGAACATAAGCCCGTTCTGCTTGACATAAGCGCGGTCTGGTGCCACTGGTGCCATAGACTTGACCACGACACGTATTCGGTGCCCGAGATCGCAAGATACATTGAATCGCACTTTATACCAATACGAGTTGACACCGACAAGCGACCAGACATTAACAGAAGATACAACATGGGAGGTTGGCCGACTACAGCATTTCTAACACCTGATGGGCGTCTGATTGGCGGAGGTACCTATTTTCCACCTGACAAAATGAAACAAATACTATACGACGTTCTCAGTTACTGGGAAAAATCCAAAGAGCAACCAACACAAATGCAAGGCACGCAGCAGGAAATTACAGTCAGCGAACCTGTCAGCGCTACAATCATCGATGAAATATTGGGAGAAATTGCGAACAATTTCGACCCAATCTACGGCGGATTTGGCTCGCAACCAAAGTTTCCGAACACCGAAGCCCACGAACTCGCGCTCCTCAAATATCACTACACCGGCAATCGAGAATTCCTCCGCATCGTAACCATAACACTACAAAATGCCGGTAAAGGCGGAGTGTACGATCACGAAGCAGGCGGATTTTTCAGATACTCAACCCTCAGAGATTGGAGCGTCCCGCATTTCGAGAAAATGTGCGAAGACAACGCCAAATGGCTTTCAGTCTACTTGCACACTTACCAAGCTACTCAAGATGCTTTCTACCTCGAGATAGCAAGAGGCATCATCGATTACGTCAACGCTTGGTTACGAGACAGCGAGAGAGGTTGTTTCTACGGCAGCCAGGATGCAGACGAGGAATACTACAAGCTCAGTAAAACAGAACGTGCCGATCGTGAAGCTCCGTTCGTTGACAAAAACATCTACACAAACTGGAACGCCATGATGATCTGCGCATATCTGGAATCATCATTCATCACAAATGACAAATCAGTAATGGAATTTGCGTTAAGGAGCCTCGAGAGGCTTATCGCTCTAAATTACGAAAGTGGCGAAGGAATGTATCACTATTACGACAATCAGCCGCGTATACTCAATCAACTGTCGGATCAAGTGCAAATGACAAAAGCGCTCTGCCAAGCGTACGAAATTACCGGTAACAACAGATTTCTACAATTGGCCGAGGAATTAATCAAAATCGCCAAAGAAAGACTATACGATACAAAGAATGGAGGATTCTTCGATACAGCAATTGATCCAAATGCTCCAGGCTTCCTGAGCAAAACCACGAAGCCTCTCGATGAAAACAGTATAGCGGGTCGTGCTCTAATGAAACTATTCGAGCTAACCGACAAAGAAGAATATAGACGGTTGGCTGCAGATACACTCAAAAACTTCACGGAAACCTACTCACAGTTTGGCTTCATGGCAGCAGACTACGCCCTAGCGGTAGACGCTTTCCTAAACGAGCCTACCAGCATTCGCATTCTCGGATCAAGCGAAAATCCAACTACAAAGGCCATGTTGGCAGAAGCAATGAAGATCTACGTGCCACGAAAAAGCATCACGTTACTCGATCCGAAAAACGAATCACAGAAGATACTTACGTCCGGCCTAAAAAACGCTCAACAAGGCACAGCATACATTTGCGTAGGCAGAACGTGTACCGCGCCATTTACCGACCCCAATCAACTTTCAGAACAAATCAGCAAAATTAGTGCTCAGCAAAGTACAGCGTAATCCGAATATTTTTTGTTTGAATCTTTCGCACCCCTATTCACGTAACAGCTCATCAACATCTCGATACCATTTCCTTCTTTCTCCGATTTGTGATCTCATCTTCCAGCCTCTTGTCTTAGGCTCTTCATCTATTCGACCACGTAAAGCAGTGATCTTCGACGCCACATCATTCCTATCTTCTTCGGAGAGCTTCTCGTGAGTCTGTGTTGCTTTTCTCACATTTTCCAAGTTGGTTGTGAACGTCTTCCAAAGCCCCCAATCGCGAGAGGTAAGCCGCGCCAAATAATCTGCGTTAATCATCTCATTGTCAGATCCACCGATCGGATGTTCCCTGAGCAGCATAATGGTGTCTATCGCGTCCTTCTCCTCCAGTTTGACTATTTGCATTTTCTCTAGAAGGAGCTCTGCGAGCGGAATCGTCGGATCATCAACTTCGAGCCTATCCTGAAAAATAATGTCGTGACAGAACTCAAGCTTGTCTAAGAAGACATCGCAATGCCTACTGGTGCCGCTCGTATCGTAAAATATTAGCCTGGAGCCGAAAAGGGCTCTCACTCGCACGTCATACTGATACCCGAGTTCGGTGAAAAGAGTGTTGATTCTGGCGGTTTCCTTTTTGTAGGATGCGAAGTCTATGTCAGTAAACGTGCGTCCAAGCATTTCCTGTATGTAGGAAAATTTTGGGCAATGAATGTGAAATGCGAGTGCTCCGAGTAACCTCAATAATACGCCCTCGGATTTGGCCGCGTCCGTGATTCTGTGCACTTCTTCGAGAAAGTCAGCGCGTGCATTGCCATATTTTGCCAAGATACCTACGCCACGAAGGAGGGTGATAGACCGTCGCCTAAATGAAACTTTGTTAATTCATTATCATAAGGAAGGAGTAGCTCAAAGGCAGGTTTTTGTCTGATAACCAGTTGTGAATAGAATAGGAAGGTGTTAAATTAGTAATCACCTAAGGCAGAATTATGGCAAGTCAACCTGTTGCGTTTGTAAGGAAAGCTTCAGGGTTACGCAGAGACGTTTCTTTTTTGGACGTAGTCGGACTCAACTTGAGCAACATGTCAGGCGGAGCGGCACTCGGAGTCATCGGATATACAATGGTGTTGCTCGCATCGACATCAGGAGTCAACCTAGTCTATGGCTCCATACTCGCATGGGTGCTATCGATTCCCCAAATCATTGTCTACACCATGATGACGACGCGCATTAGTCGGACTGGCGGCGACTACGTATGGGTTTCTCGAGTTTATGGTGGATTTTTCGGAGGAGCCCTTTCATTCATGGGCTACACACTTGAGACGATGGCGTATCTGGCTCTGATCGCTCTTGCAGCAGTAGTCTCTATTGGTTCAGTTGGACTTTCGCTTGGATACCAAAACATGCTTCCATTAGCGCTGCCAGGTAACATTCCTGGGGCTAATCTGGTAGCTCAGTTCATTATCGGTGCATTAATCTTCGCCGTGCTTATTGCAGTCAACCTCCTCAAACCGAAGGCAGGTTACAAAATTGTTGCCGTCGCCGTCATAATCGCTATTGCCGCGACCTTTGTCGGCATCTTCACACTCTTATCTGCTGGGACAGCCGGCGTCCAGGGTTATATGAGCTTCCTTAACTCAATCGGCTCGAACACAACTTATACTCAGATCGCTAATTCCTATAGTGGTCCAACCTTCGATTTTGGTGCAACCATCTTTATGCTACCGTTCTTCTCAATCTTCGTATATCCGTGGATGAACGCTGGACCTGCTGTAGCTTCTGAGATTAAGGGTAAGGGTGCGTTGCGATACAACGTGCTTATTTCTTCAGTTGTAACTTTGATAGTCGTAACTACGGCGTTCGCGAGCATGTACTACGCAGGCGGTTTCGCCTTCATCAACGGGGCCTTAGGAAACGCGAACCTCGTGTACAATTGGACCTTCAATTTCTGGACACTCGCAATGGGCGTCTCTACGATTCCTGCCGTCTCCTGGTTCATAGGCTTAGGCTGGATTTTGTGGAACGTAGCCATCTTAGCCTACGGAATTATCGTCCTATCGCGATATCTCTTTGCTCAATCCTTCGACCGATTTTTACCCGAGAAGATATCGTACGTAAGTCCGAAGTATAGTTCGCCCACTGTCGCGTTGCTAATTGAGCTCGTAGGCACCATAGTTTTGATTGGTTTAGCGTCGTTCTTCTACGGTACTCTAGTTGCGCTATATGGAGCCGTAGTCGCCGCTATGATCTACTTCTTCTTCATAGGAATCGCCGCCGTGCGCTACGCCTTGAAGAATGAAAAGGGACTATCCAAAGCAGTTCTCGCAACATCCGGTGTCCTAATGTCGATCGTGTTTGCGTACATTGTCTACCAGTTCCTAGCGTTCGCAGCAATATGGGGAGGAAACGCAATTGCCTACGGTTGGGTCGCGGGCAGCTTTATCGCTGGGATCATTATTTACGTGGTGTCTAAGTCATATTACGCCAAGCGTGGCATTGACATAACGCTTGCCTACAAGGAACTGCCACCGCTATAATTCAGTAATCAGCGGGCTCCGAGCGTAGTAACGGACATGAACCCGGTTAGCTCTTCTAGCGTTTGCCTTTAGGAAAAAACACAATTAAATTGCGGCAGAGGCTGTCCCAGGATCGAAAATCTGGCTTCACGTGTTAACTGTACGTTTCAATAACAGACTTACGCTCCGATTATGTTATCCGGACGTGAGCTGAAAACTGAGTACTTTCTTATCTGCAATATTGACAATGGCTCCCCTAAGTGTCCCTTCTGGATATTCGCTCCCCGGATTTAACACGAGTGTTCTCCCAATCCTGGTAGTTCCTCTGGACTCATGGATATGACCGCAAAGATCTACAAGTGGTTGATATTTTTCAATCGCGCGACGAATTGAAGTGCTGCCAGCGCCGATCATTACTGCCTGACCCTTGTCAATCACAGGTTTTGGTGGATAAACGGAATCGTCCAGTTTCGGGACCGTATCTAACCCACAGTTTATCGGAGGTACGTGGACGTTAAACACGCAGTTCTCCTTATCTGAAACGGAGGATACGAGTTTCTCCATCATGGTTTCAAGTTCTTCCTCGGTATGATCTCGCGGACATTTCCACGGGGTTGGATTGCTCCATCCCAGGTTCACCATTTCGTGAAGCTCATCAATCTTGAGCACTTTGTGGTCGGCGTTCTTCACATGAGGAGTATCTTGGACGGCATCGACAATTTCTTGATAATCGTCATTCCCACCCGTCAAATAGCACGTCACGCCTAGCTCAGAGAGGAAAGGTTCAGCGTGGTCGACCCATTTCAGTAACGTGTCCTTCATGACGCTCATGAAGACTTTGTCCACTTTCTCTTTGGATGCGTTGAGCTCATCCATCTCTGCCTTGCTACAGGGATAGGGGTAGTAGCCGCTGTCAGTTATCTCCCGCTCTAAAGACTTCACCTCGTCTGGGCTGTGTAAGGTTTTTTCGCCAATGTAATCTGCTTTGAACGTACCGTTGCCGTAGTCAACGATCGGGACAAGCATCTTGCCGGTCATGTCGCCTCCTAGAACCAAGACGTCAACCTTGTAGAACTTTGCGGCGCTCAATATCTTTTCGTAACACTTACCGGAACCATGGAGATCTGTTGCAAAGAAGATCTTCGTGAACTTCTTGTCAGGCATGTTAACATCAATGGTCGCGTAGTAAACAGTGTGCTACTATAATTTATCTCTCCGAATTCCAGTCTGGAAAGGGTCTAATTACGGAGAACGTTTTGAACGAAGAATGAAGTCGACGGAATTTATAATTACTAGTAAATCGAGGTCAAGTTCCGCCTGAGCTCCGCAAACTAAAAAGTAATCTGAATATTTTTTGTTTGAATCTTTCGCATAATCTGCGTCATTTCTTCTTCTCGAAGCAGCTTTCTCGATGTGAATCCGGCACTATCGTTCACGTTTCGTGGAATTATGTGAACATGAACATGCGGAATAAGTTGGTTAGCTGCAGTCCCATCATTAATGGAGATATGGGAGGCAGACGCGTTTACTCGGGCAGTGATCAACGGATTTAACGCGTGCACACGTGCATACAGAGCACAGAAATCTCTCTGAGATAGATCGTTTACTCGTTCACAGTGTAGCTTTGGAAGAACAAGTGTGTGCCCAATCGAAATCGGATACTTATCTAATATTGCGATGAACTGCTCATCTTCATAAATTATGTAAGCCTGAGCCGTTCCCTTGACTATTTCACAGAATACGCAGCCCAAATCCTTCATCCTAAAGATTGTTTTACGCCAGAGTTAACCATATCCGATGGTAAGGAATCAAATTATTGCCTTTATCCAGAACGGGTATTGAATACAGCCGTTGGGACAATTCCAATTTATGAATCGACACATGGTTCGAATTAAGAAAAGCATGTTTCGCATGATCAGGTATCAAACGAAATATACTTTCACTTAACTCTCTTGCTTATTTCTACACGTGACCGTTTATGTTTTCGTGAGCATATTGCCGCTGAGACCGCTTCTTTTGAAAGTTCTTGGTAGCGAAGCAAGACTGCGAATTCTGTTAGTTCTTGCTCGAAACCGTGGAGAAGATCTAACGATCTATAAAATTGCGAAATTTAGTGGATTGGATAGGAAAGTTATACGGAAACATTTAAGCAAATTACTTGCAGCAGATCTTATTCATATGAAAAATTATGGCCCAGTTAGCGTGTACAGTATAAACAGCGACAACAGTTCAGTTCAACGAATCATAGATTTATTCAATGAGACTCGGCTCCTTGCGCAAGCACCAGTCCAGATGCATTGGTACGATATCCGCGCTTAGCATGACCAAATGTCGAGCTATCTTGTTATCAACGACACAAACGCTCGCTGAATCATGGTGGTATCGTTGCGTCCTGAACAAATCATAAAGATACTCGAGATTACTGACTCGTTCAACATTCATCGTGAGAGCGTGATCATTCCACTCAAGACCGAAGACCAAGGTAGCCTGAAGCTACTTCCGGACGGAAAATTGCGCATAAATTGTCCAACAAACCGGGCATTTGATCGGTGGCTCGACGAGATTCGAGAACAGCTGCAAACGATGGACCTAACAAAGTTAGTTCGAAAAGAGTGACTGCCGAAACCAGAAAAATTTCGATTAGGCCGTATAGGTTAGGGAACGCGACTTCGCAACTAAAATGTACAATCGAAGCCTTTATTGCACAATTTTGTACGTGATTCCTGAAGGCTCATGTGGAGACAAATCTCAGAGCGAGTCAAGGACTATCCTGGAAGGCAGAAAGTTGTTAGAACCCTTGTAGAGCTGGGGTTGGGTATACGAGGGAATTCATCAATTTATTGTGGCGGAATCGAATTGTCCGACGCGAAAATAGCGCGTCACTTAGGTGTGGATCGAAGAACTGTAAGAGAGACTGCCGAGTTAATATCTTCAGATCCTGTTCTCAAATCTGTGTTCGAGAGAATGCGCCCTGCTGGGCCACTCCTGGCTGAGATCGCACGTTTTCTCAACTACAGTGTCATAGAGATCTATGCTGATCCACATACGGTAGGAATTGTAGCGCAGGCTACTACTCTTGTTGCTCAAGAAAACATTGCGATTCGACAGGCTATAGCTGACGATCCGGATCTCACTCCGGAGCCAAAGCTTACATTGGTTGTAGAAAAAGAGCCGAGTGGTGAAGTACTGCAGAAGATGTTGAAGATACCTGGAGTGATTAAGATCTCGACGTATTAACTGAATATCACGGATAGCGTGAATCTAGCTCGTCTTCTGAACATGTTTTTGGATTATTTCCCAGAGGTCATCTTCCAAGGTCTCTCCATGCTGAGGCTTCTCGACGAATCTACCGATTTCGCGCCAAGACTTGTCATGTACTATTATTGTTGGGATCCTGAGAACGTTCATTTCGTCGGCGATATCGCGGTTTTCGTCAAAATCGATGACCTTGATGTTCAACGCGGCATTGTTAGTTGCAGTGAAGAACTTCATGAGGTTGGGTAATTCTGTCCTACATTCAACGTTCCATTCCGTCGCGAATACGACGAAGAAGTATCTATCAGTAAGGCCTGCGAATTTTTCTATAATCTGACGTTTGGGTTGATATTCCTGCACCCGCTTCTTTATTGTTGATTTCACTGTGGGGTTCCTTATGTTATTCACGTAATCCCATAGGTTGGGATGTGGTCCGATGACGTTCCGAAGAAGGGACAAAGTAGATACCTACTACGCATCATTAATTTTAGTTTCAGTCTCGGAAGAAATTAGGCAGCGACATAGAGGCTGCATGGGCTCCTGGATCTTATCTATATAATGTTATTGAAATAGATATTAGATTTTTGGATGTGAACTCATTTGGTTACGCCTTCTGAGTATGGACCGATTGTCTCGATTTTTGTAAGTTGAATTGAGCTTAGCTCAGGTTGCCCGCCAAGGCCAGCGTGCGCACGGATTCCGGTAAGTTTCACTCGTTGTCCAGCATGAAGATTAGATGCATAGCCGGCATGTTCTCTCCACAGGGTAACTCTCGCGGAACCAGTGTCGTCTTTGAGCGTGAAGGAAGCAACGTTTACGTTAGGTTCCCTTTCTGTTGTTACCTGCCGTATTGTCGGTGAATCCGCAATGAGGCCTTCAACGATCAGAAGGGCTTTCGCGGACTGAAGTGAGTTAAGAGTCGTAATAGGCGGGGTTACCACTGTGCCCTTCTTCTCGATCGTTTCGATTTCTCCTGACTTTCCGAGGTTTAGCCGAAGATTTCCTGACCATTCTGTTACAGTCGCATTCCGCAACTGTAAGAAATCCCCTTCGTTGAATTGGTTGAAGATGGCCGCCTTATCATCCCATAGGGACAGTTGGATTACGCCGGTTTGATCGGCCACTAGTAAGGTGGACAGTTTCATGGTTTCGCCAGTTGTTCGCTTAATTTCTTGGGTTCTTCCTTTCGCTAATATGAAGACGGATATGTCAATTGATGCTGTCTGACTCGAGATGGTGCCTATCTCGTAGCTTCTGGATGTTGGATGCTTCAGGTAGTCAGGTGGAGAATCAAGTTTAGTAGCTTGGCTTCTGGATTCGACGTGGACCTCTAGCTTCCCATTGTTATCGATCCTTGTTCTGCAGTTTATTATTTGCAAGATATCTCCAATCTTTAATTCCTTCAGCTCTTCTGCTCTCTCATTCCAAACTACTAATGGCACGGTGCCCGATTCGTCTGCGAGTGAAGAGCGGAGAACACTTCCGGGGCGTTCGTCCCTTTCAAACTTGTATGTTCTAGGTTCAGTTTGTATGATTCCTACTATATTGATCGAATTATCTTGCTGCTCAAGATCACTGATTCTGGTGAATAATTCTTTGAACTCCGGAAATTCAGACATTTGTAGACCTGACGGATCTACTTCTACGCTGCTGCGGTCTCCAGCGTGAACTTCAGCCTCTCCGGTCAATCCTTGTCTGGTGTATGCATGCCCGATTCTTAGTATCCGACCTTGTAAGTTGCCTGCTCTTTCCGCGATGTCGACATGTCGATCCCATAATGCGCACCGCGCTTTCCCGCTTCGGTCCACTAGAATGATGCGCATCACTCGTCCCGATGTTCCATCGCGTCGTTGAAACTGTTGAGGAGGCCATGCCAGGAGAACGCGTCCAGATAGAGTGACATCGTTCAAGCCGCTGACAAGATTCTTCACATTCATTCTTCCCAACTCCGTTCCACAAGTTTGGATAAGCAGTTCTTCGGCCACGAGTCTCGCTGCGCCTTCATCGGAAAGAAGCCCTCTGCCCTCCTTCTTTTTTTCTTCGATTAACTCCCGAATTTGATTTGCGCTAAGATCGCTTCGTTTTGCGAGGATCTCGTCTACGATTACTTGAAGCACATCTGGCAATTGTCATTCGCCTATGTTAATTCTTCACATTCGTAGCTCATTCGGTGGGCCTCATTTGTGCCTATGTTTTTACGACTGTCATAACCTATTATGTGTTCAGAAGCCCCATACTCATATCTTTCAAAAACCTTCGGAGCTTCGCGCTAGAAGGATCTCCCTCATGGAATCACCATACGAAAGAATTGGGCGAGTCACACATTTCTATGCGGAAGCTAGTGTAGCGATTATTGAACTTGTTTCATCTGCAAGAAAGGGAGATCGAATCATTGTGCGCGGCAGTTTAACGAAGTTACAACAAACGATCGACTCAATGGAATATGAACACGTGCAAATTTCCGCTGCTGAGCCAGGTCAATCTGTTGGGATAAAGGTTGTTGGGAGGGTGCGCAAAAACGATGCGGTTTATCGACTGAAATCTTGAGAGAGTTTGTCTCCCGGAAGATTAGAATACTCGAGAACGGTTACGGGACCTGCAGAAGGGCGAAGAATGGCTGAAGTTACGATTGAAGGAACAGTGCTTGTTGTTACGCCGATTCAATCACAGCAAGGAAGACCGATGGTTCAGATAACTCTCGGAGATCCGTTCAAGGGACCAGTGACATTCCCGTTGGAGATGGATCGTGAGATGGCTGGAGTGACGATTGCCGTACAGAGAACGCTAAGTCAGCTTCCGGGGTTCGGACAGCAGCTTGGTACTCCTCGACTGATTGTCACATTGACTGAAGAAGAATACCAGGACTTGGGTAGGCCTAGATATCCTGATCATGTTACTGTTGCTTTGAAGGTGCTTCCTGAAAGTTCGAGTTAGCCCCAGAAGAGTCGAGTTCTGGCGTATTCTCGTTCGGCTTTCAAAATATCAATGTACACGTCATCATCGTTTCGGTGGATCTTTCTCAAGATCCTGCTAGCAGTGGCCGGTCCGACGCCTCTTCCGGTCATTACGATTACTGCCTCTTTACCCTTAGTTTGGACTAGGCTTGCGCTTAGGTAGGCCTGTCGCCAAATGTGCTGTTCTTCAGGTGTGAGTTTTGTGCCTTTTTTCTTTTTTCTTACTATCGCAGCCAATGAATCATTTGACATGTAGGTTGCGGCGATTAGTGTCGTACTGCATTTTGGGCATTTAATTTTCGGATTGAGGTCGCCAACAACTCTGATGGCCTCCCAGTCGCCATTTAACATGCAGACTAAACGTACTGTATCGGCGTTTAGTCGTTCTTTAACGATGGCTGTCAACGACTTTGATGGGATTGCTGGTCGTAAAAGGTCGTGTGGAATTATTTTATCAACGATTGGTGTCGCGTATGGTGAACAGGATTCATTGGATCGTGTCACGTCAATTCCTATCAGTCTGTTTTGTATTCTTTGTGATTGTCGCTTTCATGTTGGAAATATCAAATTTCTCGAGAAATACTTCTCGTTGAGTTTCTAGGTTTACTGGTGTATTCTTTAGTGCTGTGACCAGCATTCTAGAGCGCATCAATCGATAGTCTGCCCTTCTTTCAACAAGGCCGAAACGTCTAGCGACTTGCCAGTGCCGCCAGGCGAATAGGTCAGATGTCTGCAATGCCTGTACGAGAACGTTTTCTGCGTCTTCTGGTGTCAGTTTAGATAACTCCACTGCAACCGTTTCAGGTTCAATTTTGAACGGCGATATTAGCGCGATTCGATATGGATCCGTTTGTGTTGCGATGTTCACTCCGTACTTAGCACTTAGTAAGGCAGCTAGGATCATTGCGATTGTGTCGTTGACTCTGCTTCCGAAACATGCATGGATGACGACGCAGTTTTCGAATTTTTCGATTATTACGTGCTGATCGGTAGGTAAAGGAAAATCGTTTACTTGTGCCTTGATCGTGTCAGCGATTTTGGAGTACGCTGCGTCGCTCAATCCGAGTCGGGTTTGTAGTTCCTGTCTTGTCGAGGGTTGATCGAGGTTTGCGCTTATTTGCGCGCGTAATGCGCCCACTTCTTGGGCTGTCTCGAATGAGACCGGTATTATTTCACCTTCCCAACTTGGGATGGCATCTAACGTTGGTGCAGTAGGTTCGACCTCGGTCGTAAGTTTCTCTTCGTTAATGTTAATTATTTTCCATGTCTGTCCATGGATTATGAAGACGGTTCCGCTCTTGCATTTTCTAGCAACGAAACTCTGATCAAGGGTACCGATCCTTCGTTTCCTGATGAAATCGAAAACGTCGAATCTCTTGACGTCCGGTATCACTGAGAGGTTTTCATAATAGTACTTGAACGTTCTCGGAAACCTTGCTGATACCACATCATCTACAAGCCTAACAATTCCTAGCGAGTTCAGGAAACTTACGAGTGAATGTAGATCTTCGCCTGTTAGATCGCGATAGGCGTATGCACCCGTTATTATTTCGTAGATTTCAGCAAGCTTCACTCTTTTTGAATCGAGAGCTATTCCCGCAATTTGATGAGCCAATACGTCCAATGCTTTGTCATGAACGATCGTCTCTTCGATTCTGCCTTCCCTTGCATTTCTTGAAAGAACCGACGCTTCGAGAAGATCGTCCGCCAGAGTTCCAATGATCTCACCCTTGGCGAGCCCCTTTATAGTGTGACCACTTCGTCCGATTCTCTGGATCAGTCGTGTCGACATTCTCGGCGACATATACTGCACGATGTAATCGACTGCTCCTATGTCCATGCCTAATTCTAATGACGACGTACATATCACTGCCTTCAATGAGCCGTCTTGAAATCCTCGTTCTACTTCCTCTCTAATTTCCCGTGAGAGTGATCCATGATGTACTCTTACAGGTAAATTTGAGGCAAGAGCGTGGAGTTGGGAGCCTACGGCCTCGGCTTGTTCTCTTGTGTTTGTGAAAACGAGGGTTGATTTTCTCTGACCTATTATTTCGGCTATTTTACGTGCTCTCGCAATTGTAGTTGGAGGTAGCCCTAGCTTGTTCGACTCATTCGAATCCTGTGTTGTAGGTTGAACATAATCTACCTCTATCTCGATGCGTCTGAGTTGCCGTGATTTTATTCACTTCAACTTGACGATTCGTTCCAACCAAGAATCGTGCGACTTTATTTTCTTCGCCAACTGTTGCGGATAGGCCTATCCTTTGGAAATCTCTCTCCATCAGATGGCGTAGCCGTTCCAAGGCTACGGACAGTTGGGTTCCACGTTCGTCTGTCGCGAGTTCATGAACTTCGTCGACTATCACCCATCTGACTTCTCGTAAATGTTCGCGCATTCGACGCCCTGGCAGAATAGCTTGAAGCGTTTCTGGAGTTGTAACCAACATGTCGGGAGGAAATTTTGCCTGATGCGCTCTCGTGCTGGTTGATGTATCTCCATGCCTTACCTCGACTTTGATATCAAGCTCCTTCCCTATGTCCGTGACTCTCCTGAGGATATCACGATTCAATGCCCTCAGTGGTGTTACGTACAGGATTGAGATGCCTTTCATTTGATGTTCCGAGCGTTGCTCCATGAACATGTTGAAGACGGGAAGAATAGACGCCAGAGTCTTACCCGTTCCGGTCGGTGCAATGATTAAGACGTTCTTGCCTTGAAGGATTGAAGGAATAGCAATGTTCTGGATGTCACTCGGTTCCTCTAACCCCACTCTTTCAAGATGGACGCGAATTGCGCGGTGCAATTGGGCGAAGGTATTGGTTAACATTTACTGCCCCCCACGGTAACCACTCGTTCAATGGTTACTGAATTTTCAGATATGCTCGTGAGAACGTAGTTTTCTTGCCTACGACGGTTTCTCATATGCAAGATAAACGAATATCAGTACAACTGCTAGGAACGCAAGGAAGGTGACCCCAATCTGGATCAGCCCCCAAAGTTCGTCCGTACTCAATTTTCACACTTGCGCAAGTGTTAGTCAGGTATCAATTTAAACACTACTCAAGGACAGCGCTCAAATTTCGGAATAGGTTGCGTCATGCGGAATTTTTCTCCTGCTTATCCACAGCTCTCCACCGGTTAGTAATGCTGGAATATTCTATGTCACCTTTCGCGATTTTTTCATATTGATCTAATGCTTCTGCGATCCTTTGGGCAATTATGTGGTAACACAGACCTCGTTTTTTCTCCATCACTCGAAAATAATAATCATCACAGTAACAGAACGGAATTTCAGGGATCACTTGATATTCGTCTTTTCGGCCTTGAACAACCCAAACCATGCGTCCGCTAGGGTTAAAGTCGTATCTGCGGACTTTGCGTGTGTCCGCCAATTCCAAGCCATTGATGAAGCGCTCTCCGAGGGTTTTGGTTAATTTTTCTCGCAGTTCAGGGGGGAACGATTGATGTAATTTAAGTTCAGTATAGGCTTCATTCATCAGCTCGTTCTCTAACTGATATGTGGTCTGCATTCTGCTTCAACGCCATAGCTAATTGGCAGTAGTGGTCTGATTGCGATTCTGGAGTTTACAGCTTTCAGGAAACGTTTTTAAGTTATCGTACTGCCTGTAGTTTTGCGCGCTTGAAATTCTTCAGCGCGGTTTCGTTATGCCGGAGACTCGTTCTCTGAGGCGAACACAATGTATCATCAAAACAACAACAAGAGTCAAATGCCGAAGTATGTGCTGACGGGCACTACCACAATGGGTGTCGTATGTCGTGATGGGATAGTCCTCGGAACGGACACTCGAGCTACCCTCGGGACGTTCGTGGCCCATAAGCGTGCGAAGAAAGTTTACCCAATTGACGATCATGTAGCCATGACAATTGCTGGTGGAGTAGCCGATGCACAATCAGTAGTCGAGATACTGCGTGCTAATTCACGGCTCTACCGCTTCGAAAATGGGTATCCTATACCAATTAGCGCTCTTGCGCGATTAGCAGCCAACGTGTTGTTTTCCTCAAGATTCTATCCGTTCATCCTTCAGTCAGTAATTGGAGGAATTGACGATCAAGGCGGTCACATTTTCGCATTGGATCCGCTCGGCAGCGTAACAGAAGAAAAATACGTTTCTACAGGATCTGGCTCTCCCGTAGCTTATGGTGTACTAGAACCCGGCTTCAAGGAAGGTATGGCTGTGAAGGATGCCATTCCGCTGGTTGTAAGAGCAGTTAACACTGCTATGAAGAGGGACTCGGCCAGCGGTGACAGTTTCGATGTGGCGGTTATCTCAAAGGAAGGTTATCGAGAACTCAACGAGGATGAAAAGAAACGCATACTCCTTGAGTCCAGTTAACTGAATGAGAATTCTAGAATAATTCACGAAGGTTTCGGCAGTGGCTCGTCTCGTAGATGAAACTCAGGTTAGGATACGCGACACTATCGTCTCCCATATGCCGAAAGAAGCTGAAATAACGCGAATTGAATTCGAGGGACCACGACTAGCGATTTACGTTAAGAACGTAGGATTGCTTCTGGAACAAAGTCACATAGTTACCGAGATAGTAAATCTGCTTCACAAACGCGTGGTCATACGTTCAGATCCTTCGATCAGACTGAATGAAACGGAATCGGAGAGGCTAATCAAAGGCATCGTCCCAGCCGAAGCCGAGGTGACCGAAATAAACTTCGACCCGACTCTAGGTGAGGTGGTTATTGAAGCAAAGAAACCGGGATTAGCAATCGGCAAAGATGGTGTTACTCTTCAAGAAATAATTAAAACAACAAGCTGGCGTCCACGCGTTCTACGCGCTCCTCCGCTCCCGTCCAAAATTATAGCAAGCACGAGACACATTCTTCACTCAGAGAGCGAAGAAAGAAGCAGAATTTTTCGAGACGTTGGAGAACGAATCTTTAGACAACGACTAGCGAGAACGTCCGGCGTTTATCTGACTCCATTGGGAGGATTCCATGAAGTAGGTAGATCGTCGATTCTAGTTGAGACGGACGAAAGCTGCATTTTAATGGACTGCGGAATAAGTGCAGGTGCAGATCGCCCATCATCCGCTTTTCCACGCATCGATTCGGATAAATTCGATATTGACAAACTTGACGGAGTCATAATCTCACACGCCCACTTAGACCACTGTGGATTTGTTCCATTCCTATTCAAATACGGATACGATGGACCAATCTATTGCTCAGAGCCAACCTCGGTACTCATGACGCTCTTGCAATTAGATTACTTGGACATCTTTGGTAAGGAAGGAGGGCATCCTCCTTATGACCAAAAGGACGTACGCGAGGCAGTACTGCACACTATCCCAGTGAAGTACGGGGTCGTAACGGACGTAGCACCGGACATTAAGTTAACGCTCCACAACGCGGGGCACATAATCGGGAGTTCGATCGTTCATCTACACATCGGTGAAGGCTTACATAACATCGTGTACACGGGCGATTTTAAGTTCGGACGCACTATGCTCCTAGAACCTGCCACTTACTCTTTCCCTCGCGCTGAGACACTGATTATGGAGAGCACATATGGCGGTCCTGACGATATCATGTCTGACCGCGAAACGGTTGAAGGTAAACTCGCGCGGATCGTAAACGAAACCGCGGAGAAAGGTGGCAAAGTCCTCATCCCGACGTTGGCTGTTGGTCGCGCTCAGGAAATAATGCTCGTTCTAAACGCCTACATGAAAAATAAAGTGATCAAGGAACTTCCCATCTATCTCGAGGGAATGATTTCCGAAGCAACCGCTATTCACACAGCCTACCCAGAGTATTTAGCTCGAGATCTTCGAGAACAAATTCTGTACAAGGACGTCAACCCATTCCAATCCGATTACTTCACCAACGTAGATCACCCATCGGAACGTGAGAAGATTGCTGCAGGCGATCCCGCCGTGATCCTGGCGACTTCCGGCATGATGGAAGGCGGACCGGCCATTGATTATTTTCGCTACTTAGCTTCCGATGAACGTAACACAATCATCTTCGTAAGTTATCAGGTTGAGGGAACTCTTGGAAACAGGTTGAAGAACGGGATACGTGAAGTCTCACTGATGGGCAGGAACGGAAAACTTGAAGCTTTCAAAGTCAACTTGCGAGTTGAAAGTGTTGAAGGATTTTCAGGACACTCGGACAGGAATCAATTGATCGGGTTCTTGAAACGTGTCTCTCCGAGACCGTCGCGGGTAATTATGTGTCACGGGGAAAGACGTAAAACGGATATGTTCGCACATCAAGTTTCGAGAATTCTCAAGCTACGAACCGTGGCACCTGACATTTCTGAGACGCTCAGACTTCGCTAACTCGTCTTTATTCAGTTTCTTCGTCGACGCCGTTTCCAGCGGTAACGGTAACCCGCGGATTTCCCACGCCAAACCTTAGCTGTCGGCGGTGTCATAACTATTCTTTCTTCGCCGAGTCTAGCGATGTCTCCTTCAATTGATTTTATGAAAGCAACCATTTCGCTGATGGCAGATTTCGTTTCCTCCACGCTGCGCTTCGCAATCGGGGTTATCTTCACAATAAGGATATTTCCTTCAATTATCTCAGCCTTGATTCGTGGCACATCGGTGAGATCGCGCAAAGGATACGCCTTGACATAGATTGGATGCTGTATGGATGGATTCACTAGTGGATACCGATCTGTTCTTTCCATCGCATGAGAACTAATCATGGCAGTTACATTTCCCCAGATAATGTCCGAGTCGAGCGAATCGTAGTTTAAATGTTTGCACAGCAAACGACCGGACGTGACATGCTCATGTAAAGACTGAGCGGTTTCATCCGCTTGAACGCTGTGAAGTTTGTCATTCCCGCGTCAAACCCGGTATACTGGGTCTCTATGTTACGAGCGCGAAGGACCGAATGCATTCCAGAAATCATCACCAACGTAATGCAAATTTGTAATCACTCTGCCCTTCACCATCGCTTGCATCGTTTCTGAATCCAAGTCTGCGGTGCCAACTGCAATGGCTTTCTTGAATCGTTCGTCTTGGATAACCAAAAAGTCACCCTTGTTGAAAGTGTCAGAGATCGTCCTTATCCCTGGCCGCATAATCTGCGCTCCATTCGTCACGTGCGGGATCGCTCCCATATCGACTATGATTTTAGGCAATGAATCAAGGACGATCTGAAACCTTAGAGATGGTACCCAGAGATCGTTCCTTCGTATGAGTATTGGCACACCATCAGCAAAAATTACTGAGCCATCGCCGACAACAAGTTCCTGTAGGTGATCAGTCGCATCCAACTTTTCCCTAGCAACAGGAAAACGGATCACAAATTCTCTAACTATTTGTTTTGCTTCCTTGTCCTTGAGATACCGCATAACAGACATACTTCACACAATCCAGCCTAACATGATGAATTCACTCGTCGTCAATCTGGTACTCTTGCATTATGTTAATCATAGCCGAAGCTTTAATTTGAAGCGCTCCATTAGCGCACAGAGTTTCAGAAAAACTAGGGTCAGATGGAAATGTCTGCAGTCGCTGACAAAATCTTCGAAGAGAGTCTAAGTAAGATTGTCCTTGTGGAGTTGAAAGGTAGCCGCACAATTCGCGGAAAATTGTTTAGTTACGATCAGCATATGAATTTGGTATTGGAAGACGCCGAAGACGTGTCAAATCCTGACAGTACTCGAAATATCGGCACGATCATAGTGCGAGGGGACAACGTAGTCTTAGTCTCACCGCCGCCGAAGAGATAAATCGAATCACAGATGAGGCGTAGTGAATGACTAAAGGAACCGCATCTTTTGGACGGCGAGGGCGTGCTAAGACTCATATTCGATGCCGCCGCTGCGGACGTCGATCTTATCATATAAGATGGAAAAGATGTTCCGCGTGCGGATTTGGTGCAACGAAGAAGCTACGCGGTTATTCCTGGCAGACCCATACATTAAACCGCGAAAGACGAATTAGATAATTCCGTCTTATGATGTACTGGGCGCTACTTCGGTAGTGGGTTTAGCTTCAGGCTTTGCTTCAGTTGGTTTCTTGAAAGTTTCAACGAAAATTACAGTTGCATGTTTAGGCAGGAATTTCTCAATCTCGGCAGTCAATGTTCGCTTGACCACTTGAAGTCCCTCAAGAAAGAATGCTTCCTCCGGGACCTCGACTGTCAAGCTTCCGTCCTCTATTTTGATGCCGAATTTCTGTTTATCAACAGACGAAATCTGTCTATGAATTAGATCCCGTATCTTATCTTCATCTGTCTCTACCTGTCTTTCGACTGTAAGGTCATAGATCAGCGTTCGTCCAGCAAACGGATGATTGTAGTCAACCTGAACTCGACCAGCTCCGACTGCTCTAACCTGGGCCGTTTTTCCGTCGACGTTAACCTGTAATCCAGGTACCGGTGTCAATCCGTCAGCTCGGAACTTTCGTAATGGGACAAGCCTCACTTTCTTAGGGTCACGTATTCCGTAGGCTTTCTCGGGAGGCAGTTCAATTGTATTTGCCTTGCCAACTTCGTAACCGGTGAGGGCTTCATCTAATCCCTTAGGCACCCATCCTTCGCCAACTATGACGAAAAATGGTTCGTAATGTTCCTCTCCGCGGTATAGTTTCGCTTCTTTTGCTACGCTTTCGATTGTCGTGCCGACAATTTCTCCAGTCTCTTTCACTTTCAGCGTGTAGTTGATGAGGAGAAAGTCACCGTTCTTGATTGGCATCCTGTTACACCTTAATCTGCGGAGTCGAAGCTAAGGTCGGTTGGTTGTAGATTAACCTTTCAGGAATTACTCAAGTGGTTACGTTTCATTTTGCCTTCGAGAATACTTCACGCGCAGCTTTCACTGCCTCGCCTGTAGTCAGGCCATAGCCCAGTTCGGAGAGAACAGATTCTACTGCTGTCGCGGTTGCCATAATTTCGAATTCTGATACGGAGCCCATAATGCCGACTCTGAAGATTTGCCCTTTCGTCTTGCCCATTCCGCCTGCTACCGCAATCCTGTATTGCGAGTCGAGTGTTCCCCGGAATTTCTTGTCCTCAATTCCGTTCGGGTATTTTATTGCTACAACGGTTTTCGAGCGCACCTCTCTGCGGGCTAACGGTTGGAGACCCATCGCCTCCGCCGCAGCGTACATTGCATTAGCGCAGGTCGTGTGTCGCTTGAACCGTGCTTCAAGTCCTTCCTCTCTGATCATCTGTAGGGCCTCATCTAAGGCATAGAAGAGTGTCACCGCCGGTGTGTAGGGGGTTTCGTTATTTTCCATGAACTGTTTGCAGAGTTGAAGGTCGAAGTAGTACGAACGCGGGGTCTTACGGATAACCTCCCATGCCTTCGGACTAACCGATATCAGTGCCAACCCTGGGGGTGTCATCAAACATTTCTGGCTGCCTGTCACACAAATGTCGATTCCCCACTCGTCGACCGGGAGTTCAACTCCGCCTTGGATGGATATTGCGTCGACAAGGAATAGGGTGTTATGTTTTCTGCACAGCTCTCCAATCTGCTTTAGGTTAGGCGTTGTGACTCCCGTAGCAGTCTCATTGTAAATTACCGCGACTGCTGCTACCGGAGAATTTTTCTTTAGAGCGTCCTCGACTTGGGAAACGGTAACTGCGTTACCTAACTCAACTGGAATCTCAATTCCTTTTCCGCCGAGAAGATTCACGGCTTCAAGAAATCTTCTGCTAAATTCGCCGTTTACTGGAACGATGATCTTGGATCCGGATGAGCATATGTTGCGAACTGCAGCTTCAACCCCGCCCGTTCCAGAGTTACTAAGAACAAAAAGATCATTTTTTGTACCAAAAACATATTTTGCGTTTTGAATAATTCGGGCATGCATTTCCCTAAACTCTTGTCCTCGATGGTTGATCATGGGACGCAGCATTGCGTTAGTGACGCGTGCTGGAACGTTGGTTGGTCCAGGTAACATTATGAGTTTCTTGGTTTCCAAAGGGCTATCATCGTGCATACAGTGCGACCTATTCTTGAAAACCTTTTCTCGATATTATCAGAACAAAGATTAACGAGTGGGCAACTCTAGAGCCGTGAAAACACTTAGTTGGTCTGACTGTTGTCAATAAGATTAGGCAAAATCATGGGTATTCCTGTAAGAATTCACTATACTCTGTGGCTTGTATTCATCCTAATCACTTGGTCACTGGCTGTTGGTTACATGCCGCATCAGTATCCTGGGCTTAGCACGATTACGTACTGGGGTATAGGAATCGCTTCTGCCATCATTCTCTTTGCCTCGGTTCTGATCCATGAATTGTCGCATTCCTATATTGCAAAGAAGAACGGATTGCCTATCGCCCGAATAACTCTCTTCTTCTTCGGGGGTGTTTCCGAAATGTCAGAAGAGCCGCAGGATCCGTTGCTAGAAGTTAAGATGGCAGCGGCTGGTCCGCTGATGAGTTTCCTAATAGCTGGGGTGTTGGCTGGCGCTTGGTACGCGTCAAAGACTCTGAACTTCCCAGTGTCAATCGTGGCCACCGTTGGCTACGGCGCGCTCATTAACGCAATCCTAGGTGCTTTCAATCTTCTACCCGCTTTCCCGTTAGACGGAGGACGTGTCTTGCGAGGTAGCCTCTGGAAACATTATCATGACCTAATACGAGCCACCAGGATGGCCACCAGAATCAGCGAGATCATCTCGCTTCTCATGATGTTCGGGGGTTTCGCAACAATAATCTTCGGGGATTTCATCGACGGAATCTGGATAGTGGTGCTAGGCTGGTTCATTAAATCCGGGGCAGAGACAAGCCTCAGCGCTACCCTTGTCGGCGAAACCTTGAGCGGAGTCATGGTGAACGATATCATGACACGAAATGTACTCACTGTCCCACCTGACATTTTGGTTGAACAATTGATAGCCGACTATTTGCTGGTTCATCGACACGGGGGTTATCCGGTCGTTAAGAACGGCAAGATGATGGGATTGGTGACAATGCAGTCTGTCCGATCTGTCCCGAAGGAACTCCGATCAGTCAAGAGAGTCGAAGAAATCATGGTTCCAATAGAGCGAGTAGTAACAGTGAACCCAACCCTCAGCGCCCTCGACGCGATGCAGAGAATGGGAAAAGCTAGAATTGGTAGGCTTCTTGTCGTCGAAGGAGATCAATTGCTTGGTATAGTCACTAGTGGCGACATTATGAGGACCGCACACATGCGCCAAGAGCTAGGTGTTCGAGGAGAGCAAAGATGGACTCCGCCCACGACAATTCCGGCGACCCAAATGAAGCACTGTATTCAATGCGGCGGAGAATTAGCGGCCGGCATCAAATTCTGTCCACACTGTGGCTCAAAACAACCCGAGTGACTATTTCAGCTGATTCTGAACAGATTTGGTCGTGATTAGGTAAAACCCATTAATTCACGCATGGAAAATTGATGATCCAGAGAACTGGACAGTATGGAACGATCATTATCGTTGCGAAGATACTTCATCTACGGAGTAGCAGGCGGATTCCTCGCGGCCATTATACAATTCATTGGCGCGATGCTACTGAACGTACCATTCCCACCAGAGGCAATCTTCAAACTTCTCATATCTCCCGTTCCTGGATCAGTACAATCCGTAGTGGTAGAGAATCTTGGAGAATATGCCAAGTACACCGCCTTCGTCTCCGCTTCAATAGCATATGTCCTAGGCTACGGCGTCTTAGGAGCCTTAGCAGGGTACTTCAGCTACAAGTTCAAACAAGCCAGAAGTTCACTGATACTCCTGCTTACGTTAATTTTCCCAACGGTTCTAGGTCTCGTACTTGAAACATTAGTGGCATCAAGCGTCTCAACATTATCGTCGAGTTTTGGTTGGATTTCTGCTGGAGCACTAATTCTTCTCGCGAACGCCGTGAACTCAACTGTTTTTATTAGGTACTCTAACCGCGCGATAATTCAACAAATACCTACTACTCGATCTGCGACGACGGATGTGAAAGCTGTATCCAGTTATCGACGTGGGTTTCTAACGAAAGCCGTTATCGTTGCTGCCGCAGCTGTCGTCGCTATAATAGGAGCTAAGGTTGGGCTGTCCATATTTTCTGGACAACCGGTAGTCCAAAGCAACAATCCAATCCCTGTTAATCCCCAGTCTATCACGACGACCACCACCATTCCAACCTCTTCTACTGTTACCTCAACCGCCTCCGCAACAACTGAAGGTCTCCCGTCGGTATTCATGGATCCGCGAATCAGTAATCTTCTAAATTCAGAGTTGACCGACACGAGAATATTCTATAGAGTCGATATTGATCCGATTCCACCACAACTAAATTTCGATGAATGGACGCTGAACGTGCACGGCAAAGTATCAAACCCATTGACGCTCAACAATACGGCCTTCCTTGCCTTACCCGCAACGGATGAGTATTCTACTTTCGAATGTGTGAGCAACACCATCAATCCTCCTGCTGCGCTCATAAGCAACGGAAAATGGACGGGCGTGCAAATCGCAACCTTGCTTAACCAGGCGGCACTTTTGCCTGAAGCGCAGTATGTTATCTTCAGAAGCGCTGACGGCTATTCAGTTGGCATACCGCTTGAACGGGCGATGCACCCACAATCTCTCCTTGCGTATATGATGAATGATAACAGTTTGCCGAACGAACATGGATTCCCAGTTCGAGCAGTTATCCCTGGGTTATATGGGATGATGAGCGCGAAATGGATAACTGACATAGAAGTGACCGACCAAGTGTACTTAGGCTACTGGCAGGAACGCGGTTGGTCGAATGATGCGGTAATTAAAACGACTTCAATTATCTACTATCCAACGCAACTTGGACAAGTGTCTGCTACAAACGGAATCATACCCATAGCAGGCATTGCATTCGCGGGAGATCGGAGCATTAGCAAAGTTGAGGTGAGCGTAGATGGGGGACAGACATGGAATGAGGCTTTCCTTAAACCACCTCTCTCGCCTTACTCGTGGGTACTATGGGCGTACCCCTGGACGCCTCCAGGACCAGGATCATACACGATACTAGTTAGAGCTACTGATGGAACTGGGCAATTGCAGGATCAAACAGCTACAAACCCATACCCTAACGGCGCAACCGGATACAACCAAGTACAAACCTCGGTAGTACAGTAGTCAAAACAAGCCAAACGTTGCTTGCTTGAGCGGCTACAGAATCAAACGTAGTTTTTCCAGTATCCCACACTCTCGACTATATCAGCGACCGCCACGTTCTCGTCCTGATCGAATGCTCCAATCGCCTCTAAGTATAGGTATGTCCTTCTAGTCCCACTTTTGTCGAGAGCCTCAACTACCTTCTTGCCGTCAATAATCCCAATCCTATTGTATTCCTTAGTAAAAGGCCAATGTCTATCTCCCTTACCATCGGTTTGCTGAAGATGAACGCATGGAGAAGATGCGCCTAGTTCACTAAGCCAACTATACGGATCGCGATCACGCGGATCATTCGACTTCATGTTACATGCATGCCCGACATCGATGCACAACTGAACAGGTATCTCAGCATCTTTTCCAACTCGAGCCAATATCGCTTTCGCTTCAGGTATTGTCGATGGCGGTTCTCTTGAAACAGGCATTGGTTCCCATAAGATTGTCTTCAAACCTGCTTCCTTGCCAACCCGGCTTAATGATGCTACGTGTTCGATGAGTTCAGAGAGCAACGTTTCCTTCCGTTTATTGTCATCGTAATCTTTCTGCGTAAACGCTCCCATGTGTCCACCGAAAGTTTCTGCTCCAAGCTCACCGGCGATGCGGCATGCCTTCGAATAACATTGAAAACCGTTTTCTCGCATCGATGCTGAAGGATGCAACATTAGGTTAGTGGCGTAAGACAAGAGGCCTGTGAAGCAACTCTGGATCTTGACTCCGTACTTTTTGCAGCAGTCATTAGTTCTCGAAATCGTGTCACTCAACGTATCCTCGTCAGATGTAGCTGGATCGAGAAGATCCAGGGAAAACTGAACCAATTCTACCTCAAGTCTGGTTGCAACAATCTCAACCCAAACCTCAGGTTCAACAAAACGTTTTATCGCCCAAACATTGTTCACGCCGAACGAATACTCTCCCAACTCAAGCACCGAAACCAATTACCGTGAGAAAAGTTCGCTACTTAATTCTTCCATCCCAGAATTCTATGAGTTAACTGATACACGACAGTGACCGGGACTATCAAAATCGTTTCAACAACCACTAACGCAGTAAGAATCTGCACGGGTCCAAAAGTACCATGCGTAATCGTGCCCGCTAACGTAAACACCCACTCCGATCAGCCCCAGAATGGCCAACGTCTTCTTCGTTAACGTTCTTTTTCTCATTAATTTCAGAGCGGGTAGAAAGAGAATTGGTGTGAGATACATCAAACCGACCAATGCACTTGCGGTGATGCCGGCGACTAAAATTGCAAGTTCCGAATTTATTGGCGCTATTAATGTAAAGAGGATTTGGCTTACAAATAAGGATCCTATGAGTGGAGCGATGAGTGCTCGCATAAAAGCCCGCAACCCCGAATTTGTCGATTCCATCTTTGCAATTGACGGTGCCCACGAATAGTACCACGCATTGAAAGCCAACATAAACTGTGAACCTACGTATGTCTTCTCGACTTTCTGATCTCGGAATTCTCTCAGAAACTGCACGGGAGGAGCGAGAGCGCTACCGTATGCGGCCGTCGCAATCACGCAGCTTGGACTGGAAGACCCAGGGGTTGAAGATGTGGTTGACGAAGTCGTGAATTGAACATTGGTACTGAGTAGCGTTATTTTCTCTATTAACGCAGAGAGCCCGTTCTGGGTTGCGTAAACTTCACCATAAATCAAAACTTGCTTCACCTGATCGTAAGATGCGTAAAAATCCAAAGTCGTACCGCCACCTGAGATGGAATAATGGTACCTGTACGCGGTGAACGAGCCTAAAGCAGTGTGGAGATTGTATGTATCATGAAGCGTCCATGTCCCTGAAAGATTGACGCTAGAACCAGGAATTAATTGAAACGCTTGACCTACCGGACCAGCATAGATTTGCAAACTCTGCTGCCCACCATTCCTCAGAAACAAGATCGTGTCCTGATTGGTTGGGAAATCCACCGTTGTCGTCTGTACACTGGCAGGAGATTGTTGCCCGTTCTCAGTCACGTTACCGTTCACCGAGATGTCAAGTTTCGAAGACGAACTGGTGAGGTCATGAAACATCAAGTTGACCCAACCACTTGCAGAAAGATGTAACTCCTGCTGCAATATCGGCATAGTCTGTGAATAATAGCTCATAGTCATGCCTTGAAATGGAATCGAATACTGAGAATCCTTAACCCCAGAATTAGACGCTATTACGAAATTCTGAGAACCCACAAAAAGTATGAGGGCTAACAAGATGATCAGTACACGTTTCTCTAACATCAGATGGCACCGAACTTGTTCATTGAAAATTCTAATTCCTCTTAACTTTAACGCAGAACATTATGATCTGAATGAACGTAAGCCAACGACGGATTGCTGTACATACCGCAATACTTGGATAGAACATCACCAATAAATCCTGAAATGATAAGGGAGATCTAGTGACGATTTAAGGTGACTTAGGAATGACTAGAGAATACATGGTGTCGTACCTCCGATAGTAACCCCCTTTAACAGTACGCATCAAATTGACAAGGATCGCCTTCGTGATCTTACGAGTTACTTGCTGGATGCCGGTGTCCAGGGTATAGTGGCCTGCGGAAGCACGGGCGAGTTCCCATTGATGTCGCTTGAGGAACGAAAGATGGTCACCGAAATTGTAGCCGAAGTGGTTGACGGTAAAGTTCCAGTTATCGAGGGCGTAACAGCAGTGCGAACCGAAGACGCGGTCACACTTGCTCGCCACGCAAAGGATCTCCATCTCGACGCGATATTGGCAGCACCTTCATACTACTACAAACTAGATGAGAAGGAATTGCGCGGATATTACGCTGATTTGGCTAAAGTCGATCTACCTATCATAATCTACAATATCCCACTCACGACCAAAACCGACATGAGCCCTGAATTCCTAGTTGACCTGGCCACGGAATTCGAAAATATCGATTACGTAAAAGAAAGCACCGCCGACATACATCGCGTCAGCGAAATCCAACGCTTAACAAACAAGATTGAAGTAGTCTGCGGATGGGACCCATTAATCTACGATTTTCTCACACATGAAGTAAAAGGGTGGATATCAACGGTTTCAAACGTGATCCCAAAACAATGTGTAGATCTTGTAAGATTAGTAGTTGAAAAGAATGAGGTAGAAAAAGCTAGAAAACTATTCTACTCATTACTTCCCACCATCAAACTAATCGATGGACCGAAATTCGTACAATACGCCAAAGCAGGCCTCAACATACTTGGACATAAATGCGGCCCAACACGGAACCCTCTACAGCCATTAACCCAACCCGAATTGGATCTTCTAAATAAGACCCTCAATCAAGCCCAGAATGTCCTCGTGTAGGGGATCAGGAAAACAGAGACGCCAACTACAAAACGTAGTTATTTAAGGCAAACATGTTGAATGTTCAACGTTTCTTAACCCATGAAACCTGCTCATAGATCCATCAAGCCTATGGTGCCGGGGCGTGTTTGGTTTGAATAATCATGAAACCCTACATGTATCCCAAAAATAATTCATGTTAAGTTAACGATCATGTCCAGAGCACATATTCAAACACCTGTCTTAACATGCTCTGAAGATTAATGCGACCTCTTACGGTTAGGGCCGCATTTGCCTCCTGCTTAGTTCTGATGGTCCTTGTTACGTGTTCCGTATCCTACGCTGATAACTCGACAACCTTACCTCCGAATCTGAGCGTGATCATAATTGCCCCTAACCTATCGACCTCGCAAGCGCTACCAAGTGGCATGATGTCCAACGTTAGCCTAATTGCTGACTTGACCGGTCCAATATCGGCGCTTAACGGGACGGTAGTTGTACGTTCCCAATCAATTTCAACTTCATCAGCAAATAATGCGAACGCTTGCAGAGCAAAAGCGATCGGTTCTGTAATTCTTGAATCCACCACAATTAGTCCCCTTAGCCCATCAGGAGTATTGATTGTAATTACGGGCGCGTATCCTCCAGAACCATGCATCGCAGGTCTTCAAGGGCAAACATTCAATCTTCGGTGCAAGTCTTCAGTGGAGAAGTAACTCTGTCCGAATCGTTGCTCACGGGAGGCTCGAGGATTTATAGTGGCCAAGCACGTGTCGGCATAGTTACCCGACCCAACCAAACTGGTTCAACGACTAACCCTTCCTAACTATCGAACGGATTCACAGTTCGTCTCGTAAACTTTGCATCTTTCCATTTTTTACCCATTACAGTATATTAGTAACTACAAGTTGTAGCTGGATAAAGTCTCTATTTTATGACTGCAAAATCCTCAATGCATGGGATTAATCCAAGCAATTTACGCACCATTCTTTCACTGACTCTATCCGTAAAAGTGGTGATCAGTCTTGTCTGTGTGGAGTTTCTGATGCGTGCTTTAAGGCGTCAAGTTATTGCGTGGGATATTAGCGGTAGTTACGATCGTTATATTCACTATTAGTTCGTTTGCTGTTGTCGAATCCTGTTCAAGCTCATTTCACTTTGGGTCAATTGACCGGTACGTACCGTTTTCATGAGTTAGATTTTGATCCGCATGTCTCCGGTGTGGTTGGCTACGTATGGCCCGGTGGAGGTCAGAACGCGTATACTGGGTCATCGAATTACGCTTCAGACAATCTTTCTCCCGGTTATCAAACCCCTTACCCATGCGTGTCTGGTGGCGAGCCTACGGGTAATGGTGGACGCGCCGGTTCGAATGGAAACCCGAGCGGATGCATACCACAGGGTGCCCCATCTAGTTCTTGGTACCAATTGGAAGGCAGCGCCTACGCACCGTTCGGCGCAGTGCTCGCGGATTCGACTGGTGATTTGATCTTCGCCTTAAACGCAACAGCCCACACCAACCCTGGCGGTTGTGCGGTAAACGGAAATTGTCCTGATCAGGCCAGTACGCTAGGTCCTGGTGATCGATTAGGTTGGAGTGGAGTTACGCTCTTCCTTCCACCTGGCTTTATCTTACCAACTATGGACGGTTCGAACGTCGTAACCACTATAACGAACAGTTACGCGAACATCCAAGTTTACAAGGTTTCACCATACGACCGCTATGCACCAGGTTGGACGGCAGTGAACATTTGGACTGACGGCGGCCAGAGCGCTGTAAATAACGCCAATCTTCCATACTATAACCATCAGTTCATCAACTTCACAAGTCTAGGTGAATGGTACTACGTCGAATCAACGGTGTGACCGCTCCAAGTGTGGCTGGGCGATATTTCTTCAAAATGTTGCTTGAGCGGTGACAGCAACTATCTAGCCGGCCCTGAAGGAATCGCAACAAACAGCACAGCCTCAGTTAACTACGTTAACAGTATTCCCGCAGAAGCTCCAACCCAATTCATCCCGACAGCAAACTGGCCGGTGCTCCTGGTTAAGGGAGAGATAGATCCTGGAATACTCACCGGCACAATTCGGTACGGAGGTTACAACTCAACATTGTACGGCATGCCGATTGGTGAAGCCGGTCGTGTTTATGCGCATATGGATGAGAAGATTGATCCATACACCGGCCAGCAAATGATGGCGTGCCCTGCCATAGGCCAGCCCTCAGTATGCCAGGATGCACCGACGCGGTCGGTTACTTCAATGCCACCGCACAAGGTCACTATGAAGTTGAAGGCCTAGCGTCGGGAATCTATGACATTTACGCTGAAGCCGCCGGTTTCCCTCAACAACCAGTCGAAGCATCCGTCACGATACTGAAGGGTCAATCGTTACATTTCGACGGCTACGTCCAACCTGGACCTGTTATTCATGGTGACGTTTACACGAAACACCAGTTCGGTGACGAACCGTGGATGCAAGAATTACTGAACCCCAACGGGGAATGCGTCTTGGGTGACGGTTGCTATAACGAGTACATTAAAATTGAATTATACGATTCACCAACGCTTAACCAATATTCCAAACCCGAGCGCGAACTTGGTCTCATGGTCACCAGTCCCCTGTGTAGCTGGAGGACAAGATCTTTTCTTCCCGAAAGGCCATGCTGGTTCATGCGGAGATCCGCAAACAGCGAGTGAAGTGGCGTTTCCTTGGCATGAATACACAACCGCTAACGGCTATAATGTGAAACAGGTTTCATTGTCCGGTCAATGGTTGAACACAAACGGTTGTCCATCAACAACCAATCTGAACTGCATTCCATTAACACAGGATCCGCAAGGAGTCGGTCCTCCGCAGAACTGGTTCGTTCAAGGCGGGACAACTACCCCATTCCATTTCGAGATGGGAGTGAAAGGTGAGTACGGTGCGCCACGCGATCTTGACGGGATGGTTCCGCAAGTATACGCAACATGGGTTAACGGATTAACCCCTGGCAGATACTACGCTCGCGCCTGGGTCTTCCGTTACGTACAAACCGCGTTAGATGGTGTGACGTTTCAGGAATATTATTTCGACATCACCCCACAGGAATGGGCGGGAGACGTCACATTACCAATAGATCTTCGACTAAGCAGTTGGGTGAATAAGACCGTGCATTTCCACAACCAACTAAACAGCCTCATTGAGGACCCGATTAACAGTGGAGCAGGATTTCTGACAGGCTACCTGGTTGGGGCTGACGGAAATATTTACAGTTACAATCAGACCGCGCTAGGCCTCACTTGTTCGACTGGAATTAATCCAACAATCAAATGCGACGGAAATACCGGCGTCGTATATCCGTTCGGAGGTGGGGGTGGAGGATGGAATATTCCCGATCCAATGTATGGTGGAAATACTGCTACGTTCGTTCACGGTTTCGGATATAGCGGAAAACTGAATCCGGGCGGATCGTCAGGTGTGAATTTGGATCCGTTCGGAATTAACCACGCCGCCATACAGGAAGGGCGCGCGGCAATTCAGTTTTGGGGAATAAATGACACTTGGAGCGGCGAGAACTACGGCGTCCCTACCGGCACCTTCACCCCATACACTTACGTGCTAGGGTATGAACCTGCGGCTCCCCTTGAACAAGTCAGTGTAACATTGAGTGGCACGCATGTCCGAGATCAGTGATCACATGATTCGCGGCCCAGGATTCAACCTAACCCTCTACAGTGTAGATTGGGAACGTCCCACCGTGAACAGAGCGTGGGAGTTCGGAAACAATGAAGGATGGAACCCCGTAGCAGGCAGCTACAGTTCCCAGCTCAGTTCACCATTCAGCAATGGATTCTTCAATAGCAACAACGTCGGATTAAGTATCGGCATAGGCGCTTACCTCAACAATACATTAGCCGATTGGACTGGAGACGAGGAAGCAACAAACCTAGCATCATCGATCCGGACCTCGAACCTGTACCAGTCAGCGAGAGAAAACAATGTCTCGTTAGACGGAGGAGGTATCGCTGTAACCAGTATTACTGGAGCTCTGGAAGATGCGAACCAATCATGGTTCGGAAGTGAACTCAAAAGACCAGGTTACGTTGGAGGATACCTTAGCCCATCAACCGCAACCGGCGCCCAACCATTCCTTGTCGCAGGAAACTTCCACAACGTCATCGTGCTCTTCAGTTGGCCACATGTCCTCGAACCAACCGCCTTCACCCCTGGAATGTACTCTTTCGGAGCATACACGTACGGGTACGTACAAGATCAAACGTACATAGCGTACGCGGACCTAGCACAGATCGCTGACCTGCAGGTGAATCTCGTAATCGGCGTTAACATCACATTAGATATTCTCTTCGAAACAGAACACATCATAACGGGAACACCGTTCAACATGTCCGCACGAATACGTGTCTTCAACGACCAAAGCCAATTGGTCGGAGAATGGATGTCCTCGAACGGCGTATATACACCTAACAATGGGACATCACCACAAGGACATGTCAACGCGGCTGATGGAACCGCACAATTTCCATTCGGCCCAGTGCGCACCGGTATTCCATCAAACCCACTCAACGAGTACAATTACGTTCCAGGAGGCATAACCCTACTCCACACGGTTATCGCCGGTCTCCCGCAAATACCTGCATGGGGCTATGATGCACCCGCAGGCCTACCCAGCGGCGCATACTCAGGTGATCCCGTCTTTACTCCAAACGCATGCGACTTCGAATTAGTCTGCTACGCTTCAGGATTCAGTCCAAGTGGGCGCCTGGGACCGGGAAATCTTGTTCCGGGACAAGGAATGAGCTATCCATTCCCGAACACAGGCATCTCAGGTTACCCTGACTACCAGGGCGGTTGGACAGCCGAAGCCGACTTCGTCCCCTGGTACGCAAACAACAGCAGAGGACCAGAAACCTCCTCGGGAGACTATCAGACTCCATCCGGATCAGCACCCGGTTCAGAGTATGGACAATATTACGCTCCGGTGAACGGATTACTTTACGGCGAATCATACCACATAATCGAAGGAACCACCGCGACTTCAGGAATCAGCCTAACCGAAGACGCTGCGTCTGAGCAGCACGTTCCTCGGCCACAGCATGGTCATGAACCATCTCGGACCATACTCCCAGCAAGGTGTGTGGCAAATATCCGGAGCTCATCTAAGCGGTGAAGCCTCAGCCATCTTCGCTGTCAACCTCAACGGGTTCATCTCCGGCAACGTTCTCGCCTTCACTTGGGTCAACGATTTCCGTCCGCTCAGCTGGGCTTCGGTTTCAGTTGAAGGCGCGTCCGGTACCTCTTGGACTTTCTACTCGTTTGACGGTCTATACGGAATGTACCTTCCCGACGGAACCTACCAACTAACGATCAGCAGCCCAGGAATCTCTTCGCAAACCCTAGCCGTAGCCGTGACTGGCGGCGAAGTTGGAACCGCTGGCGATGTCTATATGCAGCAATCCAACGTACCAGTGCCAGAATTCAGCGGTATAGCCATCATAGCTTTCGCGGCGCTAGCCGCATCGCTGTACTTACTGAAACGAAGACGACTCTAAAACGTAACTAAACTGAACGGAGAATGTTCTCCGTTCACACCCTTTCTTTCTTTTCTGTGGACTCAAGTGAAATTCTGTTGACGTGGCTACGCCTTCTCCAAGGTTTGGGGGGTGCCCTCATTTTGTGTGCCACTGTACTGTGCCCCGTCCAGATGGGAAATAACGGATTTGTCTATGGTCAGAAGGCTAGAGCGTCGGCGTAGTCTATTTTCTGGATTGAAATTGTGGCGGGTCCGGAGGGATTTGAACCATGTCGGCCCAGTTGTGGGGCTCTCGACCTTCGGGTTTCCCTCGGGTTAGCTAAGAGCTTCGGCCAACGTTTGTCCGCCGCTCTACCTCTTCAGGGCCAATTTTATTCGGCCTGGCTGAGCTACGGACCCGCTGATCGCTTCAGACGTCCTTCAGAGGAATTAAAGAATTGCTTCACACCTTACCATGAGTTGTGACATGGATTGGGAGAACTCGTCTTCATCGGTCTTGGTTTACATGACGAGACCGGAATATCATTACGCGGTGTTGAGATGGCGCGCTCGTGTGACATGTTGTTCGCGGAATTCTACACGAACCTTATGTCCGGTTTGAGTATACCGAATCTGGAAAAAATTGTTGGAATGAAAATTACCGTACTATCCCGAGCGCAGGTCGAAGAGGAGTCGATCGTCGTCGCCAAAGCAAAAACATCACGCGTAGGCTTCTTGGTACCAGGTGATCCACTCGTGGCTACGACACATGTTGATTTACGATTACGCGCTGAGAGGAGTGGTATCAAAACCAGAATACTCCACGCTGCCTCAATCACATCAGCCATCGCCGGAACCACTGGGTTGCAGTCGTACAAATTCGGCAGAACCGTAACCATGCCATCGACTGCAAACGAGAAATTTCCTGAAAGCGTCTACGTCGCAATACGAGATAACCAAACGTTAGGCCTACATTCGCTTGTCCTGCTCGAAATAGACGTGGAAGCAAAACGCCACATCACCATCGCACAAGCCACCCAAGCATTGCTCGACTACTCCAACCAAATCCCTGCCGGAATAATTAATCCCACAAACGCTAGTGATTGGTGTCGCCCGTCTCGGAGCTCCAGATATGATGATCCAAGCAGGTAGGGCTGGGGAAATTGCTAAACGGGATTTCGGTAAACCGCCACACACGTTAATCATACCCGGACGTTTACATTTCGTTGAAGCCGAAGCGCTGGAGGTTCTTTGCGGCGCACCAAGAGGAATCATGAATGAGCGAAGTTAACGAAGACCCAGCCAGCCGCGCTCGTCGATACATCGAGATCATCGAAAGAGCCATCCAGAATCAAAAATTCACAGAAAAAGATCATCAGATCCAACCTGAAAATGTAAAGAACGTATTGGACACCATTCACCGCTACATCAACGACGCACGATACTACCTCGAGCATGGCAGAGCGACCACCGCTCTTGCCTCAGTAGCATACGCTGAAGGCCTTCTGGATGCGTTGAAATTTCTTGAACTCTCCGAATCAGTAACGTAACATATTATAGTGCGAAGAAAATTTCGCAGTCTGCACATCATTCGGCGGCTTGACGGCTCATGAATCCAGAGACACTGAAACCATTGCTCAAATTCGTCTACCTCAACCAACTACGACACGGCCCATTAACGGAACAAGAACTGACGGGAGTCGCTCGGAGTGAGATATCCGAAGCCGTTAACTCTGAATATCTGACAGAAAAACGAGAAGAGAACACGCTAAAATTTTCTCTTACCACGAAAGGCCGAAACCAAATCAAAGTCGTCTTAGCCGGAGGCGTCTACGACGTCCTCCACCTAGGCCACCTAGCCGCATTAACAGAAGCCAAAACCCTTGGTGATCTGCTCGTAACCGTAGTCGCAACCGACGTCACAGTTGAAATGCTGAAAGGACGACGCCCAGTATTCCCTGAAGAAGACAGACGATTACTCGTAGAAGGCTTGAAGCCCGTAGACAAAGCGATTCTTGGCTACGAAGACGTTGGCATGGGGTATGAAGAAGTGCTCGTGGAAGTTATGCCGGACATAATCGCATTCGGATACGATCAACAAAACCTCGAAAAGAACGTACGCGAAATTATCGATCGAAGAAAACTAAAAATTGAAACCGTCAGACTTTCAAGATTTGAACACGAAAAATATGTAAGTTCAAGTGCCGTTAGAGCAAAGCTTTCGAAGTGAACGCCCGAACCTTCACCACGTCACCATCCTTCAAACGCAAAGCGTCCCGCAGATACTTACTTGAAATAATCTCCACAACATCCCCGGAGTAATGAGTTCTAACTGGAAAAATGAACGCTATCTCCACCTTATCAGCAATTTTTCCGTGAAAACATTTCGCTGGACCAAAACTCCTACCTCCGTCCGTGAATCCTTCCACCAAAATGAACGGAGACGCCTCAAGCATCCTAACTTCAGCCTGATCTTCCTCGCGAACTCTAACATTCAACGTTCCCGGGTACGGCTCGAAACCCAACTTCGTTGCAAATTGTTGCTTGTAACCCGGTTGACTAACATAATACGCACCCTCCCCAAGACCTGAGAATACTGTACCCTCGAACACTGTTTCAGTCTTCTTCATCTCAAACGCCCGTCGCAACGTAAGGAACATGTTATCTAAGTGCTTGACTCCCGTCAAGGTTATTTTGATTGATTCGCGACGCCCCAACTTGACACGACGAATCAAACCGCGTCTCTCAAGCTCAATCAAATGCCTCGACGCGGTCTGCTGAGATCCCTTCAGAAGTTTCGCTAATTCGGTTGTCGTGAATATTACTTCGTCAGGATAGGCGCCAACTTCGATCAGCTTGTATAATGTGATCAGGAGGCTTGGTTTGAGTTCTTGAGTTGCCATTTTCGTTTTGTCACCTCATCATGCGCCAACCGGATAGGAATAGGTCCACCAGAACCCATAGAGCCCTTGACAATTAAGGCCGCGTCCTTCAAAGATATCTTATGTCCGACACTCACATAGATGGTTTTCCCACCAGGCGTCTTAACAAGCTCAGCCAAGATACGACCCTCCTTGTCAATCACCCTATTTCCTTCCACTTGACCGTAAAGGAGGCTTTTTGCTACACCGATCGTTGGACGGTCTAATGCTAGACCCACGTAACATGCAAGTCCGAACCTTCTAGGATGAGCGATGCCATGTGCATCAACAAGGCACACGTAATCATTCGCATGCAACGCCCGGATGGCTCGGAGAACCACAGGCGCCTCTCGGAACGCTAGGAGGCCTGGGATGTATGGGAATCGTGTATGTTCCGTTGTTGATCGAATCTTCAGTAATGATAAATCCACATATCTGACTTGGGTTGCGGCGGCTATAGTGATTCCTGAGAAATATGTGGCGTCGCAACCAACGAGGTTCTGGATTGGAGTTGGGAGTTCACTCGTCTCCTTTACTAGAGGAGAGAGTTTTGTTTGAAGTCTAACCGCTTCTCTTGGCGTGATCTCTTTGGGAAATCTAATTCTCAACTTTACCGCGTTTGGAGGATGACGTGCCCAATTTTTTTTCTAGGCTTCGCACGGCTTTCTCCAACGAGACTCTGCGAAGATCAGAAGCGACGTCTCCTCGAGTAGTTTCAATAATCCGTCGGTCTGCGTCTAGTTTTCTTCGGAAATTTGGAAGAATCGAAGTACGGTCTAGTGCTAGGAGATCTTCGTAAATTCTCTCCATCGCTCCAAGCAGTGACTCAGCCTTCTCAGCGTCACCGTGACGTAACGCGTCAAGCGTCATCCTGCGCATTTCGCCAATGAAATCCAGCATACCTAACAGGTAGGCGGTGCTGTTTGTTCCAACTTCATGAAGCGATGCCAGTTTGCCGTTCTTCTTCATTTGGAGAACAAGTTTGGCTTCCGCATATTCTTGGAAGGCCACGAGCACTTGACCGAATTGTGGTAACTCTGAGTGAGAGGAGACTAGTGTTTGGATTTCGTCCAGTACCTGTTTCGCTTCGTCCAAAGTTTTCTTAGCGAGGTCAAGCTGCTGTCTGTGGATTTGGATGATAGCCCATCCGCAGAGTCGCGTGGCGTTTCTTGTTAATGGTTGCAGTTTTTCTCTGGCTTTATCGTAAGAGAATAGTTCGGCCTGAATTTTTTCAGCATCGGTCTTGGATAGCATTAGTTGGAGATCTCGTCTAAACGTGACGTGATTACTTTACTGGAGGCTCGTATTCTTCTTTTATTCCTGCGTTCGTTATGATGAGCATGTCGATTCCCTCACCGCTCGCGATGTCTCTTGCCGACGCTGCCTTGATCGCTTTACGTACGAGGGCTCTGCCGTCATCTAACGAAACTCCTTCCTTGAACTCACTTTCTAACAGACCCATCGCAATCTCGGCCCCTGAACCGACCGCTGTGAACTTGTCCTCGATCACTGAACCCAATGGGTCGAGAACATACAACTTATTTCCAGTCTCATCCGAGCCGCCGACAATTGTCTGTGCGAGGTACGGGAAATATCGTCGCTCAAACAACAAGCTGCCCATCAATTTCGCGGCTGTTCGCACATTCACAGGCTGTTCACGTTCGTAACTGTAAATGTTCAGATGCGCCGCTACCTCACGTGTTAAAATCTGCATGTCCGCTATGATGCCTGCGCAAGCAGCACCGACCGTTTCAGCAATCTTGAAAACCTTCTTCCCGGATTTGCTCATAATGAAATAGCCGTAGTTAACGCGACGTTCCGAGGCAAGGATAACGCCGTCTTTGCAGACGATACCAACGGTTGTCGCTCCGGGGATGTAATATTCAGACAACACGAACACCGATTTTGAAAGACCCGTCTCAGGCGCATTAATAAGGTCTTGGTAGTTCGAAACCCAGTCACACACGAGCAACCTCCCATGGTCCACCCTCTGAAGAATATTCTCAACAAACTCCGCTGGGATTCCAGAGAAAACGCAGAGAACTACCTAATCACATACCGCCATCGAGGAGCACCAGGCGATATGAAACAAATCTTAGCGTCGCAAATCATGAAACTTGGAAAATCATACTTCACCCTCAGCGAAGATTCGGATGAAACCACCATCCCGTTCCACAGAATCCTCGAAATACGTAACTTGAATGATGGCACCGTGATTTGGAGAAAAAGAAACTCTCGTTAGCATCAATCGAATTATGAAAACCTTTTCTGGATCCTAAAGCATTCATGAAATAAATGCTAAGCTCATCCCGCCACCTTTGCTGTCTCCACTAAACTCAATAGCCTTCCTAGCATCTGCACGCACAGCCAGCGATATCTATGATTGAGATTTCCGGTGACATGCTCGAAGGCGGAGGACAAATCATCAGAACCACAATCGCCCTAGCAGCCCTCGCCGGCGTAGACGTGCGCATAACGAAGATTCGTGAAAAAAGTCCGAATCCAGGACTGCAGCCACAACACGTGACCGCCGTTAGGGCGCTCGCTACCATATCGCAAGCAGAAACTAAAGGATTAACGCAAGGGTCACGAGAACTAGAATTTCGACCACGCGGTCACGGATCAGGACTCTTCAAATTAGACGTAGGCACAGCCGGAAGCATACCGCTAATTCTTCAAGCGCTCATGCCGTGTCTGAACTACTCATCCGAACGCGTAGAACTGGAATTAATTGGCGGAACCGATGTGAAATGGAGCCCGTCAATCGACTACCTCAACCTAATTGTCCTGCCAACACTTCAACGCATGGGATACCGGGGAACAATCAAAATTAACCGCCGAGGCCACTACCCGCGAGGAGGAGGGCAGGTCACCGTCACCGTCGAACCATCACACTCACTGAACGCAATCACACTACTGAAACGCGGAGAACTCCAGAGGATTGAAGGAATAAGTCACTGCGTAAAACTGCCTACCCACGTGGCCCAACGACAGGCCGATGCTGCGAAAAAAACATTAAACGACGCAGGCTACCACAACGTCAACTTCGAGATCGAAACTTATCCTCCCGAGCAGGACACGCATCTTGGTCCAGGCAGCGGCATCACTCTTGTCGCCAAATTCTCAGACGGAAGCATCCTGGGAGCCGACAATATCGGCGAGCGCGGTAAACCCGCCGAAACCGTAGGCCAACAAGCAGCGGAAAAGTTACTGGCGGAAATAGGATCCAACGCGCCAGTAGACCGACACCTCGGCGACATACTCATCCCGTACATGGCCGTCGCGAAAGGACGCTCAGAGATCCAAGTATCCGAACTCACGCTCCACACCATAACGAACATCGACGTAACCGAAAAAATTCTTGGAATAAAATTCCAAGTCCAAGGCGAAAAGCATCAACCAGCAAAAATCGGCGTTGACGGAATCGACGCAAAATGATGAAAATTTCCTGTTGCAATTCGCATATGTTTTAGAACCTACCGCGATAGGTTTTTGTCGCATGTAACGCAGAACCGATGGGTATTAAAATTGGGCAATGGAGCAAATTGCACATGGATAAGTTAAGATTGAAACATGCCATTCTCGCAATCGTCCTATTAGCTACGATTATGCTGTTGGTCCAATCAAGCTCGGTTTCTGCACAAACCAACTATGGAGACACTAACGCTGAAGTGTATCCGATCACGCTTACGGCTCAGCAAGTGGTTCGCACTCACGAAAATTACGATCACTCAACCCACCGTCCTGCAGTCTGTTTCAATGTTTATGCAATACTTAGGATCCGACGGAAGTCAATGCATTAAATTCGGAATATACGCGGATAATGGAACCCAATACGGCCCGATCGGCGAACAACTAGTCGCTGCAACAGTAAAGGGCTACTGTTTAGGGGTTGGTAATTATGGACCGGGTTGGGTAACCTGGAACCTTTCTCCATCCGACTTCCTCACTATTAATTCGCCTGGCGTCTACTGGCTTTGCACGTTGGCTGAACAATCGTACGGAACAATCTTTCATTACTCATACACTGGAGCTTATGGTGGACAATGGTACTACAATTACGGTTACAGCAGCTACTCCTTCCCCGCTTCATATCACTCTGGGTTTCCCACCAACCATAGGTTTCGGAGCCAACACTCCATATCAAAACTTTCCACATTACGATAGATACATCACAAACACCACTGCACCCTACAGTTTCTTCATGTCAAGCTCCTAGACACTCCTGCTTGCGCCTCAACCGCGTGTATTTCCTAATATTTTCGTATCTCAACGTGCCGAATTTTTATTGGAAGTACTGGCTCAGTCTAGGCTGGAACATTTCATTCCGAATCAGCTTACTGTTCTTCATCCAAGTATCCGGACGAATCACCATGTTGACGCACGCAAAACGTAATGCGTCGTTAAAAGTATCAAAACTAACCGGCTCAGTTCTGAATGCGGCTCTGACACTTTCTCGAACGTTCCAAACACCGACCGGAAGAATATACCCTGGCCGAATTTCTCGGATAACCAAAACCGCTGCCTGACGTTGAACGCGTTGAAGCGCTTCCGCCGCAGCCAATCGACAGGAGTAATAACAACCACCCACCGCCGCGTACGTAGTTCTTCCTTCGTAAGGCTCATGATCACCCATCATTGCTGGTGCTGAGCCTGTTTCGTTCCATGCGGTTCCAGGAAACCAAGCTTCAATCCATTCGAACTCCCAGTTGCGCGGTGAGAATATTGCTGAGTAGACGTTGTCCAAGTAATTGTATTTGTACACCTGATATTTGTCAACGGGTGGATAATGTTTGATTGAACGAAGTAGATGTTTGGATAATGTGTCATCAACCGCCGTGATACCCCAGCGGGTTGGAACAATTTTGCGTTGCTTCTGAATGCCGAGCATTCCGAGGCTCAAGATTTTCTGGATTCGAGAAACCTCAACCCCATTCTTGTATAAGTCCACTATTCCTCCGTTAGCCAACTGGTCGCCGTCGTAGTATACGGCTTCAAGTTTCCTATCTCCAGTACTCGGAGAAATCTTCAGATCCCTGATCAGGGCTGAGGGCCCGAAGGGTTGCGTCTCCTCACTAAGCGTCACGGCCATTCGAGGCTTTTTACTGAACCGGGCATCTACGTCAACCGACGCTTGAGACAACGCCAGGTCATGAAGGTCAACGAGGTACGCTGATGGGTCAGCTGCATCATGAACATCCACACGTGCCTTACCTCGGATCAAGCTGAATCGGTAGTCGATTATGGTTTGAATATCCTTCCCAAGCCACAGCTCAGGCATGTCAAAATGCCGCGTATCTCCCTTCATAGGCGGAATCAGCGGGCCGACGTAAACGTTCGGATACCCAAACTGCCCCACGAATGCACCTGGAGGACTCGATCCATCAATCTGCTCCGAATTAAACTGCGGAAGATGCTTAACAATCACTTCCGCCTTCGACAAAATTGGGCATCTGGATTTTCCGCAGAGCATTCGGCCACCACGACAGTCCATGCAGATGGTGGACGAGGTTGTGGAGACGAATGAGAGAGACTCGAGGCTGGCAGCTGGATCAAGACCGGTACGTTGACGAATCCAATCTAAGCTCTGCGCCGACGAGTCCAAGCCACCACTAGTAATGATGATGCAGTGTCTAATGAGCCAGAGAGGAATATGAAAGTAACCTATGTTAACAAAACTTTCAACTAAAATGAACGTGGGATTCGTCGCAGACGTTGGCATTTCAAGGTTTATTCTTGTGACTTAATTATACTCTAACCTGTTGAGGTCTGCAGTCGTGATACAAATTCATACGGAGAATAGAGATGGGATTTGGTTCGCGATGGCAGTGAACGAGAAGCAGGAGCTCGTTGCATGTAACTTCTCAAACGAAAGTAGAATCAAAGCTGAGAAGTCAGTTCAAGAATCGATTCCAAGAGAGTTGATTGCGAAGCGTGGGCTCGAATGACGCAGACTACCACTCTATAGTGGATAGCATCTATAGTGCCTACTTAGGTAACGGTCCAAGAATGAGAAAGTTCGATTTTCTTGAGAACGTCTCAAGTTTTCGTAAGAAAGTTTACGCTCAACTGAACCGAATTCCACGCGGCCGAGTTGCAACCTACGGAGCAATCGCTAAGAAATTAGGCTCAAAACGTTACTCAAGAGCCGTAGGAACAGCCGTAGCCACAAACCCAATCTCGCTCATCATCCCATGCCACCGCGTTCTACCCTCATCACTCAAAGTAGGCAACTACGGCATGCCCGGAAGGAACCCAACGGAAGGCGGACCGATCAAACGCGCACTACTGGAACGTGAAGGGGTTAAGTTCATCGAAGACAAAGTAGTCGAAGAGTGCTTGTGGTCACCAGACTAAGGGTTTACTGATTTGGATAATTTGGATAAGAAAAACCGCGGCGTATTCATTGGACGTTTTCAACCATTCCACATTGGACATGTTCACTGCGTACAACATATTCTGAAGGAAGTTCCGGAACTGATCCTTGGAATCGGAAGCGCCCAATTCAGCCACACTCTACAAAACCCATTCACTGCTGGCGAACGAGTCACAATGATTAGAGCCGCCATGGATGAAGCAAAAATTGATGCGTCAAAATATTACTTGATCCCAATCCGTGACCTCAAAATCCACGACCTCTGGGTATCACATCTGGTCTCACAAACACCACACTTCAGCACCGTCTACTCCAACGAACCCGTAACCTCCAGGCTGTTCAAAGAGGCAGGTTACCATGTCGAACCGATTCCGTTCTACGATCGTGAAACATACTCCGCAACAGAGATTCGTGGAAAAATAATCCATGGAGAAACCTGGGAGAACCTGGTTCCAACAACGGTCGCCAAATACATTAAAGAAATATCCGGAGACGAACGCTTAAGAGAACTGATGCTCACCGATAAGCCAATGCATCAAAGACTTAACCAAGCACACAATCATCACCAACCATCAACGGAGTCATATGGATCTTGAACGTTCAACCTGCGCGGTCGAAGACCGTAGATAAAATCACCGTTCACATCTTACAGTCCAACCAACAAGTTGGACAGAAAGCCGCAGAAGACTTCGCCACAAAACTCTCCACAATCATCTCCAATAAAGGAGAAGCCACGGCTATTTTGGCCACCGGCAATTCAATGCTAACGTTCTTCGAAGCCCTACGTGCGAGAAAAGACATTGCATGGGACAAGGTCAACTTGTTCCACATGGACGAATACATAGGAATGTCCGATCAGCATCCAGCCAGCTTTCCAAACTATATTCGCAAAAATCTAACGAACCACGTGAACCCGAAAGCATTCTACCCAATGAAAGGTGACGTGTCGGACACCCAATCAGAGCTGAGACGCTACAATGACTTGCTCCGCAAATTCCCAGCGGACATTTGCGTTTTAGGGATCGGAGAAAACGGGCATCTGGCCTTCAACGACCCGCCCGCTGATTTCGGAACACGCGACCTTATCCATATCGTTACACTCGACGAACGATGTCGCATGCAACAAGTAAACGAGGGACATTTCAAAACAATCGATGACGTACCCAAACGTGCGATCACACTAACCGTCCCCGCTCTTCTCAACGCGAAACATGTGCTGGCTATTGTTCCAGAGGCACGCAAAGCCGAAGCAGTAAAAATGGCGCTGGAAGGCCCCGTCACAACCAATTGTCCAGGTTCGATACTTCGCACACGATCAAACGTCACAATGTACTTGGATCAAGAATCAGCTTCAAAGCTCTCCTAACTGCCGTGAAGCAACCGAACTGGAACCCCACGACTGACCCGCAGCCTCGCCGCAGCGCTCTTCTCTCTACATGCAAGTTCCAGAAATCCATGACTCCCGAAGAGTGCGCCAACTTCACCCACACGCAGATCCGAATAAGTTTTCACGAACCGAACCGAGAACTGCCTGCCACCCACGTATAATGAAATTTTCTCAGACAAACTATCCTTCAACAAATCTCGAGACAAGTTTGTAACAATGTTCCCGAAACCATCCACATGAACAACTTCGGAGATCCAATATTTGCCTTCGATTTTAGCAGATGGAAACGGAGAGTCAACATACTCACGCAATTCGGGTCCACAATCACTGGGTAATTTTCCGTTCGCCAAGTGTGCTGCAACTGGAGCGAAAATATCTCTGCCATGAAATGTTGCTGAAATTTCCTTCCGCATTAACGAACGATTCGTCAACTCGTAAACGTGCAAAATCTTCTGAGTCCGAGCCGCAGGAATCATCAGCCCATTATCCGGACCAACAAAAACTGCTCGTTCGGTCTCGACAGCGATCCCTCGCCGATCACTCCCAACACCCGGATCAACCACAGCCACATGAATCGCTCCGTCCGGAAAATATTCTACCGCCCCGTTCAACAGAAACGCACCCATCGAGATATCGAATTTTTCCACTTGATGACTAATATCGACGATCTGAACATTCTCGCTGATCGAAAAAATTACGGCTTTCATCTCAGCAACGAATGGATCCGTTAAACCGAAATCGGTTAGAAGACTAATTATACGCCTCATTTCTCGTCCATGATGGATTCAACAATTGCTATTCTAAACATTACGAGAAGCGGGGTGTGGAGTATGGAGAAACAACAAATCGTATTGTGGGATGCACAATATTGTCGATATAGTTCTTGATAGTGTAAGAATTTGACAGGTAGTTGTATATTCAACCCAATGCAGCTTTAAGCCCTCAGAATGAAAGCTAGACAGATGTGCAGCAATGAAAACTAGAACTCGATTAAATTTAATCCTTCTCTCCGTTACGTGTCTGATTTTATTGTCTGGACTAATTATCCCCTTAACACCTGTTGTTCATGCCGATCAAGGTTTAACGATTGATGCTGGTTCATTGAACGGTTCCTACGCGAACGTAGCTGTTGAAGGAACAGGAAACGTATTCGTAACCGGCAGCAGCCTCCTACTTGGACAGTGGCCGACGATGGGAGTCCTACTGACCTACACTCCATCGGGCACATTACGCCAACTCGCAATCAGTTCGTATCCGCAAACCGTTGTTGCTCCACAAGATAGTTTCGGAGCAGGCGTCGCAGTAGATACTTCACAGAACATTTACTTCGCCGGTACATCGAAGGCCACCGGCGCAGCGCAAGGAGAATTCTTCAACGGTTACCTCGTGAAGTACAACCCGTCCTACTCTATTGATTGGCAAACGACTTGGGGCGGTTCGATAAGTGATGCGGTTCCACGTGGAGTTGCAACTGACGCCTTCGATAACGTATACGTGATCGGAAACACGAACGGTTACTGGAGCGGAAACGGCGACACCATCGCCGGACTATCACGCCTGTTCCTCCTGAAATACCAAGGCTCTGAAGGTGCTCAAACATTTCAGGGAACATGGGGAGGCGAATCCAACAACGATTACGCGAACGCTCTCGCTGTCGATAACTTAGGCAACGTGTACATCGTCGGAACAACCTACACTTACGGACGACTTGGCCATGGAGCGGTCTTCCTACTCAAGTGGGATCTCACAGGCGACCTACAGAACGGCGAAATATCCTTCCTGAAAACTTGGGGAGGCTACAACCAAACCGATTACGGTTACGGCGTAGCCCTCGATCCTGAAGGAAACGTGTACGTCACCGGCACAACCTACAGTTACGGATTAAACCCCGGTCTACCCAGCGCCTTCCTCCTGAAATACAATTCAAACGGACAACTACTAAGCCAGAAGATCTGGGGTGGAACCTCAGCTGATTACGGTTATGGCGTCGCTACTGACAATCTCGGAAACGTGTACATGGCAGGAACCACCTATAGCTACTCGATGACTTCGGGTCATCCGAACGTCTTCCTGGTAAAGTACGACCCGTCTGGTAATATTGTCTACCAGAAAACTTGGGGTGGAGCCGAAGCCGATTACGGTTACGCAGTCGCCGTAGACCAACTCGGCAACGCCTACGTGACCGGGTACACTTACAGTTTCGGACCAAACCCACAACGCACCGGAGAACAAAGCACCACATACCAGAACCTCGCCGCAATGTTCCTCCTGAAATACGACTCGAACGGCAACCTATGGTGGCAACGCATCTGGAGCGGAACACCGCTCAACCAATAACCCGCCACCACTAGAGCAACGTACAATGAAAACCGCACTCACCACAACAATCCTCCTCACTTTTCTTCTCGTACTACCGATCCTTCAACCTGTCGCCGCGTATTCTTCAGCTCAAATATCAAACGTACAATTCGATTATCAAAAATATTTGAACGGCGTCTACATCCCTCAAGGAACTCTCGTAGTAATCTCAGCAACCATCTACAACGGCGGATCACAAGTTACCACCTTCAGCGTCTGTCCATCGCAGAGAGTTGGCTACAGCGGCGGCGGTTATGGTGACACAGAAAATTTCGGATGCACTTCAATAACTCTAGGCACCATCTGTTCCTCTACGACCGGCGTAGTATCAATCCCCACCACGGCGTATGCCTCCGCATCAGGTGAACTTCTCATGCGCCTCTCCGTTTACGGCCCAACCGGCACTCTGCTCACAACATCCGCCTGGTATCCAGTCACCTACATAGTACCCTGAGCCGCGTGCATCTCGAGTATGGAATTGCAGGAATTGGGGTTAACATTAAAGAATCAAAAAGTCAGCCGCTCAAGCTGGAAATAACACACGTCATGACAATTATAGAACAATGGTCTCTATATCTCCCCTAATATACGCCAAACTATGGCGGAGAAGTCAAGACTAGAACGAGCGCTTTACGCGACCAAAGAATGGGTAATGGGAGACCGCGACGTCTCAACCGACTCACGTCCGACCATTGCAAGATGGGAAAAACTTGCAACTTCTCAGGCCAATCATTGGATGACCGCCATTCGGTTACATGATTCAGGAGACTACGCCGCTGCATGGCCCAATTACGTCTCAGACGCCAAAGAACACAAATCCGCTGGTCATTACGCGAAAGCGACACTCAGCCTCATCCTAGCCGCTGAATGCTTGACCCTAATCGGACAAACTTCTCTCAGCAACGAAATGCTCCGTTCAGCCAAACAATGCTACACACAAACGTATCCATCCGACGACAAAATCGAGCGCGATCAAGGAAATTGAAATTGCGCTTGGACAAATAAATTCGAAATCAGCACACAAAACACGACTCGAGTATGTTCAATAATGACCGATTCCGCGGACGTACTCTTCCTAACCTCTGGAACCTACCCATATTATGAGGGAGGAGTCTCAACTTGGGCCAACGCTCTACTCACCTCCCTACCCGACTACAACTTCAAAATCATCAGCCTCGTATCGAACCCGCACGTGGAGATACAATACAAAACTCCACAGAATGTGAAGAAACTGGAGATGCTGCCGATCTGGGGAATCATCAGACCAGACGAATTCTCAGCAACCCCGATCAGAAAACTTTTGGACAGAATGTATCTGACTCGTTCGCGAGGAATCGACGATTTTCTACAGAGCTTTGAAAAATTCCTTCAAGCAATCGCTGCCGGTGGCGACAAGAGTCACCTCCTCGCAGAATCCGTAGTTGAAATGTTCGGATTCCTGAAAGATCACGACTTCCGATCCGTCGTCAGAGACAAGAAATTCTGGGAACTCTTCAGCTCATTCATAGAAGGAGACAAAAATTTTTCATCCATGTCTCTCCGCGAAACTCTCGAGATATGTCGTACGGTTGTAAGGTATCTTGAAGTTTTAACAATTGATGTTCCAAAATGTCAACTCATCCACTCTTCAATCGCCGGAGTAGTCGGATTTCTAGCGGTCGTTGCAAAACTCCGAGATGACACTCCATTCATCCTAACCGAACACGGCGTATATTATAGAGAGAGGCTGCTTCAAGTTACCGGAAAATACAGCAGAGGCCAAAAAGAATTCTGGATCCGTTTTGAGCGGGCCATTGCTTCACTGAGCTATGAATACGCCGACATGATCGCGCCCGTGTCCAAATTCAACGCACAATGGGAAACCCAACTTGGCGCGGACCAAAACAAAATTAGAGTTATCCATAACGGCGTCGATACAGACAAATTCAAACCAATCTCTGTAAATCGCATTTCAAACTCACCAACCATAAGCGTCGTCACTCGCATCGATCGCCTGAAAGGCATCCTTGATCTCGTCCCAGCAATGGCGACCGTACGCGAAAAAGTGCCTAACGCGAAATGTCTCGTCTACGGTTCCGCTTCAGATCTTGAATATGCTCAACTCTGCGTGGAGGCGCGAGACAAGCTAGGCTTGTCAGATTCGATGTATTTCATGGGTTTTACGAAGGACACTCCAAGCGCCTTCAATTCTGGTGACGTGGTCGCACTTCCAAGCATATCGGAAGGATTTCCATTCGCGCTCATCGAAGGGATGGCCTGCGCGAAAGCCTCCGTAGCCACGGATGTCGGAGGAGTAGGTGAAGCCCTCGGGGAGTCTGGAGTCATCGTGCCCCCACGAGATCCAATACGACTCGGTGAAGCACTAGCAAACCTCCTCACAGACTCGGAGTACTCCAAAAAAATGGGGGCCGCCGCCCGGACCGAACCCTGAACGAGTACGCGTTGCCGAAATTCGCCGACGAATATCGAGGAGTATACAAACAGTTGAACTCTAAATGATTCCTCAAAAATTTCGCTACCACGTTTTGGCTAGGACTGTGGCTGAGGTTGACTCGCGGCCTTCCAACCCGGAAGAAGTAGCGGTTCTTCTTGAAGTCCTAGGATTTTTCAAGAAAGACAATTTGGAGCCAACCAAGTTTTCTGAAATCGCAAAAAAAGTTCAGCGACTGATCCCATTCTATTCTGGAGAAAGTGATGATTCCAAAAAAAATGTGGACGACATACGATGGAAGCATGTACGAACGTTCGCTTCGGGAATGATCTTCAGCGCACTCTGGAGCCTTATGCTCCTGGCCCTCTACTTAGGAGGAATCAGCCTATGGACCGTCAACCCTGACAAAGCCGGACCAATTCCTGCCTTTCTTGCAACTTCAATCGCCGTCGGCGTAGTCATATCATTCATCGTAACCGGAGGAGTGCAACAAGTATTCTCATTTAGAATGAGCTTCTACAGACTACAAGACAACCTCCCATTGGCCAGGAAGGAAGCGGTGAGAGGTTACTGGGTGGGATTTCTAGCAATCGCGATCGCAGCAAGCGCATTCATAATAATGAACGGCGTCGCATTCGTCTCGCCGCTACAATTTACTTTGTACACGGTACTATTCCTAATCCTCCTCGGCGGTTACCGAATCCTAGTAACCCCACTCTACTCTTACCGAAAATTCCCGCTAATCGCAATCGGTTTAGCGATAGCACTCATATCACTCTACGCCACCTACTACTCACTAAAAGCCGTGGGCGTTCTGAATCCGTATAACGTTATAATCGCCCAAGTCATTGCCCTCACAATCCTAAACGCAATAACAGCACTCGAATGCCTCCAATCGATTCTACGTGAGAAACGCCACGCGATCCAAAACCTTGAAAACCAATCATTATACCACAAACCCGTTCCACTGAAAAACGTCAAACAACCAAGACTGAGCGTCGTCTTCATAGAAATGCTGCCACTCTACTTGTTCGGAACAATGTTCTACGTACTATTATTCTCCGATCGATTGGCAAGTTGGATATCAGCAAGCGGACCCATCCTGTTGATCTATAACGCGAGCTACCAATTCGGAGCCGACATCGCCATGCTCGTACTAATTCCACTAACCGGACTCATCTACTATTTCTTGGAAGGGTTAGCGGAATTGTTACAGATCGAATCCTCGAAAACAAACATCGCCAACAGAACGGAGCTGAAGACCAAGGTTTACCGTTACGTTGCAAAAATGTTCGCGGTCACCGGATTGGCTGCGGGAGCTTGCGTTATCGTGCTATGGCAGTTTGCGGATTCGATTGTGCGGATGACGAACGGCGAACCGGAGAGCGTTCTTGTCCTACGCGTCGGCTTAATCGCGTACTCGCTCTTCGCGTTTTTCCTCGCCAACACTTTCATCAGTTTCTCGTTCAGAAGATACTCAACCCCAGCGCTTCTCCTAGTCCTCGCGACAGTTACTGAGCTTGGCACGAACCTAATTGGTCCACGTCTGCTTTCAGCATGGAATCCCGTCTACGGATTATTGGGGAGCATAATCTTAGTCACATTAATCTCAAGCCTGAACACCGTGCATTTCATCCGACAAACACACTACTTCTACTACGCAGCATTCTAAACGCATTCCAACCGTTCCAGCCGCCGAGTGCTGGAGACAAAAATTAGCGCAAAAAACTAGTATCGTTCTCCATAAATGCCGCATGTAAGACATGTTTTTGTGTGCCACAAAACAACACTTAAATATTCTGCAGGCCAAGTGGACTATGTATGGGAAGTTCCCGCTATGACTGAAACATGGCTGAATGAGCACAGAAAGCGCTTTGATCGACGACTTGCGGGAAAAATGCAAGTTCAAGTAAATCTCTACGCGTCGCGGTTGAGAATTTGCCGTAATCACTCAATTACCGTTAAATACATTCGGAGAAGCGTAGAACGCAGTTACGTAACGAGTGTTTCAGTTTGGGATTCCACCCGATTGGCAATTCGCTAGATGATGTGAGCTGACATTTGAGTAAACTTAATCGTTCGAAGATTATAACCGCCATACTTCTAATTTTGGTAGTAGGATTCTCGGTAACCTCACTCTCCTACGCGACCCAAACGCCGCTCTTCAGCATTTTACCGCCCGTTGCGGCACTGCCAACAATCAATCTTGCTCCAAGTTCAGGTGCGGTGGGAACTGTAGTAACGATAACTGGAACCGGATTCTTAGGAACCGACACATCATGCGTTGTTACTGGCACCGGCACCATTATCGGTATTCCTCCTGCCACATGCACGATAGCCGCTAGTACGATAAGCGCTGGAGTGACATTCACGGTTGGTGATGCTGCTCCTGGAACCTACACGATCACAGTAACCGGAAGTCCAGGTGCAGATGTAGCAACATCAATCTTCACCGTACTGCCACCCGCTATAGTGCTAAATCCGACCTCAGGACCGCCCGGAACAATGGTAACGGTAAACGGATCTCATTTCTCATTGACCGATGCCGCCTGTACGATTACTGGAAGCGTCGTAACAGGAGCGACTTGCACGATCATAGCAGGTAGTGGTAATCCTACAGGAAGTTTCGCGGCCGGTACAATCCCACCGGGTATCTATACTGTTACTCTGAAAGGTACGACGACCGGCGATACGGCACAAGCATCCTTCACAATTCCAACTCCAGCAATCGTGCTGACGCCAGCTTCGGGACCTGTCAATACTGCTGTTACCATAAGTGGTGGGGGATTCAATCTTGCAGATGCTGGCGAATGCGTATATCTCCCAAGCCCCAGCTGCTCCAGTCATTGTGGCAGCATCAACATGTACCATCGATACCAGCGGAAATATGGCGCCGAGCGGATTCAGCGTTGCAACCACTGCCACTCCAGGCACGTACACTATTACAGTAACCGGGACGTAGCGGTGATTCTGCTTCCAAAACCTTCACCGTCACAACTAGCGCCCCATTCATCGTCCCAACTCCAAATGCTGCAGCAATTGGAGCCCATATCGCTGTAACCGGCGGGGGATTCAATTCAGGTGACGTAGGCACGTGCACCTTCGGCCAATCCCCATCAAGTCCTGTTATAGTCGCCTCGGCAACGTGTACTATTACGGCGTCGGGCCAGTTGTCTGGCAGCGGATTTACGGTCGCACCCAGCGCTACACCCGGCACATATTTGCTTACGGTTACTGGGACCACTGGTGATATTGGTCAAGCAGGATTCACTGTTACCGGACCAAACATCGCGCTGTCACCAACATCCGGACCTGTCACCACACCTGTTTCTGTGACAGGTAATGGTTTCGATACTGCCGATGCTGGCTTATGCAGCTTCTTACAGTCACCTGCAAGTCCAGTTCTCTTCGCTTCAGTCTCGTGTACGATTACTGGTTCCGGCACGTTGACGGCCAGCAGCTTCACGGTTGCGAACACAGCTACCCCGGGCACGTATCTTGTCCAAGTCCAAGGTAGCTAGTGGTGACATCTCTGGAACAGCCCGTTCAAAGTTACTGGCGCTTCTCCAGGAACCGCCAAAATTACTCTCTCTCCTAACACGGGTGGACTTGGATCATCGGTCACCGTGACCGGCACAGGTTTCTCGTTAGGTGATACTTTCTGCAATATTGGTCCAAGCACTCTTGCCTCAACACCAACATGCACTATAGCTGCAGGTAGTGGTGCGCCGAGCGGTAGCTTCTTCGTTGGCGGAGTATCCCCAGGAACATATACCGTAACGGTCACTGGTTCAACTGGCGATTCAGCGTCAAGCAACATTCACTGTCACTGGACCTAAGATTGTACTGACACCAAATTCCGGAGTTACTGGAATAACCGTAACAGTAACGGGCAGTGGCTTCTCCACAACTGATGCCACGTGCACAATTACTGGTGGACCAATTGTTGTTGCTACGACCTGTACTGTAGCGAGTGGTAATGTTGCCGGAAGTTTCTCAGTCGGAGGTGTTCCTGCAGGAACCTACACGATTACAGTGACAGGTACTCCGGCAGGTGATTCTGCTTCCGCAAGCTTCACCGTCATATCTCATCCAACGGTCACACTGATACCGAACTCTGGCCCACCCGGAACAAACGTGGTAATGAATGGCGCTGGATTTTCAGCAGCTGATACCACGTGCACGATTTCTGGTGGTCCACTTGTTCCAGCAATGACTTGCAGTTTCGTGACTCCAGGAAATGGAGCGCCAAGCGGCAGTTTCAGTGCTGGCCTAGTCAACCCAGGCACTTACACCGTTACTGTAACTGGCAGTACAGGTGACGCGGCTACAGCCACCTTCACAGTTCTCGCACCATTCATAGCCCTGTCACCGAAACACGGCTCCGGTCGGAACCAAAATTACGGTGACCGGCGGACAGTTCAATACTGGTGACGCTGGAATATGCACGTTCTCACAAGCCCCAGCCAGTCCATTTGTTGTGTCGTCGTCTTCATGCACAATTACCGACGACCGGTCAACTGGACGGTGCAGCATTCATCATTAATGGCGGCGCTACTCCAGGCATATACACTATCACTGTCAACGGCCTTACTGGTGATTCAGCCTCAGCACAGCTCACCGTCACAACCAACACCCCATTCATTGTTCTCACACCTGCCACAGCCCCGATCGGCACCAACATAGCCGTAACCGGCGGTGGTTTCAACACTGGCGACACAGGAACATGCACATTCGGCCAATCACCGTCTTCACCAATAATAATCGGAGCACCGGCAACATGCACAATCAATTCATCAGGCGCATTAATTGGCAGCGGATTCCCAGTCGCAACCAGCGCCATACCTGGCAAGTATACAGTCACCGTTACCGGAACCACCGGTGACATCGCTTCAGCAACCTTCGTTGTCCAAGGACCTCAAGTAACGCTAACACCAAGCTCCGGATCGATCGGCACTAACGTTGCCGCGACAGGTTTCGGATTCAATACTGCAGATGCTGGCTTATGCAGCTTCTTGCAATCTCCAGCCGCCCCAGTAATCTTCGCGTCCGTATCATGCACTATAACTCCACTTGGCACTTTGACTGGAAGTGGATTCACAGTTGCAACCACCGCAACCCCAGGCACTTATCTCGTCCAAGTCAAAGGTAGCACCGGCGATATTTCCGATCCAGGCTTCACCGTAACTGTGAATGCGCGCAACCGTAAATGTAAACCCAACTTCGGGAACAACAGGTGCCGCAATTTCCGTAACCGGTAGCGGCTTCGTTGCTGCCGACGCAGGTCTATGCAGCTTCCTACAATCACCCGCCTCCCCAGTTCTCTTCGCGTCAGTGTCATGCGCAATTAACGCTGCAGGTCAATTGGTTGGCAGTAGCTTCACCGTCGCCGTGACAGCTACCACCGGCTCTTACATTGTTACGGTGAAAGGTAGCACAGGCGATACTGGTTCAACGACGTTCTTCGTAACCAAAGGTCCCCAAATTATCTTATCGCCAGTGTCGGGTCACCAGGGAACAGGAGTTACAATAACTGGTACAGGATTCTCATCGAACGATGCTGGAGCCTGCACAATTACCAGCGGCCTTGTTGGTCTAATTGGACCTAGTACTTGTACGATCACTTCCGCGGGAACTCTGCAGTCGACCAGCTTCAGTGTTGGAAGTGTTGCGCCTGCAACTGCTACGGTTACAGTGACCGGCGGTACTGGCGATTCCGCCTCAGCCACATTCATCGTAGTAACCAACACCCCATCCCTAACGTTGACGCCGAACTCCGGACCAGTCTTGGCTGGTATAACGATGACTGGTAGCAAAATCACCAGTACCACCAGTCACAGTAACCGTAGCAGTCGCAGGCGCAACACTTCCAACACTGAAACTGGTAGACTGTAGATTTCCCGATGAATTGATTGAACAAGTACTCGGCCCGATTAGTCCAACGAGGCCACTGGTAATCGTACAGGCTCCCGCATCGTTCGATGAGAATCCTGTACCAGTTATTGTAACTCCTGTTCCCTGGTGACCCGACACTGGCGATAAGATAATTTGGGGACCTTTGGTTACGAAGAACGTCGTTGAACCAGTATCGCCTGTGCTACCCTCACGGTAACAATGTAAGAGCCGGTGGTAGCTGTTACGGCAACTAAAGCTGCTGCCAACCAATTGACCTGCAGCGTTTATTGCGCATGACACTGACACGAAGAGAATTGGGGAGGCGGGTGATTGCAGGAAGCTGCATAGGCCTGCATCGGCAGCAACGAAGCCGCTACCGGTTACGGAAATTGCGGCACCAGTTGTTCCCGAAGTTGGGCTCACATTTACGGTTGGCGCATTCACGGTTACCGTGAAGCCTGATCAGAAATATCCCCGGTACTACCCATGACTTGGACGAGATAAGTGCCCGGGGTTGCAGTGGTTGCTACCGTGAATCCACTTCCAGTCAATTGCAAGTGGAGTTATGGTGCATGATACTGACGGAAGTTACTGGGGCGGCTGGAGATTGCACGAAACTGCACAAGCCAGCATCAGCAGTATTGAATCCGAAACCTGTCGCTGCAACGTTAGTACCGATCGATCCAGAGCTTGGCGTTAGCGTTACTTGAGGTCCTTGGACAACGAAGGTTGCTGAAGCGATGTCACCGGTGGTTCCGGTAACGGTGACTGTATACTTGCCAGGTATGGCGCTGGTTGCGACTGGGAATCCGCTGCCAATTAATGGGCTGATGAATTGATTGTGCATGTTGCCGGTGCTCCGATTATTATTGGTGAAGACGGTGATTGGCCCAATGTGATGTTCTTGTGTCGCCAGTGTTGAAACCACCGCCGGTTACGGCTATGTTGGTCCCGACGGGGCTGTGGCGGGTGTGAGAACAATGAATGGGGTGTTGGTTGTGACGGTGAGCTGTGCTGAGGCTGAATCACCAGTAAGGCCGTTGACAGTGATAGTGTATATGCCTGGAGTAGCGCCGCCATTAATGATCAATGCTGCACCGTCCAGTTGACCGGTCGTGGTATTTGTGCATGAAGAGGACGACACAACAAATGGACTGGCTGGGGCTTGTGAGACGTGCATATTCCAGCGTCACCAGTATTGAACTCTCCGCCGGTCACCGTAATTTTGGTTCCGACCGGGCACCGTTCGGTGACAGGGTTATGAATGGTGCGAGAACTGTGAAGGTGGCTGTACCCGCGTCACCTGTACTGCCAGTTACAGTTACGGTGTAAGTGCCTGGGTCGACTAGGCCAGCGAAGAATTTGCCGCTTGGCGCTCCATTTCCTGGAGTTACGAAACTGCAAGTCATTGCTGGAACAAGTGGACCACCAGAAATCGTGCACGTGGTATCAGCTGCTGAAAATCCAGCGCCATTCATTACCACGGTTGTTCCGGGTGGCCGGAGTTCGGTATCAGTGTGATCGTTGGATGAGATATTACCGTGAAACTTGCGGAAGCAGAATCACCTGCCGGAGTACCTGTCACAGTAATCGTGTAGGTTCCTGCAGGAACGCCTCCGATTGAGAAACCTCCGGCAACATTACCACTCGCTACAGTACAGGTCGTACCAGCAACAATTGGCCCACCAGTAATTGTACACGTGGTATCGGTTGTGGAGAATCCGCTGCCTGTTACGGTTTCTGTTATTCCGGTAACTCCGGAAGTTGGTGTCAGTGCAATCTTAGGTCCGGTCACAGTGAATGTTGCTTGAGCTGAATCGCCAGTTGAACCAGTGACGGTTACGGTGTATGTTCCCGGGGATACTCCACCAACGAAGAAGCTACCGCTCGGCGCACCACTACCTGCACTATAGTGCATGTTGGTGTTGAGGCAAGAGTGCTGGGACCGATATTACAGGTAGTATCACCTAACGAGAACCCTGTGCCGGTCACGGTGACCGATGATCCAAGTCCACCCGTGTTAGGAGAGAGAGTAATTTTGGCGGATCCTGGAGAAGCACCAGTAACCTTGAACGCGGCTGTGCCAGATATGTCACCGCGACTACCTTGCACTTGGACGAGATATGTGCCCGGGGAGCTGTGTTCGCAACCGTGAAGCTGCTGGCCGTCAACGTGCCGGAACCAGTAATTGTACACGAGACTGAAGCGAAGAGAACTGGACTTGCAGGTGATTGTAAGAAGCTGCATAAGCCAGCATCGGCAGTATCGAAACCGTTACCGGTCACAGAAACAGGGGTGGTGACAGGTCCAGATGTTGGTGACAATACAATGTTTGGTCCGGTAACAGTGAATCCTGCTTGACCAATATCACCAGTGGTCCCAGTAACCGTAAGCAAGTATGTGCCGGGTGTCGCGCTGGGTGCGACCGTAAATCCGCTGCCAGACAACTGGCCCGCAGCCGTAATAGTACACGTTGCCGAGGCGACTATAACAGGACTTGATGGGGATTGGCCGAAGGTGCACGTGCCTACGTCACCTGAATTGAATCCACCGCCGGTTACAGCGATATGGACTCCAATTGCAGCAGCATTCGGAGTGGGGACGATGAATGGGGCGCTAGTTGTGACGGTGAAGGTTTTGGAAGCAGAATCACCGCTAGTCCCGGTTACTGTAATAGTGTACGTGCCCGGAGTGGCAGTGGTTGCAACGCTGAATCCGCTCGGCGCCATATTTCCGCTGGTATCGATGGTACATGTTGATGCTGCCACAATTACTGGGGCAGCTGGGGCTTGGGAGATTACGCATACGCCCGCATCTGCAAGATTGAATCCCCCACCACTTATGGTAACAGCAGTATTGACAGGTCCCGAAGCGGCGTCAGTATGATTGCTGGAGTTGGAATTGTGAAGGATGCTTGTGCCGTATCGCCGGTCGTCGTACCTTTCAGAGTAACAGTATAGATACCCGGTGGGATTGTACCGGCCGGAAACTTCCTGTAGGATTACCACTACCTGCTATGATCGTGCAAGCCGCTCCTGTAACGACGCTTCCAGTGATCGTACAGGCTGCATCGGTCAATGAGAAATGAGATCCGTTTACCGTTACCATTGTTCCGGGCGGTCCTGAGGTCGGATTTAGCACTATAGCAGGTGGCAGTACGGTGAAGATTGATGTAGCTACATCTGCACCTGGGCTTCCGGTTACGGTGATCGTGTAAGTTCCAGGAGCCGCATCACCAACCGTAAATGTCGCTAGCGCCAATCGTACTGGCGGCTATCGTACATGTGGCAGGAGGAATACCGATAATTGTGCCGGTGCCAGTAACAACGCATGATGTGTCGGTTCCTAAGAATCCGGTTCCAGTTATCGTCACTACAGTTCCCACCGCACCTGAACTTGGAGCAAGATTGATTGTTGGAAGTGCCCAACTGGTGGTAAAATACTGAAGAGCGGCGTTTGGGTCGCGTAGGAGAGTGAGGTTACCGAGAATCCGGCTACTAAAATTAGAAGTATGGCGGTGATAATCTTCGAACGATTAAGTTTACTCAAATGTCAGCTCACATCTCTAGCGAATTGCCAAATGGGTGGAATCCCAAACTGAAACACTCGTTACGTAACTGCGTTCTACGCTTCTCCGAATGTATTTAACGGTAATTGAGTGATTACGGCAAATTTCCAATCACAACGCGTCGAGATTTACGTGAACTTCATTTTCCCGCAAGTCGTCGATCAAACCGCTTTCTGGCTCATTAGCCAGTTTCAGTCATCGCGGGAATTCCCCATACATCACCCTCTGTTCCGCAGAATATTTAAGTGTTGTTTTGTGGCACACAAAAACATGTCTTATGTGCGGCATCTATGGAGAACGTAACTAGTTTTCGGCCGCTAATTTTTGTCTGCAGCAGTCGACGGCTGGAACGTTAGAAGTTTAGAATGCTGCGTAGTAGAAGTAGTGTGTTTGTCGAATGAAATGCACGGTGTTCAGGCTTGAGATTAATGTGACTAAGATGATGCTCCCCAATAA